>NZ_CP114904.1:5982500-6282500 GCF_027497215.1 Micromonospora sp. WMMD812 | reverse complement strand
GGCAGCGGCGTCGGTCCACGCCGCTCGGGGCGCCGCCCGGCGTCGGCCGCTTCGTGATCGACTCCGCTGCGGCGACCTGGCGGGATCGGCGTGTCCCGGACACCGCCGGGTCGCCGTCCTGGAGTCGATCAGGAGCCGGCCGGGGGCGTGAAGACGCCGACGTGGTTGCCGGCCGGGTCAAGCAGGTGCGCGAAGCTCAGCCCGTTGTCGTTCGTCTTCGCCGGCACGAGCACCTTGCCGCCGGCCGCCTCGGCCCGCCGGCAGGTCTCCGCCACGTCGGCCACCTGCACGTAGAAGATCGCGTAGTTCGGCCCGGTCCCGCCGGTGCCGCGGATCGCCCCGCCGATGCCCGCACCGGCGCCGCCCTCGGTCGTCCGGTACGCCTCCCCGGCGCCCTCCTCGCTGAAGGTCCAGCCGAACAGGTCCCCGTAGAACCGTTGGGCCTCGTCCGGCCGCTCCGTACCGATCTCGAACCAGGTGACGGCGTTGCTGATGGTCATTCGTGGCCTCCCGTTGTCACGCGCCGGCCGCTCGGCCGGCGCCGTCAGGAGTCAGCCTCGGCCCCGCCGGCGACACCGTGCTGTCGGCGTTTCCCGGAAGGTTCAGGTGGATTCCGGAGCCCGCCGTGCCCAGACCTCAGACCAGGCTCAGCGGGCGCACCCGCTCGTGGGGGATGTCGAGGTCGTCGGGGCGCAGCTCCCGGGTGACCGTCTCGGTCAGCGAGTGGACCGAGAGGATGCGATCGGCGCGGAAGGCGCGGACGCCGCCGCGCAGCCGGCACCACGCCAGCAGGTACCAGTGTCGGGAGTTGCCGAGGTAGGCAAGTGGCTCCACGTCGCGCGACGAGTCGGCGCCGCCGCGGTCCGCGTAGCGGATGCGCAGCACCCGGCGCGCGGCGACCGCGTCGGCGACGGGGGCCGGGACGGGCGTCACCGGCCCGTCGCCGATCAGGTGCACCCGGCCGGCGAGCCGGTGCGCCTCCGCGACGTCGGCCGCCGGCATCACGGCGACCAGCTTGCGCAGCGCGCTGCCGGCCGCCGCGGCGAACGGCGTGCCGCGCAGCCGGTGCAACGCCAGTGCCATCGCCACCGCCTCGCCCGCGGTCAGGTTGACCGGCGGCAGGGTGCGGGCACGGTCGAGCACGTAACCGCCGGTGCGGCCCGGCTCGGCCCAGATCGGCACCCCGGTCTGCTGGAGCGCGCCGATGTCGCGCTCGATGGTGCGGCTGCTCACCTCGAAGCGGGCGGCCAGCCAGCGGGCGCTGCGCGGGCGCGGCGACACCGCCCGCAGCTCCTCCACCAGGGCGTAGAGGCGGTCGGTCCGGTTCACGCCGTCAAACTAGGCCGGGGGTACGACGTGAACCGCCGACTCGAGGTAGGCAGCCGCCGGCGGGACACCGGCGGCTGGCGGGCTGGCGGGCTGCCGGGCTGCCGGGCTGCCGGGCTGCCGGGCTGCCGGGCTGGCTGGCTGGCGGGCGGCGCTAGGCGATGCAGGCGCAGACGATCAGCGCGGCGCCGAAGTGGGTGGCGGCGCTCACCCGGGCCGCCGGGTGCGGCTCGTCGGCGCAGATGATCTCACCCAGCTTGCCGGGGGTGAGCAGATCCAGCACGAAGAAGGCGAGCGCCATGATGGCCAGCCCGAGCAGGCCGAAGAGCACCGTGGACGCCAGCCCCTTGGCGAAGTCGCTGTAGCTGGTCAGGATCGCGGTGAAGACGATCGCGGCGATGCCGAGCTGGTTGGCGGTGAGCAGCAGGGCGGCGTTCCCGTTGCGCCGCACCCAGATCAGGTCCCGCAGTTTGCCGGGTGTCAGCAGGTCCACCAGGAGGAAGCCGGCCGCCAACAGGCCGACCCCGACGACCCCGAACACGACGCTCTGCCAGGCCCCGCTGAGCAGATCCTCCAGCACCGACTGCCTCCCGATCTCCTGCGCCCGGCGGGGTGCCGGCGCGGTGATCGAGACGATAGCGGCCCCGCGCCACCCCGGCAGCCCCGCGCGTGACCGCTCCGCACCGGGAGGTGGTGTCCCGCCCCGGTGGGGAGGGATACGCCCGGGGTGCGGGCGGCAGTGCGGGCGGCGCCGGGCTCAGAGGGACAGGTAGCGCTGCCGCTCGTACGGGGTGACCTCGCGGCGGTACTGCTCCCACTCGGCCCGCTTGTTGCGCAGGAAGAAGTCGAAGACGTGCTCGCCCAGCACCTCGGCGACCAGTTCGGACCCGGCCATCACGTCGATCGCCTCGGCGAGGTTCTCCGGCAGCGCCTCGTACCCCATCGCCCGGCGCTCGGCGCTGGTCAGCGACCAGACGTCGTCCTCGGCCCCCGGCGGCAGCTCGTAGCCCTCCTCGATGCCCTTGAGGCCGGCGCCGAGCAGCACCGCGAAGGCCAGGTACGGGTTGGCCGCCGAGTCCGGCGAGCGGACCTCGACCCGGGCCGAGTTCGGCTTGCCGTACGCGGGCACCCGGACCAGCGCGGACCGGTTGAGGTGACCCCAGCAGACGTACGCCGGGCTCTCGGTGATCCGGTCCGGCAGCGCCAGGGGGAAGAGCCGCTTGTAGGAGTTGACCCACTGGTTGGTGACCGCGGTGTACTCCCGGGCGTGCACCAGCAGGCCGGCGATGAAGGACTTCGCCACCTTGGAGAGCTTCATCGGGTCGCCGCCGTCGTGGAAGGCGTTGCGCTCCCCCTCGAACAGCGACAGGTGGGTGTGCATGCCACTGCCCGGCTGGTCGGTGAACGGCTTCGGCATGAAGCTGGCCTGCACCCCGGTGGAGAGCGCGACCTCCTTGACCACGTGCCGGAAGGTCATGATGTTGTCCGCGGTGGTGAGCGCGTCGGCGTACCGCAGGTCGATCTCCTGCTGCCCGGGCGCCACCTCGTGGTGGCTGAACTCGACCGAGATGCCGATCCGCTCCAGCGACAGCACCGCCTGACGGCGGAAGTCCCGCGCGACCGCGTGGGTGGTGTGCTCGAAGTAGCCGCCGGTGTCGACCGGGGCCGGCACCGAGCCGTCCATCGGGCCGTCCTCCAGCAGGAAGAACTCGATCTCCGGGTGGGTGTAGAAGGTGAATCCCTTGTCGGCGGCGCGGGAGAGCGCCCGGCGCAGCACGTGCCGCGGGTCGGCCCAGGACGGGCTGCCGTCGGGGAGCAGGATGTCGCAGAACATCCGGGCGCTCTCGCCGCTGACCCCGCCCTCGAACGGGAAGACCTGGAAGGTGGTGGGGTCGGGCATGGCCACCATGTCGGACTCGAACACCCGGGCGAAGCCCTCGATGGCCGAGCCGTCGAAGCCGATGCCCTCCTCGAACGCCGCCTCCAGCTCGGCGGGCGCCACCGAGACGCTCTTGAGCGTGCCGAGCACGTCCGTGAACCACAGCCGGACGAACCGGATGTCCCGCTCTTCCAGCGTACGGAGGACGAACTCCTGCTGACGGTCCACTTCCACCCCTCGTGACACTCTGTCCGGCACCCGGCCGGGCCGGTGCGGCCTGACCGACCAGTCTCCACGGGTCTGGTTACGCCGACGTTACGCGACCATCCGGGGCCCGTCCCCCGCTGTCCCGCCTCCGTGGGCCGCACCCCGGCGACCGGGTGTCCGGGGTCTCTCCCGCCGAAGATGTCGCCCCCCCGGCGCTGGGGCAAGATGAGGGCATGCCCACCCTGCGTCTCGCCCTCTCCCAGGTCAACCCGACCGTCGGCGACATCGCCGGCAACGCGCAGCTGATCCGCGACTGGACCCGCCGGGCCGCGGACGCCGGCGCCCAGCTCGTCCTGTTCCCCGAGATGGCGCTGACCGGGTATCCCGTGGAGGACCTGGTCTTCCGCCGGTCCTTCGTGGCGGCGTCCCGGGCGGCGCTGGACCGGCTCGCCGCGGACCTGGCCGCGGACGGGTTGGGCGACCTGCCGGTCGTCGTCGGCTACCTCGACGCGGACGGCCCGCCGCAGGTCAGCGCGGACGCGGAACCGGGGCGCGGTGCCCGCAACGCCGCCGCCCTGCTGCACGGCGGCGCGGTGGCGGCCACCTACTTCAAGCACCACCTGCCCAACTACGGCGTCTTCGACGAGGACCGCTACTTCGTGCCGGGCGACATGCTCACCGTCGTCCGCATCGGCGGGGTGGACGTGGCCCTGACCATCTGCGAGGACCTGTGGCAGGCGGGCGGCCCGTTCGCCGCCGCCCGGCAGGCCGGCGTCGGGCTCGTCGTCAACATCAACGGCTCGCCGTACGAGCTGAACAAGGACGACATCCGGCTGCCGCTGGTCCGCCGGCGGGCCGCGGAGGCGGGCGCCGCCATCGCGTACGTCAACATGATCGGCGGCCAGGACGAGCTGGTCTTCGAGGGCGACTCCATGATCGTCGCGGCCGACGGCACGCTGCTCACCCGGGCCCCCCAGTTCGTGGAGCACCTGCTCGTCCACGACCTGGACCTGCCCGCCGCCGGGGAGCCCGTCGGCGACGACGCCCAGATCGCCGACGGCCTGCGAGTGGACCGCGGCACCATCAGCGAGAGCCTTCCGGCGCCGGCCGGCCCGGCGGCGGTCGGCGGGCTGATCGAGCCCGTGGCCGACGAGGCCGAGGTCTGGCAGGCGCTCGTGCTGGGCCTGCGCGACTACGTCAGCAAGAACCGCTTCCCGTCGGTCGTGCTCGGCCTCTCCGGCGGCATCGACTCCGCCGTGGTGGCCGCGCTGGCCGTCGACGCGCTCGGGCCCGACCGGGTGGTCGGGGTGTCGCTGCCCAGCCAGCACTCGTCCGAGCACTCCCGGGAGGACGCGGCGGACCTGGCCAAGCGGACCGGACTGGACTACCGGGTCGAGCCGATCCAGCCGATGGTGGACACCTTCCTGGCCAACATGACGCTCTCCGGTGTGACGGTGGAGAACCTCCAGGCGCGCGTCCGCGGGGTGATCCTGATGGCGCTGTCGAACCAGGAGGGCCATCTGGTCCTGACCACCGGCAACAAGAGCGAGCTGGCGGTGGGCTACTCGACGCTCTACGGCGACTCGGTCGGCGGATTCAACCCGGTCAAGGACGTCTGGAAGACGCTGATCTGGCGGCTGGCCAAGTGGCGCAACGCGGACGCCGCCCGGCGGGGCGAGACCGCCCCGATCCCGGAGAGCTCGATCGGCAAGCCGCCGAGCGCGGAGCTGAGCCCGGGCCAGCTCGACAGTGACACGCTGCCCGACTACGACGTGCTCGACCCGATCCTGATCGGCTACGTCGACGGGGACCTCGGCCGCGACGGCCTGGTCGAGGCCGGCCACGACCCGGCGGTGGTCGACAAGGTGCTGCGGATGGTGGATACCGCCGAGTACAAGCGCCGGCAGTCGGCGCCGGGCACGAAGATCTCGATGAAGGCGTTCGGCCGGGACCGGCGGCTGCCGATCACCAACCGCTGGCGCGAGAAGGTCTGACCGGCGGCTTCTCTCCCGGCGGTCGGTGGCCTCCCCGGGCTGGCCCGGGGTTGGCCCCGACGGCGGGCGGGTCGGCGGGTCTTCTCGGGCCGGTCCCGATCGCCGGCGGGTCGGGAGGCTCCCCGGGCTGGTCCCGATCGCCGGTGGGTCGGTGGTCTCCCCGGGCTGGTCCCGATCGCTGGCGGGTCGGGGGGCTCCCCGGGCTGATCCCGGTCGCCGGGCGAGCCGGTCCGGTCGCCGGGTGAGCTGGTCCCGGTCGCCGGGCGAGCCGGTCCGGTCGCCGGCGCGCCGGGGTCGGGGAGTGAAATCCTCCACTTCGCCCTGCCGCCGCCCGGTCGTCCGGTGCGACGATCGCGGCGGAACCCGGGGACCGCGCACGCGGCCTCGAGGAAGGAGAGAGTCATGGCGGAGTCCACCCCGACCGAGGTGACCGCCCTCTACGGGGGGCCGGCGACCCGGCGGGTCCGCACCCGCGACCTGATCGCCGCCAAGGAGCGCGGCGAGCGGTGGCCGATGCTCACCTCGTACGATCAGTACACGGCGTCGATCTTCGACCAGGCCGGGATCCCCGTGCTGCTGGTCGGCGACTCGGCGGCGAACAACGTCTTCGGCTACGAGACGACCGTCCCGGTGACCGCCGAGGAGTTGCTTCCGCTGGTACGCGCCGTGGTCCGGGCGACCCGACAGGCGCTGATCGTCGGCGACCTGCCGTTCGGGTCGTACGAGGAGGGGCCAACGCAGGCACTGCGTACCGCGGTGCGGTTCATGAAGGAGGGCGGCTGCCACGCGGTGAAGCTGGAAGGTGGGCGGCGCTGCGCCGCGCAGATCGCCGCGATCACCGGCGCCGGTATCCCGGTGATGGCGCACATCGGCTTCACTCCGCAGAGCGAGCACGCCATCGGCGGCTACCGGGTGCAGGGGCGGGGCGACGCGGCCGACGAGGTGATCGCCGACGCCCGGGCCGTGGCCGAGGCGGGCGCCTTCGCGGTGGTGCTGGAGATGGTGCCCGGTGAGGTTGCCAAGCGGATCACCCACGAGCTGCGCATCCCGACCGTGGGCATCGGCGCCGGCCCGGACACCGACGCCCAGGTCCTGGTCTGGCAGGACATGGCCGGCCTGCGGAGCGGCAAGACGCCGCGCTTCGTGAAACGCTACGCCGACCTGGCCGGCACCCTGACCGACGCGACCCGCCGGTTCGCCGACGAGGTCCGCGGCGGCGACTTCCCCGCCGCCGAACACACCTTCTAGGGCACGTGTCGAGATCCTGGCCGAGGCGAGCCGGGGTCCAGGCGGCGATCCGGTAAGGCGCGGATTTGCCCGCATGCCGGCGCTGTATCCGGCGAATCCGCAACGCCGCCGGTCGCCGCCGGGGCCCGGCGCAGCGCGGCTGGGAGCATCGACGCACGCCCCGAACGACGGGTCCCGGGCCCCGGCCCGGGACCCCAGCAGCCCGTTCGCCAACGCCGCGCCGGCCTGCCGCAGACAGGCGGGCCGCAACGGGCTACCGCGACGGGGGGTCGCAGCCGACCTACCGCGGCGGCAGGCCGCACCCGGCTACCGCGACCGCGGGCCCCACCGACCACAGGCCCCACCCCGCCACCGCAACCACAGGCCCGACCGGAGCAGCCCGAGGGAGCAGGCTCCACCGGCCGCGGCAGCGGCCACCACCATGCGGCAGCAGCGGCCACCACCGGGCTGCCGCAGCAGGAGGCACCACCGGGCTGTCGCAGCACGGGGCACCACCGTGCTGTCGCAGTCGCGGACCAAACGCGGCCGCCGCAACCACAGGCCCCACAGTTAAGCAGCCCGAAGGAGCAGGCTCCGCCGGCCGCGGCAGCGGCCACCACCGGGCTGCCGCAGCAGGAAGCAGCACCGGGCTGTCGCAGCACGGGGCGTCAACTGGGCTGTCGCAGTCGCGGACCAATCCGCCGCCGCAAGCACAGGCCCCATCGGAGCAGCCGAAGGAGCAGGCTCCACCGGCTGCCGCAGCGGCCACCACCGGGCTGTCGCAGCACGGGGCACCAACTGGGCTGTCGCAGTCGCGGACCAACCCGGCCGCCGCAACCGCAGGCCGCGACCCCGCCAACGTAGCCGTAGGCCGGACCCGGCTACCGCGAGCGCGGGATCTACCTGGCGACCGCAGCCGCCGGCCGAACCCGGTCCGCCGCGACCGCAGGACCCACCCGCTACCGCAACGGCAGGCCGCAACCGAAGGCCGCACCAGGCCGCAGCGGCGGCGGGACGCACCGGGCTGTCGCAGGGGCGGCCGATGCCGGGCCGGGAGCACATCACCCTTCCTCACTCGACGCCGATGGCGGAGGCCGCACGGGGCCGAGAACGTCGTACACCTGTTCCATTCTGTCTGGGTGATCGACGAGTTGGCGCGGGCCGAGACGGCCATCTGGCCGTGCCGCGACGCGGCGGCCGGGGCCATGCCCGAGCAGCAGCTCGTCGAAGCGCTCGAGACCGCGCACCGGCTGGAGCAACGGCTGGCGGCGATCAAGCTGGCCCTGATCCGGGAGTTCGACGGGCGGGGCCTCGCGGTCGCCCAAGGCGCGACGTCGACCGCGGTCTGGCTGCGCGACCGGCTACGGCTCACGGTGCCGGCCGCACGCCGACTGGTCGACCTCGCCGCCGCGCTCGACGACGGGCCACCGGCCGTTCGCGATGCCCTCGCCGAGGGCCGCGTCGACGCGGAGCAGGCCCGCGTGATCGCCGAAACCACCGCGACCGTGCGGGCGGAAGCCGGCCCGACCGCCGCCGACAAGGCGGTGGACCTGCTCGTGGAGTGGGCGGGCGAGTTCGAACCCGGCCTGCTCCGCAAGCTGGGCAGCAGGGTCCTCGACCACGTCGCCCCGGAGGTCGCCGAGGCCGCCGCCGGTCGGGCCCTGGAGGCCGAGGCCACGCGCGCGGCCCGCGACCGCCACCTCACCCTCTCCGATCTGCGGGACGGGCGCCTTCGGCTCACCGGCAGCCTGGACGCCGAGACGGCGGCACTGCTGCGCGCCGCCATCGAGCCGTTGACCGCGCCGTCCGGGCCGGACGATCCCCGCTCACCCGGCCAGCGCCGGCACGACGCGCTCGGCGACGTCTGCCGGCTGGCCCTGCGCACCGGCGAGTTGCCCGATCACGGTGGTGAACCGGCACAGCTCGTCGTCACGACGTCCTACGACAGCCTCACCCGGCAACTCGGCTCGGGCACCCTGGACACCGGCCTGGCGCTGACGGCCGAGGCCGTCCGTCGACTGGCCTGCGACGCGGGGCTGCTGCCCGCCGTGCTCGGCGGTGCCGGTCAGGTGCTCGACGTGGGGCGGCAACGCCGGCTCGTCTCCGGGGCGCTGCGGCGCGCGCTTGTCGTACGCGACGGCGGCTGCGCCTTTCCGGGCTGTGACCGCCCGCCCCGCTGGTGCGAGGGCCACCACCTGCGTCACTGGTCCGACGGGGGCGACACCAGCCTGGCCAACGCGGTGCTGCTCTGCCGTCACCACCACCGGCAGGTGCACCACCACGGTTGGCAGGTCCGGCTCGCCGGCGACGGCCATCCCGAGTTCGTCCCGCCGGTCTGGCTCGACCCGCGGCAACGACCGCGCCGCAACCACCTGCGGCGACTGACCCCCGGCGCGCCGGAACGCGTCCGAACCAATCCTGGGCACCGCGCACGGCACGGCGGCACGAGGCCGATTCCCCGGCCGATGCCGCCCAGCCTGACGACCGCCACCATGATGCGGACTCCCGCGCGGCCGGCCGGCAGACCGTCGGCCCGCCCACGCCCACCGTGACGCCGACCGCGCCGGCACAACGTCCGCGCTGGAGCCTGCACCAGCGACGCGCGATGCCGTCGCAGGCCGAGCGCGCCCTCAAGAGCGGGACAAGCGGCCCGCGCGCACATCGCCGCCGTCAGCGGACGATGACGCGGGACAGGCCGCCCATCCCCACGTCGTCACCGTCAGCGGTCCGCGCCCCGCACCCACAACCCGACTTGTGCACCAGATCGACCCCGATGACGGCGGGCACGCCAGCGGTCGGTGACGCGAGACAGGCCACCCATCCCCACGTCGTCACCGTCAGCGGTCCGCGCCCCGCACCCACAACCCGGCTTGCGCACCAGATCGACCCCGATGACGGCGGACGCGCCAGCGGTCGGTGACGCGGGACAGGCGATCCGCCCCTAGATCGCCGCCGTCAGAGGTCGGTGACGCGGATGCCGGCGTGGGCCTTGTAGCGCTTGTTGATGGCGATGAGATTGGCGGTGAACGCCTCGATCTGGTGGGCGTTGCGCAGCCGGCCGGCGTAGATGCCGCGCATGCCGGGGATCTGCGCGGCGAGCGCGCCGACCACACTCACCAGTTCCCGGTCCTCGGTGCAGATCAGCACGTCCAGGTCGATCCGGTCGATCTCCGGGTCGGCCAGCAACGGGGCGCTGACGTGGTTGAACGCCGCGCAGACCCGGGAGTCGGGGAGCAGGGCGGCGGCCTGCTGCACGGCGCTGCCCTCCGGGACATCCAGCGCGTACGGCCCCTGCTTGTCGAACCCGAGCGGGTTGACGCAATCGATGACGATCTTGCCAGCGAGCGGTTCGGCGAGCGCGGCGACGATGTCGGCGTGCCCATCCCACGGCACCGCGATGATGACGACGTCGCTGGCCCGGGCAACCTCGTCGTTGTCCGCACCGGCGACGGTCGTGCCGGCGGGCACGCCGGGCAGTGCGGCGATCTCCTCGGCAGACCGGGCGGCCCGCTCGGCCGAGCGGGAGCCGATCAGCACGGTCTGGCCGGCCCGGGCGAACCGGTAGGCGAGGCCCCGTCCCTGGTCACCGGTGCCGCCGATGATGCCGACGGTCAGCCCGGACACGTCGGGCAGCGTGCTCGCGTCGTATGCCATGGGCTCATCCTCGCAAATCCGGCGGGCCGGAAGCAGTGCCGGCCGATGTGACATCGCCCGCTGCCCCGCTCGGCCCCCGACCAGTACCCACCGGGCGGGAACCTCCGGCCCGGCCGTATCAGGCGCGTTCGGGCGGGAACCTCCGGCCCGGCCGTGTCAGGCGCGTTCGAAGAGCACGGTCCGCGCGGTCGGGTCGGCGGTGACCAGCCGCGCCCGGATCCGTTCGCCGAGCGGCAGTTCACCGAGGCAGCGGGCACGGACCGGCGGGGCGTCCACGGCTACCGTGCCGCCCGGCGGGCGCGGACGGGACCGGCCGTTCGGCGGCGCGTCGACGTCCAGCACCGCCGCGTCGAAGGTCTCCCCCACCCGGTCTGCGAGGAGCACCGCCTCGGTGAGCTCCACGGCCCCGCGAGTGGCTGCCGACGCCGTCCGGTCCGTCGTGGCCATCACCTCCGGCAGCCGGGCCAGCGCGTCCCTCGCCCAGTCGGGCACCGGTCGGCCCTCGTGCAGGGCCAGGCAGACCTCGGTCGCGTACCTGTCGGCGAGCCGGCGCAGCGGCGCCGTGACATGGGCGTACGCGGCGGCGACCCCGCCGTGCCGCGCCTGCTCGGGGAGTGCGCCGTCGAAGGCGGTGTACGCGGCGCCGCGCATCAGCTCGGCCGCCTGATCGATGAAGGCCGCCGCCCGGGGCTGCGCGGGATCGAGCGCGGCGATCACCTCACCCGGGCCGGCGCCGTCCGGCCAGTGCACGCCCAGCGGCGCGGCGGCGGCGCGCAACCGCTGTACGGCCTCCGGCTTCGGCGGCGGCATCGTCCGCAGCAAGCCGATCCGCCCGGCGAGCATGATGTCGGCGGCGGCCATCCCGGTGAGCAACGAGATCTGCGCGTTGTGCTCCTCCAGCGGCACAGGCCCGCGCAGCACCAGCCGCCAGCCGTCGCCGTCGGCCTCCACGTCCTGCTCGGGCAACGGCAGGTTGATCGCACCCCGGCTCAGGCCCCGGGCGGTGAGCCGGCCGCCGATCTCGGGCAGCAACGCGATCGGGTCGGGCAGTCGGCCGGCGTCGGCGTCGGCCTGGACCCCGGCGTAGTCCAGCTTGGCCCGGCTGCGGACCAGGGCACGTTCCAGGGTGACGGCGACGGTGGCGGCGTCGGCGTCCAGGTCGATCGTCCAGACCACCGCGGCGCGGTCGACGTCGGGCAGCAGGCTCGCCGCGCCTTCGCTGAGGGTCTCCGGGTGCAGCGGCACGTTGCCGTCCGGCAGGTAGATCGTCTGCCCACGCCGCCAGGTCTCCTGCTCCAGCGCGCCGCCGGGGCGGACGTGCGAGGCCACGTCGGCGATCGCGTACCGCAGGCGGTAGCCGCCGGCGGGGCGGCGGCTGAGGTGCATCGCCTGGTCCAGGTCGCGGGAGCCGGCCGGGTCCACGGTGACGAACGGGACGTCGGTGCGGTCGACGGTCGGGCGCGGCGGGTTCGCGGCCGCGGCGTCCGCCTCGTGCCGCGCCGAGACCGGGAACTCGTCGGGCAACCGCAGCTCGCGGCGGAGCGCGGCGAAGTCGATGCGGGGCGCGAGGACGCGTCGGATGACCACGCGTCCATCCTGACAGCGTGGCTGATGATCCGCCTCCCCCGGCCGCGTCGGCCTGCGAGTCAGCGTGGTCCGGGGAACCGGGGCGTCGGCGGCGGACGCCCCGCCCCGTTCGGCCACCACGGACGATCGAGGGAGGCAGGGTCCGCCGAGTGGCGGGGCCCCCCCGGCGGCCGGCCGGCCTCCGGGCGGCGACCACCGGATAACGGACAGGCTGCCAGCGGCCGGCCTCTGGGCGGCCGGCCTCTGGGCGACGATCACCGGATGACGGGCCATGGGACGGCAGGCCCCCGGCGGCCGGCCTCCGGGCGGCGACCACCGGATGACGGGCCACGGGACGGCAGGCCCCCGGCGGCCGGCCTCCGGGCGGCAACCCGTCGAATGACGGGCCACCAGATGACGGACCACGGACGGCGCGCCACCGGACGACAAGCCACCGGCAGCGGGCCACCGGATGGCGAGCCGCGGGCGGCGGGCCGTCGGGATCCTGGTCCTGCGCCGGTCCGGGCTCCTACCGGCTGGTGGTCCGGCTGGTGCGCGCGGTGGTGGTCCGCGCGGCGGTCTTGCGGGCCGGCGCCTTCGTGGCCGCCGTCTTCCGCGCGGTGGTGACGGCCGTCTTGCGGGCCGGCGCCTTCTTCGCCGCGGTCGTACGGGCCGCGGCGGTCGTACGGGCCGCGCCGGTCGGGCGGGTGGCGGCGGTCGTCCTCTTGGCCGGGGCCTTCTTCGCCGTGGTCTTCTTGGCGGGAGCCTTCTTCGCCGTGGTCTTCTTCGCGGGAGCCTTCTTCGCCGCCGCCTTCTTCGCGGCGCCCGTCGTCTTCTTCGCGGCGGTCGTGGCGGTCTTCCTCGCGGTCCCGGTGGTCTTCCGCGCCGCCGCCGTGGTCTTCTTCGCCGCCGACGTGGTGGTGCGCTTCGCGGCCGTCGTGGTCTTCTTCGCGGCCGCGGTCGTCTTCCGGGCGCCTGTGCCGGCCTTCTTCGCCGCGGCCGCGGACTTGGCCGGCGCCTTCTTCGCGGTCGTGGTGGTCTTCTTGGCGGCGGTCGAGGCCCGGGTCGCCGCCTTCTTGGCGGGGGCCTTGGCGGCCGTGGTCTTCTTCGCCGGAGCGCGCCCCGCCCCGCCGGCCGCCTTCTTGGCCGGCGCCTTCGCGGCCGTGCCGGTGGCCCGCCGCGCGGGGGTGGTCCGGCTCGCTGCCGTGTTCCGCTCCGCCGCGGCGGTCTTCTTCGCGGTGGTACGTCTGGCGGCCGGGCGCGTGGTGGCCTTCTGTGTCTCGGCCATCTCGGTTCCCTCCTTGGGGACGTGCTCTCGCGTGTCTCCTCGCGGAGCACGGAGTACCTCGACGCGGGCCGTCCCGCGCCGTTCTACCTGTCCTCCCCGGCCCAACGGGCGTCCTCGGCGTCCCACGCTTCGTTGCGCTCCTGCACCCGCTGCAGTGCGTTCTCCGCGTCGGCGGCTGAGGCGTACGGGCCGAGCACGTGCTTCGCCGGGCACACGTCGGCGTCGGTCTCGACCCGGTGGTGTCGGGTGCACCAGTAGTAGTGCGCACCACGTCCGCTGTCGCTCATGAGATCACTGTGCACCGCGAACCACCCGGCCGCCACCGGAACACCGCAAGTCGCCGTGCTCTCCACAGTAGATCCGCTACGGACGGCCCGCGCCGAAATCCGGCAAAAACGGCAGGGATACCGGCCGTCGGCGGCCGGGACGGCGGCCGGGACGGCGGCCGGCCGGCCTCGGCCGAACGGATGGTTCCGGTGTAGGACGGCGATGGGCAGGATCCCTCTTCGTGATCACCACGACGGCGGACCCCGCCGCCTGCCCCAACTGCTGCGCGGCCACGGTCTCGGTGCTCGAAGCTCACCCCTGGTGCGCCCACTGCGAGTGGAACCTCGACGCGTTCGACCGGCATCGGCGCGCCCCGGAGTTCGGCTGGACCTGGGTGGACCGGTGGACCCACCGGCTGGCGTACCGACTCACCCGACGGCAGTTCGCCCTTCTCGCCGGACGTCCGCTCGGCGCCGGCGGATGGAGCGGCGCCGCGGTGTTCACCGCGCTCGCGTCGGTGGCGCTGACCGTCGGCGTGCTGGCGCTGGCCGTCACCGGCGTCTGGCTGACCGTGGCGTTCGGGTTCCCCAGCCTCGCCGTCGTGCCGGGTGTCGCGTTGCTGGGGCTGGCCGTCGCGCTGCGTCCCCGGTTCGGCCGGCTCGATCCGGACCTGGAGGTGCTCACCCGGGACCGGGCGCCGGAACTGTTCGGGCTGGTCGACGAGGTGGCCGCGGCGATCGGGACGCCCACCCCGCACGTCATCGGCGTCGACGGCGACCTCAACGCGTACGCCGGGACGGTGGGCCTCCGCCGCCGGCGCGTGCTCTGCCTCGGGCTGCCGTGGTGGGGGGCGCTCGACGCGCGGGAACGGGTCGCCCTGCTCGGCCACGAGCTGGGCCACTTCGGCAACGGTGACCCACGCCGGATGCTGCTCACCCAGCCGGCGTTCACCATGCTCAGCTCGGCCGCCGATCTGGTCCGACCGGTGGACACCGTCGCCGGCGGCGGCCTCGTGGAGATGGTCGGTGCGGCGATCGCCAAGGCGTTCCAGTGGACGCTGTCGCGCCTGCTCTTCGGCGTACACCTGGTGCTGCTCGCGGTGGCGCTGCGGGACGCGCAGCGCGCCGAGTACCGGGCCGACGAGATGGCGGCCCGGGCAGCCGGCACCGACGCCGCGACCGGCCTGCTGGACACCGCGCTCCGCCACGAGTCGGTGGCGCTCGCCGTACGCCGGGAGACGCGGGCGGGGCACGGCCCGCAGCGGTGGCGGACGGCGGTGGCCGAGGCCCGGGACGCGGCGGCCGAGCAGCTGCCGTTGCTGCGCCAACTGTCGGTCCGGGACGAATCCTCGCTCTTCGCCTCGCACCCACCGGCCGGCCTGCGCCGTCGGATGCTCACCGACGGGCCCCGACACGACCCGGCGGTGGTGCTCACCGAGGAGCGGATGTCGCGGATCGACGCCGAGCTGTCCCGGGAGTACGAACGGTTCCGCCGGGATCTCAGCTGGTCGGGCTGAGTCCGGCCCGCCCGGCGGCATCCCCGCGGGTTAGGGTCGCCGCGTGGGCGTACCGGACTACATCCTTTGCATGCGCAAGCACATCGGCCACGACCTGCTCTGGCTGCCGAGCGTCAGCGCGGTGGTCCGCAACGACGCCGGTGAGCTGCTGCTCGGCAAGCGGTCCGACGACGGACGCTGGTCGGTGATCAGCGGCTTCGTCGAGCCGGGCGAGCAGCCCGCGACCGCCGTGGTCCGCGAGGTGCAGGAGGAGACCGGCCTGGACGTGGAGCCGGTCCGCCTCGCGAGCGTCGTCTCGCACCCGCACACCTACCCCAACGGCGACCGCTGCGAGTACCTGAATCTCGGCTTCCAGTGCCGGCTGCTCGGCGGCACCGCGCGGGTCAACGACGACGAGTCGGAGGCGGTGGAGTGGTTCCCGCCGGACCGCCTGCCGGAACTCGACGCGCACGCCCGGCTGGTCCTCGCGCACGCGCTCGGCGGTGCGGACGAGGTCTGGTACCTGCCGGCCGGCGCGGTGTGGGACGGCGGGGACGGGCCGCGGTAGGCCCTGCCCCGCCGTCACCTTTCCGGTAACCGCCCGGCCCGGCTCTCGATGAGGGCAGCCGGCCCGCTCAGGCGGGAATCCGCTCCACCGGAATCCACAGTTCGGCGTCCGCCTCGGTCCCGTCCGCGGAGAGCCGGGTCCGGGAGATCTCCGGCCCGGGCCGACTGCGGTACGGGTTGGACGGGAACCACTGGGTGAAGACGTCCCGCCACAGGTACTGCACCGCCTGGGGGAACGCGCCGGAGGTCTGGAAGACCGCCCAGCTCCCGGCCGGCACGTCGAGCGCGTCCAGGTCCGCCGGCGCCTCGGCGCCGGTGACCACGCCGTGCCAGTAGTCCAGCTCGGTGCCCTCGGCGCGATCGCCGGCGAGGTTGTCGCTGACGTTGACGATGCCCGCCGGCTCCTGGTCGGAGAGCGCCTCCATCCGGCCGACCGTCTCGCGGTCGATGCCCTTGACGAACGCGACGATGGCGGGGTTCATCCCCTCGTGCACGAGCGGCACCCGGGCCTTGCGGCCCACCAGCCGGAACCCGTCCTTCTGCACGATCCGGTACCGCATGCTGCTGCTCCCTTCGACGGTGAGGCGGAAGGACATCCGGGGCTGGGCGCGCAAGGTGGCCCCGGTCCGCCGGGCCTCGCCCGGGCCGACGCCGTGCACGGCCTGGAACGCCCGGGCGAACGCCTCGGCGGAGCCGTAGCCGTAGCGCACCGCGATGTCGAGCAGCGTCTCCTCGCCGGCGAGCACCGCGGCCGCCGCGACGGTGAGCCGCCGCCGCCGGACGTACTCCGACAGCGGCAGGCCCGCCAGCGCGGAGAAGAGCCGCCGGAAGTGGTACTCCGACGTCATCGCGATCCGCGCCAGCTCGGCCACCTCGACGGGCTGGTCGAGCCGCTCCTCGAGGTACGCCATGGCCTGGTTGAGCCGCTCCAGCACCCCGGTCTCCTTCCCTTGTCCACCGCGACGCTAGGCGCGTCCGGGCAGGCCGGGCCCGACAATCGGTGCCCGCTGCGATCGGGTGCCGGTCCGTCGTGCCGCCGACCCGGCCGGTCCGTGCCGCCGCGGCGCGGTGGGCCGTCAGGGCCAGGTCTTCGCCTGCGCGTCGAAGACCTCCGGCGCGGTCTCCACCGGCAGCACACAGAGCAGGTGGCCGCCCGGTGCGCGCAGAATCCGGCACTCCTGCCAGCGCGACACCTCGGTGGCGCCGAGCGCGACCAGCCGTGCCGTCTCCGCCTCCACGTCGTCGGTCTCGATGTCCAGGTGGTACCGGGGCGCGTCGTCGACCGCCTGTACCGCGGTGACCAGTCCGGGCAGCGCGCCGTGCAGGTCGGTGAACTGCGGCTCCGGCGCGTACGGCTCGGCGGGGACGCCGAACGCGGCCGACCAGAAGGCCACCGCGCGGTCGGCGTCGGCTCGGGGAGCGTCGATCAGGAGGGCGTAGACGCGGCTTCGATGCATGCGCGGCAGGATATCGATCCACGCCCGCACCGGCAGGTCGAGCGGCCGGGGACCGGGCGGCCGGCCCACCGCCCGGGTTGATTCGGTGTGCACAGTGGAACCGGGCGCCGTTCCGCGCCCGTCCGACCGCGGAGGAGGAGCGATGCGCCGAGGAATCCGAATGCTCGCGGTGTCGTTGCTCGGCCTCGGGGTCGGCATCTGGCTCGGCCCGAGCCTCGGCTCGGCGGCGGGGCCGTCGGCTGTCGTCGCCTGCCTGGTCGGCCTGGGACTCTCGTTCTTCGGCGCCGGGGAGACCGACCTCGTCGGCGACTCTCCGCGTCCGGCGGACAAGCGGCCCACGCTGAGTGGCCTGGGCACGAGGGTGGAGCAGATCCTCAGCCTGGCCGAGGAGCAGGCCCGGGACCATCGCGAGGAAGCACGACGCGAGGCGGAGGCTCTGGTGGTTGCCGCTCGATCGGAGGCCGCCGCCATCGTCGCCGCGGCGCGGACCGAGGCCACCGGGCTCGGGGCGGCGCCCGAGCCCGAGCCGGGCAGCCACCGGGCCGAGGGTGGCGCCGGCCGACCCGAGGATGGCCTCGGCCGGGCCTGACCGGGCCCGGCGGCCACCGCCGGGTGGTCACTCGGCGACCTTCCGCAGGAAGGCCGCGAGGTGGACCGTCGTGCGCTCGATCTTCTCGGCCAGCGTGATGGTCTCGTCGAGGCGCCGTCCGGCGTCCTTCTTCCCCCGCAGGTAGAGCGAGCAGGCCAGATCGGCGCAGATGTAGAGGCCTACCGAGTCGCCCTGCCGTCCGGTCGGCCCGGCCTTGCGGGCGGTCATCAGCGAGACGCCGTCCCCGGTGTGCGTGGTCATGCATAGCGAGCACATGCTGCGCCGAACCCGCCCGGTCCGGGACGCCACCCGCAGCGCCACCCCGACGAGGCCCGTGCCGGATTCGGCGACCAGGTAGGCCCGCTCGCCCCCGGAGAGGTCCTGCCACCCGAAGAAGTCGAGGTCGCCCCAGGGCCGCACGTCCAGGTCCCGGGGCACGGCCAGGCGCTTCGCCTCGCCCTTGGTGCAGTTGACGAAGGAGGCGCGGATGGCGGGCTCGGTAACGGGCATCATAGGCACTAGCCTAGTACCATTAGGCAAGCGTTTAAAAACTCTAGGTGCGGAGTGTGACCGATGGCGCGTGCGGGAGTGACCGCCGAACGCCTGACCCAGGCGGCGGCGGAGATGGCCGACGACGTCGGCTTCGACAGCGTGACCATCTCGGCGCTGGCGCGCCGCTTCGGTGTCAAGGACGCCAGCCTGTACTTCCACATCAGGAACGCCCAGGACCTGCGGATCAGGGTGGCGGCTCTCGCCCTGACGGAGCTCGCCGACCGGGTCGCCGACGCGCTCGCGGGCCGGGCGGGCAAGGACGCGCTGGTGGCCTTCGCCAACGCCTACCGCGACTACGCGACACGACATCCGGGCCGGTACGCCGCGATGCAGATGGACATCGACCCGGAGACGGCGGCCGCGAGCGCCGCCCGCCGGCACGCCGAGATGACGCGGGCGATCCTGCGCGGCTACCACCTGCCCGAGCCCGACCAGACCGACGCGGTGCGCATGCTGCACAGCACGTTCCACGGGTACGTCAGCCTGGAGCGGTCCGGCGGGTTCCGCCACACCCCACGCACCACGGACGCCTCGTGGGCGCGGGCGCTGGACGCCCTCGACACCCTCCTGCGGAACTGGCCCCCGGAGTGACCAGCCGGCCCGACGACCCGCGATCTCCGAAGCGACGGCAGGTCAGCCACCGCGTCTGGGCAACTGACCTGCCGGGCGGCGGGCGACAGGCGACAGGCAGCGGGCGACAGGCGGCGGGCGGCGGGCGGCGGGCAAGTCGACCTGACCGTGGTGGCCGTACGGGCTCAGGATCTCCGCAGCGGCCGGAACGCGGCCCGTACCTCGGTCGTGAACAGGTCGGGCTCTTCCCAGGCGGCGAAGTGGCCGCCGCGGTCGGCCTCGTTGAAGTACGCGAGGCCGGGGTAGACCGCCTCGGCCCAGCTGCGCGGGGCAGCCCAGAGCTCGCCGGGGAACGTCGTGAAGCCGACCGGAACCCGGACCGGCGGAGGAGCCTGGCCGGCCGCTTGCGCCGCGGCCACGAACCGCCCAAATTCCCAGTACCACCGGGCGGCCGAGGCGCCGGTGCCGGTCAGCCAGTACAGCGTGATGTTGTCGACGATGCTCTCCCGAGTGAGGCTGCCCACGGGTTTGCCCTCGACGACCGCGCGGGACATCTTGTAGTAGCTGTCCGTGTCGTGGTCGAGCATCCAGGCCGCCAGCCCGACGGGTGAATCCAGCAGGGAGTAGCCGATCGTCTGCGGCCGGGTGGACTGCTCCAGGAAGTAGCCGAAGCCGTCCGTCATGAACGTGTTGAGCGCGTCGAGCGCCGCGCGTTCCTGCTCGGACTCCGCCGGCAGTTTGTCCTTGATGGCGATCGCCCCGGAGAGCAGGTTGAGGTGGATGCCGAGCAGCCCCTCCGGTGCCTGGCGGCCCATCGCGTCCGTGACGTTGGCGCCGACGTCGCCGCCCTGGGCGACGTACCTCGCGTAGCCGAGGCGGTCCATCAGCTGCGCCCACGCACGTGCCATGCGGTTGGAATCCCAGCCGAGCTCGGTCGGCTCGCCCGAGAAGCCGTAGCCAGGCAGGCACGGCAGCACCAGGTGGAAGGCGTCCTCCGCCTGTCCGCCGTGCGCGGTCGGGTCGGTGAGCGGGCCGACGACCCCGAGCAGCTCGACGACCGAGCCCGGCCAGCCGTGCGTCATGATCAGCGGCAGGGCGTACTCGTGCGGCGACCGCACGTGGATGAAGTGGATTCCGACGCCGTCGATGTCCGGCGTGTACTGCGGCAGCACGTTCAGCCTCGCCTCGAGCGCGCGCCAGTCGTGCTCGGTCGTCCAGTAGCGGGCCAACTCCTGGACCGTCGCCAGCTGCACGCCCTGGGAGCGATCGGTGACCAGCTCCCGGCTGGGCCAGCGCGTGGCCGCGATCCGGCGGTGCAGGTCGGCGATCGCTTCGTCCGGCATGTCGAGCCGGAAGGGACGAACTTCCGCACCGTTGGACATGTCCATCACCTGCCGCGTCGCGTCGGGTCGGCCGGCGCCGGGCGCCGGCGGGGCTGGCACGGGCCCAGTCTCGCACCGGCGCGTCGACCGGCGGACTGGAACGCGATTCCGCGCGTGGGTCCGGCCCGGACCGGCTGATTGTCTTCTGCCGCCCTCTGTGTCAAGAGGCGGCGAGGAGCGGTGTTCTAGGCTGGGGTTCGGCGGGTCCGGGAAGTGACTGTTCCGAAGTGTTGACCATGGGGATCGGGTCGGCCGCGCTGGATTGAAGAGTCGCCCCCACGTGTCCTCCCGGGCCCGTCCTCACCGCAGCGGCGTCTTTGACCATCTGCTTGTAGACGACGTCGGACAGCCGTCGTTTCAGAGCGCGCATGGCTTCGCGAAGAGTGCGCCGGTCAGTGGCGCCCGCACGGACAACGCGGCCGCAGCCGTGATCGAGGCTGCGGCCTGGTGGGCGACGGACGAGTCGACCTGTACGCCGGATTCTGTGCGCGGCGCGGACCCGAAGGTCCGCGCCGGCGGCGGCCATCCATCTCGGCCTGCCGTCGCCGGCAGGCTCCAGCGGCCTACCCGCAGACATCGGACGGGCCGTCCTCGAGCGTCTGCGCGGGTCGTCGTCCCTTGCGGGCGACAGCCCTCTCTTGGCCTTGCTCCGGGTGGGGTTTACCGAGCCACCCCGGTCACCCGGGGTGCTGGTGGGCTCTTACCCCACCGTTTCACCCTTACCGTCCCCGATGGGGCCGGCGGTCTGTTTTCTGTGGCACTGTCCCGCGGGTCACCCCGGGTTGCCGTTAGCAACCACCCTGCCCTGTGGAGTCCGGACGTTCCTCGGCGGCGGGCCGAAGCCCGCCGACGCGGCCGCCCGGTCGACTCGTCCGTCGCGCTCTTCATCCTAACGACGGTGGCCGGCCCGGTATTGCCGGCCCGGTATTGCCGGCCCGCCCGGCCAAGATCGCCCTATTCCCGCCTGATCCACTCCACGTGGCCGACCCGGCGGTGCTGGACCCATCCCCTCACGGAGGCATCCCATGAGGTGGGTATCCACGGCACCTGATCACCGCCACATCAGCGACATCGAGTCGATCATGCCGAATCCGGAGGGTGCCGTTCGCCGGCGGCCGGCCGAGCGGTGGCCTCCGCCGGGTACTAGCCTGCGGGGATCATGGATCTCTCGCACGCCGCGCTGTTGCTCGCCGCCGGCCTCGCCGCGGGCACGGTCAACGCGGTGGCCGGCGGCGGGTCCCTCATCACCTTCCCGGCGATGATCGCGATCGGGCTGCCGCCGGTGCCGGCCAACGTCAGCAACTCGGTCGCCGTGTTCCCCGGGTACGTGGCGAGCGTGGCGGGCAGCCGGATGGACCTGCCCCATCCGCGCAGGCTGGCCGCGCTGGTGCCGATCACCGCGCTCGGCACCATCGCCGGGGCGCTGCTGCTGCTCGCCACCCCGGCGCGCGCCTTCGAGGTGGCCGTACCGTTCCTGGTGCTCGGCGCGACGGCGGTGCTGGCCTTCCAGGTCCCGCTGCGCCGACTGGTCGGTCACCCGCGGGACCTGTCGCCACGCCGCCGTACCGTCGCGGTGCAGGCCATGGTCGCGCTCGGCGCGGTGTACGGCGGCTACTTCGGCGCGGCGCTCGGGGTGATGCTGGTCGCCGGCCTGGCCCTGGTGCTGGACGCGACGTTGGCCCGGGTGAGCGCGATCAAGAACCTGCTGTCCGCCGTGGTGGGGCTGACCACGCTGGTGGTGTTCGCCCTTTTCGGGCCGGTGAACTGGGCCGCGGTCGCGGTGGTGGCGCCGGCGACGCTGCTCGGCGGGTACGTCGGGGCCCGGCTGGTCCGCCGCCTGCCCCCGGTGGTGCTGAGGACCGTGATCGTGGTCTTCGGCACGGTGATCGGTTTCTTCCTGCTGTGGCGCGCCCTGGGCTGAGCGCCGCCGAGCCCGACCGCGCAAGCCGAGCCCCCGACCACGCCAGCCGACCAGCAGCCCGGCGCGGCCCGCTGGCGGGCCGGCGACCGCGCTGGGACGGGCTCCGGACGCCGTACCGCCCCGCCGCGGGCGTGCGGCGGGGCGGTACGGGCGGGGGACGGTGGACTCAGTACGCCTCGCCGACCGGCTCCTCCGGCGCGCCCTCGGCGCCCGCGGCGGCCCGGTTCCAGCGGGACCAGAGCACCCGCTCGCCGTAGCCGGCGGCCATCACGTGCGCGGACGCGAGGTAGACCAGCACGCCGGCCGCGAGCACCGCGAAGCCGACCCAGAAGGGCAGCGCCAGGGAGTGCTCGGCGAGCTTGCCGGAGATGATCGGCGCCGGGGCGGCGGCACCCCAGCGGACCAGGTTGAACGCGCCGGTGGCCACCCGGCGGTCGCTGGAGCCGAGGCCGAGCGCCAGGTCGGTGAGGTTGGCGTTGGCCAGGCCCATGCAGAGCCCGGCGAGCACCAGCACGACCAGCGCCTCGGCGGTGGAGGTCGAGGTGGCGAAGAGCACCATGCAGACCAGCAGGCCGGCAATGGCGACGCCGACGGTCTGGACCGCGCCGATCCGGTGGGCGAGCCGGTGCCCGATCAGCAGGATGCCGGCGGCCAGGCCGAGACCCCAGCCGGTGAACGCCAACCCGAGCGGGATGACGTCGAGGTGCAGGAACAGCGGCGTGTAGCCGAGGACCACGAAGAAGACGAAGTTGTACGCCGCGGTCACCAGGCAGAGCGCGATGAACGCGGGCCGGCGGTAGGTGGCGAAGATCTGCCCGACCCGGACGGGGGCCTGCCGGTTGGCCGGCTCCCGGAGCTTGCGGGCCGCCACGCCCAGGGCGAGGACCATGAACACACCGCAGACGAAGAACGGCAGCCGCCAGCTCACCTCGCCGAGCAGGCCACCGAGCAGCGGGCCGACCGCGAAGCCCAGGCCGAGCGCGGTCTCGAAGAGGCCGACCACCCACTCCCGGTCGACGGCCAGGTTGACCAGCACCACCATGGCGGTGGCGAAGAACATCGCGTTGCCCAGGCCCCATACGCCGCGCAGCACGCTGAGCTGGACGATGTTGTCGCTGAACGAGGCGAGGATGGCCGCCAGCCCGACGACGGACACGCCGGTGACCAGCACCGGCTTGAACCCGAAGCGGCCGCTGGCGAGGGTCGCCGGGATCATGCCGAGCGCCATCACCGCGATGTACGCGGTGAACAGCAGCTCGACCTGCCAGGCGGTGACGCCGATCGCCTCGCCGATGGCGGGCAGGATCGGGTCCACGACGGCGATGCCGGCGATGGCGAGGAAGGCCACCAGGGTGGTGGCGTAGATGGCACTGCGGTTCGGTTCGGAACGCCGATCCACTCCGACTCCCAATTAGCTGTATCTTACAGGTATTTACCTTGTATCATACAGCTATGAACGACGACACCTCCGCGGGAGCCGGCGACGAGACGGCCCTCGGCCGGATCGAAACCGAGGTGGCCATGCTGATGCGGCTCGGCGAGGCCACCCGGCGCGGCACCGGCACTGCCGAGCACCGGGTGCTCGACCGCGCGGCGTACGTCATCCTGCGCCACCTGGCCGAAGCCGGCCCGCAGAACGTCTCGGCGCTCGCCGCGCGGCTCAACCTGGACGGCTCGACGGTGACCCGGCAGGTCTCCGCGATGCAGCGGGACGGGCTGATCACGAGGGAGCCGGACCCGCGCGACGGGCGGGGCATGGTCATCTCCCCCACCCCGAGCGGCCTGCAGCGGATGGCGGCCGTGCAGGCGGCCCGCACGCGGCTCTACGGCGACATCCTGGCCGGGTGGAGCGCGGAGGACCGGGAAACCCTCGCGGAGATGCTGCAACGGCTCAACCAGAGCATCAAGCGTCGGCCCCGTCCTCGCTGACCCACCCGTCCGACGGTCGGGGCGGGGACGGCACGGCGACTGCACCACGACGGGCGAAGGCCCCCGGGCAGGTCGCCCGGGGGGCCTTCGGCGCGGATCGCTCAGGCGACCGGTTCGGGGGCCGCGTCGGCGTCCCGGCGTTCGCCGGGCGTGACCCGCGGGTCACCCTCGTCGGCGAAGTAGTCGTCCGGCTCGGTGCCGTCGACACCGTCGTGCACCTTGCCGGCCCGCAGCACCAGCGTCACCAGCGCCGCGACCACCAGGTTCACCAGCACGGCCACGATCCCGACGTAGATCGTCTTCGGGGTGTCGAAGCCGAACTTCTCCAGCGGGAACGCCGAGCCGCCGAAGTGCTTCCGGGTCGGGCTCGAGACCTGGTAGAGCATCCACATGCCGAGCCCCATGCCGGCCACCCAGCCCGCGATGAGCGCGCCACGGTGGAACCAGCGGGTGTAGAGGCCCAGCGCCACCGCCGGCAGCGTCTGAAGGATGATCACGCCGCCGATCAGCTGGAGGTCGATGGAGAACTGCGGGTCGAGGAAGACGATGCAGGCCACCGCGCCGACCTTGACCACCAGCGAGGTGATCTTGGAGACGTTCGCCTCCTGCGCCGGGGTCGCGTCCCGCCGCAGGTACTCCTTGTAGATGTTGCGGGTGAACAGGTTCGCCGCCGCGATCGACATGATCGCCGCCGGGACCAGCGCGCCGATGCCGATGGCCGCGTACGCGACGCCGGCGAACCAGTCCGGGAACTGCTGGTCGAACAGGACCGGCACCACCGTGTTGCTGTCGACCGTGCCCTCCTTCGACCCGGGCAGCGGCGCCACCCCGGCGGCGATGGCCATGAAACCGAGCAGCGCGATCAGGCCGAGCAGCAGGCTGTACGCCGGCAGCGCGGACATGTTCCGCTTGATCACGTCCCGGTTCTTGCTGGCCAGAACACCGGTGAGGCTGTGCGGGTAGAGGAAGAGCGCCAGGGCCGAGCCGAACGCCAGCGTGACGTACTGGAGCTGGTTGTTCGCGTTGAGCAGGACGCCGTCGTTCGGATTGGGTGTCCCGTCGAACTTGGCGTCCGCCGCGGCGAAGATGTCCCCCCAGCCACCCAGCTTGTACGGCAGGTAGAAGACCGCCACCAGGATCACGATGTAGATCAGCGAGTCCTTGACGAAGGCGATCAGCGCCGGCGCGCGCAGCCCGGACTGGTAGGTGTAGGCGGCCAGGATGGCGAACGCGATGATGATCGGCAGGTGCCGGGCGAGCGTGCTCTCGCCGGTCACCCCCATGGTCTTGAGGACCGCCTCGATGCCGACCAGCTGCAGGGCGATGTACGGCATGGTGGCCACGATGCCGGTGATCGCGATCAGCAATGCCAGCACCGGCGAGTCGAACCGCTTCCGGACGAAGTCGGCCGGGGTGACGAAGCCGTGCCGGTGCGAGACCGACCAGAGCCGGACCAGCACCAGGAACACCAGCGGGTAGATCACGATGGTGTACGGCACGGCGAAGAAGCCGGCCGCGCCCGCGCCGAACATCAGCGCCGGCACCGCCACGAAGGTGTACGCGGTGTAGAGGTCACCGCCGACGAGGAACCAGGTGATCCAGCCGCCGAAGCTCCGTCCGCCCAGGCCCCACTCGTCCAGGTGCGCCATGTCCTGCGGCGCCCGCCACCGAGCGGCCACGAAGCCCATCGCGCTGACCAGCAGGAAGAGCAGCGAGAAGACGATGATCTCGGTGAGGTGGTCGCGCCACATCAGCGGTCACCCCGCTTCTTCGTCAGCTGGTACACCACGGTGGTGGTGGTCACGCCGAGGATGATGAAGGCCAACTGGAGCCAGTAGAAGCGCGGAAAGCCGAACAGACGGGGCGAGTCCGCGTTGAAGAACGCCGGGACCAGCGGCACCACGATCGGGATGAAGAGCAACCAGTTCCACGGACTGTGATCCTTCGCCCTGGACGACGCCTTGGGTGGCGCCTCCGGTTCGGGTGCAGCCATGAGACAGACCTCCGGGAAGTCGTAACTCGCGTTGTGACGGCCGGAGGCTACGACCCTGTGACCGCCGTCACGCCAGGTGGTCGGAGGGTGCTGCGCCGAACGGCCGGAGAGCTGCGCCGAACGGCGGGCGGGCATCGCCCTTCGGCGGCCGCGCGATGGCGACCGCTGGTTCCTGGGGGGGCCGGCGGAGCGTCGGGGCGGCGCCGAGGAGCACCGTCCACCGTGGCGGGAGTTACCCTTACCGACGCGTCGACGTCAGGCGATGCCGTCGAGGTGGGCCGTCTCGTTGACCGAGCGGACCGCCACCCCGCCGTCCGGCCACAGGTCCACCACGGAGATGCCGGCGGCGTCGAGGTAGAGCCGGTGCAGGAAGGCGTCGTCCGCCGCGAGGGCGTCGCGCAGCAGCAGCTTGATCGGCGAGACGTGCGAGACCACCACGACGGTCTCCCGGGGGTACGCCTCGCAGAGCGCGGCGACCGCCCGGCCGGCACGCTCGGCGACCCCGGCGAACGACTCCCCCTGCGGCGGCGCGACCCGGGTCGAGGCGAGCCAGGCGTCCAGCTCCCCCGGCCACCCCTCGCGCACCTCGGCGAAGGTCCGCCCCTCCCAGAGGCCGAAGTCGCACTCGACGAGGTCGTCGTCGCGGCGCAACGGCAGGTCGCCCAGGGCCGCGGCGATCGCCTCGGCGGTCGCCACGCACCGGGACAGCGGGGAGCTGACCACAGCCACGGCGCCGGGCGCCAGCGCGGCCACCCGCGCGGCGGTGGCCCGGACCTGCTTCCGCCCCCGCACCGACAGGGGGATGTCCCCCCGGCCGGAGTAGCGGCGCTGCTCGGTGTACTCGGTCTCGCCGTGCCGGACCAGGACCAGTCGGGTCGCGGTGAGGCTGGGCCGCGGCTCCCACGAGGCCGGCGCGGTCGTCGGGTCGCTGCCGGTCGTCCGCGCCGTGGCGGCCCGGTCGGCGACCTTCCGGGCGCGGGCCCGGTCCGCCTCGTCGGGCCCGGACACCGCGCGCGGCGGCTCGACGATCCGGGGCTCGTCGACCACCGGCCGGGCCGGAGCGCCGGCTGCCGCGTCCATCGCGGCATTGGCGAGCGCGTCGGCGTGCCGGTTCTGTTCCCGGGGGATCCAGCTGAACCGGACCGCGGCGAACCGCCCCACCAGTGCGGCGGCCTGGGCGGCGAGCGGGCGCAGACCCGCGTTCTTGATCTGCCAGCGGCCACTCATCTGCTCGACCACGAGCTTAGAGTCCATCCGGGCGTCGACCTCGGTGGCGCCCAGCTCGGCGGCGGCCTCCAGGCCGGCGATCAGACCCTGGTACTCGGCCACGTTGTTGGTGGTCACCCCGATCGACTCGGACCGCTCGGCGAGCACCTCGCCGGTGTCCGGGTCGCGGACCACCGCGCCGTAGCCGGCCGGGCCGGGATTGCCCCGCGACCCGCCGTCGGCCTCGATCAGCACCACGCGGGGCGCCATCGCGACTACAGGCCCGACTCGTTGGTCCGGACCATGATTCGCCGGCACTCCTCGCAGCGGACCACGTCGTCCGGGTCCGCCTTGCGGATCCGGGCCAGGTCGGCGCCGGAGAGCTCCAGCCGGCAGCCGCCGCAGCGGCCCGCGGTGAGCAGCGCCGCGCCCAGGCCGGTGTCCTCGCGGATCCGGTCGTAGAGCGTCACCAGCTCGGCCGGGAGGTCACCGGCGAGCGGCTGCCGGGCGGAGCGCTTGAACTCCTCCTCCTTGGCGATCTCGGCGAGGCTCTCGTCCCGGCGCTGCTCGGTGGCCGCCCGCTTGTCCCGGGCCTCGGCCAGCCGCTGCTCCACGCCGTCGAGCACGCCCTGCGCGGTCTCCCGCTGCTCCATCAGCTCCAGCTCGGCGTCCTCCAGGTCGCCCTGACGCCGGTTGAGCGAGACCAGCTCGTGCTGAAGCGCCTCCAGCTCCCGGGCCGGGCCGGTGCCGGCGGCCAGCCGGGCCTGGTCCTTCTCCTTGCGGGCCCGGACCTGGTCGACGTCCTTCTCCAGCCGCGCGATGTCCCGGTCCAGGTCGTCGACCGCCACCTGGGCGCGTACCCGCTCGTCCTCCAACCCGGACAGCTCCCGGGCCAGCGACTCCAACTCGGCCCGCTCGGGCAGCGCGCGACGGCGGTGGGCGAGCTGGGCGAGGGCGGTGTCGATCGCCTGAAGGTCGAGCAGGCGGCGCTGGACCTGGGGGTCAGCCTTCACGGTCGGGGCTCCTTGTCGTCCACCGCGGGTGTGGCGGCGTGTACGGTCCACGGGTCGGTGTCCAGGTCGGACACCAGGGTCTCGACGCCCGGCGTCTCCCGCAGGAGCGCGGCCAGGTCGTCCAACCAGGGTCGCTCGGTCGCCCAGTGGGCGGCGTCGAGCAGGGCGGGACCCTCGGCGGCGAGGTTTTCGCCGGCCGGGTGGTGCCGCAGGTCTGCGGTGAGGAACGCGTCCACCCCGGCGGCGGCCGCGTCGGCCAGGAAGGCGTCCCCCGAGCCGCCGCTGACCGCGAGCGTACGCACCGTACGCCCCGGGTCGCCAGCGGCGCGGACGCCCCAGGACGTGGCGGGGAGCACCGCGGCGGCGTGCCGGGTCAGTTCGGCGAGCGTCATCGACCGGGGCAGCTCGCCGATCCGGCCGATCCCGCGCCCGGGACCGTACGCGGGCGAGCCGGGGGCGGCCGGGTGCAGCGGGCGCAGCCCGGTCAGCCCGAACCGGGCCGCGAGCGCGTCGGAGACGCCCGGGGCGGCCACGTCGGCGTTGGTGTGGGCCACGTAGAGCGCCACTCCGGCACGGATCAGCTGGTGGACGATCCGCCCCTTGTACGTGGTCGGGGCGACCGAGGAGACGCCACGCAGCAGCAGCGGGTGGTGGGCGACGATCATGTCCACGCCGGCGGCGAGCGCCTCGGCGACCGTCTCGGGCACCACGTCCACCACACAGAGCACGCGACGTACCGGGGCGGACGGCTCACCGAGCACCAGACCGACCCGGTCCCAGTCCTCGGCCCAGACCGGCGGGTAGCGCCGCTCCAGCTCGGCCACCACGTCGGTCACCGTCGGCCCGGATCCGGTTGTGCTCACGGCGGGCCAGCTTACCGGCGCGGGCTGTGCCGGGCGGCGTCCCCCGCCGGACCCGGTGGGAACGGCACCGGTACCACTCGCGCCGGTGCCAGTCGCGCCGGCGGCGTCGGGCCGGGGCCGGGCGGCGCCCGCCCGCTCGCGCCGGCGGCGTCGGACCGGAACCGAACGGCGCCCGCCCGCTCGCGCCGGAGGCGCCGGACCGGGACCGAACGGCGCCGGCCCCACGCGGACCAGCGGCGGCGGGCCGCGACCGGGCGGTGTTCGGGTCAGACCACGGGGCAGAGGCGGGCGCGCAGCGCGGTGAGCCCGACTCCCCAGGGGAAGGCGTGCAGGTGGCGCTCGCCGGTGCCCGGTGGGTGCAGCGGAAAGACGTGGTCGCCGAAGAGCACCGTCACGCCCCATTCGTCCAGGCGGGCCAGGCCGGCCTGGAACGCCGGGTGGGCGGCCATCGCGGCGTTGGTGAACGGCACCGCCACGATCGGCACGCCCAAGCCCTGTGCCTCCACCAACAGCCCCAGGGCGAGTGTGTCGGTGATCCCGGCCGCCCACTTGTTGACCGTGTTGACGGTGGCCGGGCAGACGATCATGGCGTCGGCCGGCGGCAGCAGGTCCGGATCGCCCGGCTGCTTGTAGTGCATTCGCACCGGGTGGCCGGTCTGCCGGAGCAGGGCCGCCTGGTCGACGAACTTCGCGCCGTCCGGCGTGGTGATCACGCAAACGTCCCAGCCGTCCTGCTGGGCCAGGTCGACCAGCCGGCCGACGTACCGGGCCAGCGGCGAGCCGCAGGCGATGACGTAGAGCACCTCGCGGCGCCCGTTGCTGGACTGCGGGCCGGACATCACACCGGCTCCGCGCTCATACCCCTACTCCCATGTGCTCAGCCAACTCCGCAATCGGAGAAGGCGGCGCACCACGTGTGCGACGGAGGACGTCGGACATCACCTCGTGGGAGATGGGCCGGCACCGGATCTCGGACGGCGCGAGGCGGTCGCCACGCAGCAGCATCTCGCCGGCGTTGGCCACGTCGCCCATCTGGGCGTAGCCGCGCGCGATGTCGAGCAGGTGGTGCGCGCGCCGCTCGGGCAGCAGCGCGTTGAACGCCGGCTCCTGGATCTTCAGCTGGTGCACCTCCACGGCCCGTCCGCCGTCGCCGAGTTCGACGGCCGCCGCGGCGCGATGCAGCTCGAGGTTGGTGGGCCCGAACGAGGTCCAGTAGTGGTTCTGGTCGCCGCCCAGCAGGACGGCCGCCTCCTGCGCGCCGCTGATCAGGTCGTCGACGGTGGCCGAGTCGCCGATCCGGGCGGCGGCCATCGCGCCCTGCAGCAGCAGCATGCCGTAGACGGAGAGCCGTGCCGGGGAGGCGTCGTTGGCGCCGCCCGGCGCGAGCCGGTTCGCGATGGTGACGTTCAGCTCCAGCGCCGGACGGGCCCGGCCCATGGCGACCAGCGCGTTGCAGACCCGGGTCGTGGCGACGCCGGCCAGCAGCGGGTCGTCGGCCCGCTGGGCGACCGCCATCGACCGGTCGGCGGCCAGCCACGCCAGGTCGCACTCGCCAAGTTTGCGCAGCACCGAGGAGGCGATCTGGTAGACCTGCCCGAGCAGGTGGGCGGCCTCGCGGGCGTCGTCGCCCCCGTAGCCGGCGTCGGCCGCCTGGGCGTCGCGCAGCAGCTTCGGCAGGGCCCGGGTGAGCATCCCGTACCGGCCGTACTGGTAGGTGAGCCACGCGTGGTTGACGGCCTTGCGCATGTCGGCCAGCGGCGGCGGGTACGGCGCGGCGTCGAAGTACGCGCTCATCGAGTCGTACCGCTCCAGGGCCGCGCGGATCTCCTCGACCTCGACCTGGTCGATGCAGTTCAGCGCGTCGGTCCGCCGCTCGGGGTCCTTGCCGAGCAGCAGCTGCACGTCGACCTGGAGGATGTCCGCGATCTCGTAGAGGACCGAGAACTTGTCCAGCCGGCGCACGCCGCGCTCGACCTTGTCGACCCAGCTCTTGGACTTGCCCAGCCGGTCCGCGAAGACCTGCTGCGACATCTTGCGGCGGCCCCGCCAGTAGGCCACCCGTCGGCCTATGGGCAGCTCGTCCATCTCCCCATCCCTCCCCCTGTCCGAGATCCAGCCGAGAACCGGATGACTTCCTCGCGATCGTGGGGCGCGCGGTACGTCTCAGGTTTTCGCTGGTCGCACAGCTTGTGCGTCAGCCGTACAGCCAGTCCTCATAGTTTTCGTGCAAGTTGCATCAGCCGTTCGTCAACTCAACGATCGCGGGTTACGGCAGTGACGGCGCTCAACGTAAGACGCGACGCACAGCGGGCCCGACGAGGGGAGATGGCACCATGTGGGGGAATGTCGGCCCGCGGGTCGCGCAACTGTCGCCACTGGAACGGGTCCGGCTGCGCCGGATCGCGGTGCGCTACGCGGCGCACGGCTGGGCGGTGACGCCGGGCGCCTGCCTGGCCCGCAGTCGCTTCGTCTGCGGGCGCGCCGGCTGCCCGACGGTCGGCTGCCACCCGGCCCTGGAGAACTGGGAGCACGCGGCCAGCGTCGACCCCGCCCGGGTCGCAACCTGGTGGCGTACCAGGCCACACGGGGTGCTGCTGCCCACCGGGCGGGCGTTCGACGTGCTGGAGGTGCCCGCCCACCTCGGCCGGCGGGTGCTGGACGCGGTGCAGGTCCACCCGGCCGGCGCCGGCGTACGGGGACCGGTGCTGGTGACCCCGACCGGGCGGTGGATGTTCCTGGTCCGCCCCGGCGACCCGCTGCGGCCGGAGTTGGAGCACTGCTTCCACGTGGTACGGCACGGACCCGGCTCGTGGATCCCGGCGCCACCCACCCGGTTGCCCGAGGGCGCGGTCCGCTGGGCCGTCGCGCCCGAGCAGGCCCGCTGGCAACTGCCCGACTCCTACCTGGTGCAGAACACCCTGATCGACGCCCTGCGGGCGACCGGGGTCACGCTCACCTCCGACCTGCTCCCCGGGCACCTCCCGCTCCCCCGCCGGGGCATGTGACCCGCTGCGGACCGGACGCGCGGCGGCAGCGTCGCCGGGGCGCCCCTCCTCGTTGAGCACGGCGACGGGGCGAACGCGCCCCGGGGAGCGGGGAAATGATGTCCACCGACGACACCGCACCGCAGACCGGCGGCACGGAGCCGCCGTACCGCAGCCGCCCACGGCACCGCTGGGCCGGCACCCGTCCCGCGGGCTCCCGCCCCGGCCGCCCGAGACCGACCGGCACCCGCCCGGCCGGCACCCACCGCCCCACCCGCTGACACCGCCCCACCCGTCTCCCGCGATCTTGCAGTTCGCGCCCCGGCACAGGCGGGCATACCGGGTGAACCGGGGGCCGAAAGTGCAAGATCGCGGGAGCGAGGCGGGCGGGGTGCGAGCGCCGGGTCAGGCGGCCAGCGGGAGGGCTGTCGAGTGCAGGAGGCGGGCGTCGTCGGTCACGATCGCGTGGGTGTGGCCGGGAAGCCGGTCCAGCCACCCGATACCGGCCACGCCCATCGCCACCGCCGCGGTGGCGTACGCGTCGGCCACCCCGAGATCCGGTCCGACCACGGTGACCGCCCGCAGGCCGCTGGCCGGGGCGCCCCGCCGCGGGTCCAGCACGTGGTGGCCGCGCTCGTAGACCCCGGAGGTGGCCACCGCCAGGTCGGTGCCGGTGAGCACCAGGCAGGTCGCCGTGGCGTCCCAGGGATGCCGCACGCCGACCCGCCACGGCCGGCCCGTCGCCGCGTGGCCCCGGACCCGGACGTCGCCCCCCGCGTTGACGCAGTGGTTGGCCGCCCCTGCCGCGAGCAGCCGGTCGGACGCGACCTGGGCGGCCCAGCCCTTCACGTAGCCGGACGGGTCGAGCCCGCCGGTGGCGTACGCGTCGAAGAACCCGTCGGTGGCCGCCCACAGGTCGGCGCAGGTCGCCAGCACCGCCCGCAGGTCCGCGGAGGCCTCGGAGAGCAGCAGTTCGCCCCGGTCGAAGCGGCGCACCTCGCTGCACGCCCGGTACGTGCTGAACCGCGCGTCCACCTCGCGCATCCAGTCGAAGACCTGGTCGGCCAGCTCGTGCAGGGTCGGGGCGGGCAGGTCGTCGGCGAGATCCAGACTGATCGCCGTACCCATGATCTGCTCGACCCGGTGCAGGCCGGGCCGGGTCAGCGGCGCGGTCATGTCAGCGGGCCTGGTCGATAGCGGCCTGCAACGACTGCTGGTAGGCGGAGCTGGTGGCGGTGGCCCCGGAGACCGTGTCGAGGTCGGCGCCCTGGCGCTGCACGACCTGCCCCGAGGTGCCGCTGTAGGCGGCGTCGACCCGGTCGCTGCGTTGGGTGGACTGGCCGCCGTCGGGCAGCTCCAGGGCGACAGCCTTCGTGATCCGGGTGCCGGAGACGGTGATCTGCACCTGGACGTTGCCGTACTCGTTCGACACCACCGGACCGCTCACCGTGCGGGTGGTGCTCGTGGTCCGCGGCGCCGCCGTGGTGCGCCTCGGCGCGGCGGTGGTCGGTTTCGTGCTGGCGCCGCCGCCGCGCGTGCCCGGCGTCCGGCCCGGCGTCGCGCTCGTGCCCGGGCGGGCTGACGCCGGGGCGGCCGAGGTGGCCGGCGCCGGGGCGGCCCCGGACGGCTCCGCCACCGGCTCCGCGGGCAGGCCGGACGCCTGACCCACCGGGACGTCCCGGGCGGTCTGGCTGGCGTCCGGCGAACCCTTCAGCACGACCAGGGCGGTGGTGCTGGCGGCCAGGCCGGTGATCGCGAGGAACGCGCGACGCATGGGTGCCTCTACTCTCCGACGGCTACAGCTCGAACGTGGCCAGGTGGATCTGGCGGCGGGACACGCCGGCCTCGCGCAGCGCCCGCACCGACTCCTCGACCAGACCGGGCGGGCCGCACAGGTAGACGTCCCGGCGGTTCAGGTCGGGGACCAGTTGGCGGAGCCCGTCCGGGCTCATGACCTGGCGCGGCCCGGGGTCGTCGCGGCGGCCGATGACGTACCAGATCGAGGTGTGCCGGGCCTGGGCCAGCCAGTCCAGCTCCTGGTGGAGCAGCACGTCGGCCGGTGTACGGGCGCGGTAGATCAACGCCGCGCCCGGCGGCAACTCCTCGAGCATCGCCCGCAGCGGGGCGATGCCGCTCCCTCCGGCGATCAGCAGCGCCCGCTCGCGGGTGCGGTGCGCGGCGGTGAACGTGCCCGACGGGCCCTCCGCCCAGACCAGCGTGCCGGGGTCGAGGCCGCGCAGGTCGGCGGTGTGCGATCCGACCACCTTGACGGTCAGGCGCAGCCACCGGCCGTTGCCGGCGGCGGACAGCGAGAACGGGTGCGACTGCCACCAGCAGCCGCGGGTGAGGAACCGCCAGCGGAAGTACTGCCCGCCGAGCAGGTCCGCCTGGTTCAACCGGCGGCCGGTCAGGTAGATCGAGATGGTGTCCGGCGTCTCCGCGACCACGTCGGCCACCCGCAGCCGGTGCCGCAGGTTGAACCGCAGCGGCGCGACGAGCCGCCCCCAGACGAGCGCGGCGAGCACCAGCAGGTACGCCGCGATCCAGCCGGTGCGGACCGGGCCGGGCTCGAAGAGCTGTGCGCCGTTGCTGAACTGGTGGGCGAAGCCGAGCAACAGCGCACCGTAGCTCGTCAGGTGCAGGTGGTACCAGAGCTCGTACGGCAGCACGGTGCGGATCGCCCGGATCCCGGTGAACCCGACCAGCACCAGGATGCCGGCGGCCGCGAACGCGCTGACCATGTCCTCGTAGTCGCGCAGCAGCACGCCGACCTCGCCGACGACGGAGTTGCCCTCCACGTCGGCGTAGGCGACCACGATCAGCGCCATGTGGGCGAGCACCGCGACGAGCAGCGTGGCGCCGAGGTCCCGGTGCACACGGGAGATCCGCTCGCCGCCGATCCACCGCTCGAGCACGCCGAGCCGGCTCATCATCAGCACCTGCACCAGCAGCAGGTAGCCGGCCACCAGCCCGGTGATCCGACCCGCCGCGGTCAGGAGGTCGGCGGTGGTGGCCAGCGAACCGGCCGGGGTGTCCAGCCACCAGGGCAGCACGCCGGCCACCAGTCCCACCCAGAACAGGGCGGACAGCGTCCGGCGACCGCCGGGGCCGCGCCGCGGCGCCGCCGGCGGTGGCGGTGGAGGGAACGGCCGGCCGCCGTACCGGGGGTAGGTCCCGGTGTGGCGGCCGGCCGCGTACGTGTCCTGGTGCGTCACGCGTACAGCTTCATCGGGGCGTACTTCTGCCGCGGGAAGATCTTGTCCACCTCCGCGTTGGTGAGCCCGAAGCGGCCCTGCGCGACGGCCCCGTAGACGTTGAACATGTTGTTGTACTCAGGTACGTCGCCGGAGTCCAGGTCGTTCAATCCATTCCAGGTGCCGAGCAGCGAGCCGGCCAGCTTACGCCCGGAGAGCAGGGTGATCACGCCGCCGTGGCCGTGGTCGGTGCCCCCGCTGTTGGAGGCGACGCGCCGGCCGAACTCGCTGGAGACCATGACGGTCACGTCGGCGGCCTGCGGCCCGAGGTCGGTGAAGAACGCGGCCAGCGCGCCGGCCAGCTCGCCGAGTCGCCGGTGGAGCTGGCCGCCGGAGCGGGTGCCCTGGTTCTCGTGGGTGTCGTAACCGCCCATGCCGACGGTGGCGACCCGCACGTTGGCCCCGCCCTTGATCAGTTGGGCGAGCTGTTGGAAGGCGTAGCCGACGCCCTCGTACTTCACGCCCTCGGCCGGCTGGTAGGGCTTGGCGGCGAGCTTCTGCGCGGTGGCCAGCGCGCCGAGCCCGGACTGCACGGCCTCCTCGACGGGGTGGTTGATGCCGGTGAAGAGCCCGCGGATCGCCTTCTCGGTGGCGGCCCGGTAGCGGTCGTCGCCGTTGAGCCGCAGCGACCCGACGCTGTTCAGGGAGAGCGCGCCGTTGTTGCCGACGAGCGACCGCGGCAGGGTGCTGCCGATCCCGACGCTGCGGAACGCCGTGCCCTTGCCCAGCGCGTCGACCAGGCTGTCCAGCCAGCCGCGCCCCCCGGTCTCGTTGGGCAGGCCGCCCAGGTTGCAGGCGTCCGCGGCCTGGAAGTGGCTGCGGGACAGCCGCTCGTCGGAGACGGCCGGGATGAAGCCGAGCTGGCCGGCCTTGAGCCACTGCTCCAGCGGCTTGAACGCGCTGGTCAGCTTGAAACCGCGGCCCAGGGCCAGGGAGTCCTCGCCGAGCAGCAGGTCCGGCCGGGCCTTCGCGAGCACCGGGTCGTTGGCCGGCGCGACCAGGCTCAGCCCGTCCAGACCGCCGTAGAGGAAGACGTGGATCAGGGTGCCGGTCTTGGTGGCGGCGAAGGACGCCGAGGTGGTGACGAACTGGGCGGTGGCCAGCGCGGTGGCGGTGGCGGCCGCGCCGGCGACGAAGGTTCGCCGGGTGACGCCCCGCCCGTCCTGCTGGGCCTCCTCCAGCTCCTCCAGCCGGCGGTAGCGGTCGGCCTCGGCGGCGTTCTCGGCGGCCACGACGTCGGCCTCGGCCCGCAGCAGTGCCTCGGCCGGGTTGTCGGCCAACCGCCGCAGGTCCGGGCAGTCGGGGTGCAGGGGGTAGGTGTACACAGTCTTCTCCATCGGGTGCCTCACCGGAGGTGGTGCTGGGGGGATGCGAGGATCGCCCGCGCGACGGCGGTGATGGCCCCGTTGAACATCGCGTCGACCTTGGCGCCCGCGGGCACGCCGGCCACGCCGAGGATCAGCGTCTTCTCCCGGGCGCCCAGCTTCTGCCCCACGAGGCGCTGGGCGAGCGCGTCCACGTACGCCCCGGCGGTCGCCGGCGGCCTGGCGACCAGCTTCTCCGGCTTCACGTACGTGAACTGCGTGCGGTAGCCGGCGACCAGCTCGCCCGCCTCGTTCCACCCGTTGACCATGCTGCCGGCCGAGGTCCAGGCGACGTAGACGTCCGGGTAGCCGTCCGGGGTGGGCTGGCCCATCGGGTACTGCCCCAGCTCGCGCAGCTTGTCGTGGATCTGCCGCAGGCCCCGGGCGAACGGGGTGCGCTTGTTGTCGCCGTTGTCGTGCTTCGGCGACGCCTCCGGCGAGACCCCGAGGGTGCGGTACGTGGCCACCAGGTACTCCATCGGCCGGCGGACCTTCTGCCCCACCGCGGCCCAGAACTCCGACGAGCTGAACATCGTCATGAGCACCGGCTTGATCATGCCCTTGTTGGCGGTGTACGTCTTGGCCAGCCGGTCCACCAGGGACTTCGGCGGGGTGTCCGAGACGAAGCGGGTGGCGAGGCTCTGCGCGACGTACCGGGCGGTCGACGGGTGCAGCGCGATGTAGGTGATGTACGCGTCGATCGCCGCGTCGGCCTTCTTCGGGTCCTTCGAGTTGTTCTCGTGGGTGAACCCGAGGATCTTCACCTTGCCGACGTAGTGCCGGTCGGCGCGGAAGACGTACTTGCCGTCGTCGACGCCGCGGCCGGTCTGCAGCAGGGCCGCCTGCCGGACGTCCTTCTCGGTGTAGCCGCCGTCGACGCCCACCGAATAGAGCTCCAGGTTCTCCCGGGCGAGGTTCTCGTTGACCGCGTCGGCGCGGGAGTCGTTCTGGTTGAGGTAGACCAGCAGGGCGGGGTGCCTGTTCGCGGCGACCAGCATCTCCGGGTAGCTGCCCATCGCGTGCGCCCGGATGACGTCCCGGTCGAACGAATTCCGGTAGACCTCGCCGCCGTCGAAGTCCGCGGCGACGTGCAGGAAGTCGTTCCAGAAGTCGACCATCACCTCGAACAGTTGGCGCTTGGACCAGATCTGCCGGGCGAGGGTGGCGTCCACCATCTCCCGCTCCGGCTGCGCGCCCCGCTCGTTGAGCTGGTCCCGCTGGTCGCGCAACTGCTGCACGGAGAGTTTGAGGGTGGGCAGTTCGGCGAGCTTCAGCTCGGCTCGGCTCGGCGCGATCTGGTCCGAGGCGAACTGCGCCCGGATCCAGGCGTCGATGCCGAGGCGCTTGATGTCGGCGACCACCTCGGGGGTCGGGCCGAACGTGGCGCGCCGGGCCAGGTGCAGCACCGGGTCCTTGGCGAGCACGGTCTTCACGGTCACCTTGGTCGCGGCGGCCGCGGCGGCCGGCCCGGAGAACGAGCGACCACCGGACGGGGCGTTCTTCTTCAGCGCCTCGCCGGCCCGGGAGCCCATGTAGCTCTCGTTCTGCTCGGTGTAGGTGCGCACCGTGCTCGGCTGCTGCCCGCTCGGGCGGGCGGCGGTGCCGTCGGTCACCGTGGTGCCGGTGGCGTCGGCCGCCGCGTCGTCGCCGAAGAGGTCCCGCAGCTGCGGGGTCATCGCCAGCGCGGCGCCGCCCGCGACCACGGCGGCGGTGCCACCGAGGGCGGCGAGGGCCCGGCGTCGGCCGACGCCGCGGCCCGGCTCGCCGTCATCATCCAGCTGGGGCAGTCCGCCGCCGACGGTGCGGGCGGGGGCCGGCCGGCCGAGGCCCTCGGGGCCCACCCACTGTGGTCCCTGCGGTGCCGGACCGGGATGGCCCACCGGGGTGTACGAGGTACGCGGGTCGTCCTGCGTCGGGTATCCGCCCTGGTGCGGGTCGGGTGCGTCGTACCCGTACCGGGCGGACGCGGTCAGGTCGTGGTACCCGCCGGGGGTGGGGTGCTGACGTCCGTCCCAGCCGCGGTCGTCCCGCGGTCGACGTGGTGGCACGTTCTGGTCGGCCATGTACCAATCCCGATTTCTGCTGAGCGCCGACACGCTGCGACCGGGCAGTGGTGGCAGCGACGGCGACTGATGCCTGAGGGGGTTGCCACGGGAAGGTAACCAAGGGGTCCGGTGCGGACAAGGCGCACCGAAAGGCCTCGTGAGGGCACTTAAGACAGCCCTCAGCACGTGGTGGGCGGTCCAGCCGGACGGCCGTCCGGTTACCACCGCCCCGAGCAGGGCGTACCCGCGCCGGGAAGCCGTCGGTGTGACATTTTCGCCGCCCGCGGCGCTTCTGGGCCCGTTCACCGGCACAGCCAAACTTAAGGCTCGGATAAGCCGGTGCTGAGGCGTCCCCGGGGGTCCCCCGGGGAGCCCCACGGGGGTCCGCGTGGGGTGGGCCGGAAATCCCCTACGCCCGGCGGGCGTCGGCGCTGGCGGAGCGGGAAAAGTACCGGCGGCGGACGGCGTGAGCCGCCGTCGCAGCGGGTATGCCGCCGAACCGCTGAACGCGTGAGGGGAAGGCACCGCCATGCTCAGCAAAGAGGATCAGCGCAGGTTCGAACAGATCACCCGCAACCTCCGGGAGACCGACCCGGCGTTCTTCGCCCGGTTGGACAACCGGGCGAAGGGGCGCCGCGGCCGGTATCTGATGCTGTTGACCATCCTGCTGTGGGCCTCGCTGCCGGCGATGACCGTGCTCGCCGGACGGCTGGCCGGCGCGATCTGCGCCGTGGTGCTGGTGGCCAACGCGGTACTCATGTGGCGCTTCCGCCGCCGCTGGCTATGAACGCCGTGACCGCGGCCGCCGGTCACGGCGCGACGACGAGCCCGACCGCCCGCCGGTCGCGGCGCGACCGACCTGACCACGGGCCGGTCGCGCCGCGACCGACGAGCGCGACGGCGTGAGCGCACGACCGGTCCGGGCGGACGACCTCAGCGGCCGAACGCCCGGTACGCCCGGCGCAGCCGCTCCACCAGGCCGGGCCCGCCGATGGCGGGAGCCGGCGGGCCGAGCTGTCGCAACAGCAGATCCGGGCCGGTGGCGAGGCTTGGCGGCCGGTCCGGCAGCGGCACCGGTGGCAGCCAGAACCGGTCCGCCACGTCGGCGATCGGCGCCGGTGGCAGACCGGCCAGGGCCCGCGCCGCACCGACGGCGGGTGCCGCGGCCGCGGTGACCTCTCCGGTCGCACCGTCCTCGTGGGACGGTCCCGGAGACGGGGCGCCGGTGGCCTCGGCGCGCAGGGCACGGAGCCGGTCGAGCAGCTCGGCCCGGCCGCGTCCGCGCCAGTGCAGCAGCTCGAACGGGTCGGCGTCGAACGCCTCGGCGAGCAGGTAGAACGTGGCCGCGAGGTGCTTGCACGGCACCGCGAAGTCCGGGCAGCTGCACCGCTGGGTCAGCTCGTCGATCCCGGCCGGGAAGAGCGGCGCGTCCGCCTCGGCGAACACCTCCTCCAGCTCGGCCGGCAGGTCGCCGGCGAGCAGTCGGGCGCTGAAGAACGCCTGGGCGGCCAGGTGCGCCTCGATCCGCTCCCAGAGCGCCGCCGGGAACGCGGGCAGTCCGATGTGGACGTCGTACGGCTTCGGCCGGGAGCCCTGCACGACCGCGGTCACCGCGCCGGGGGCGATGTCGAGGCGGACCACCTGGCCGGCCCGTGCGTACGACCGGCCGCGGGTGAGCCGCGTGCCGAGCGCGAAGGACTCCAGCACCTCCAGGAAGCGTCGCGACCACCACGACCGGCCGATGGCGCCCCGGGTGCTGCGCGCCCTCAGCCCGCCGTCGACCCGGCGGGGCCGCCCGTAGTCGGCGAACCGCCCGCTCGGTGACTCGCTCACTCGACCACCGCCCCGGACTCCAGCGCGAACAGCTCGCGCAGCTGCGCGGTGGACAGCTCGGTGACCCACTGCTCGCCGGTGCCCACCACCTGGGCCGCGAGGTTGCGCTTGTCCGCGATCAGGGCTGCCACCTTCTCCTCCACCGTGCCCGCGCAGACGAACTTGCGGACCTGCACCCGGCGGCGCTGGCCGATCCGGAACGCCCGGTCGGTGGCCTGGTCCTCCACCGCCGGGTTCCACCACCGGTCGACGTGCACGACGTGGTTGGCCGCGGTCAGGGTGAGCCCGGTGCCGCCGGCCTTCAGCGAGAGCACGAAGATCGCCGGCCCGTCCGGGGACTGGAACCGGGTCACCATGGCGTCCCGGTCGGCCTTGCCGAGCCCGCCGTGCAGGAACAGCACCTCGCGGCCGAACCGGGCGGAGAGGTGCCCGCGCAGCATGCCGCCGAACTCGGCGTACTGGGTGAAGAGCAGGGCCTTCTCCCCCGCCGCGAGGACCTCGTCGAGGATCTCCTCCAGCCGGGCCAGCTTGCCGGAGCGACCGTCCAGCGCCGAGCCGTCGCGCAGCAGCTGGGCCGGGTGGTTGCAGACCTGCTTGAGCCGCGTCATCGTGGCCAGCACCAGCCCTCGCCGCTCGATGCCCTCGCTGGACTCGATCTTCGCCAGCATGTCGTCGACCACCGCCCGGTAGAGCGACGCCTGCTCCGCGGTGAGGTTGCAGACCACCTCCATCTCCAGCTTCTCCGGCAGATCGGAGATGATCGACGAGTCGGTCTTGAGCCGGCGCAGGACGAACGGACCGCTGATGCGGCGCAGCCGCTCGGCCACCTCGGCGTCGCCGTGCCGCTCGATCGGCTCGGCGAACCGCTTCTTGAACGTCGCCGCTGGTCCGAGCAGCCCGGGGTTGGCGAACTGCATGATCGACCAGAGGTCGGCGAGCCGGTTCTCCACCGGCGTGCCGGTGACGGCGACCCGCTGCCGGGCCGGTAGCGCCCGGACCGCCTCGGCCTGGCGGGTGGAGGCGTTCTTGATCGCCTGCGCCTCGTCGACCACCACCCGGTGCCAGTCGATGCCGGCCAGCGCGACCGCGTCGCGGGCCGCCACCGAGTAGGTGGTGAGGACCAGGTCCGCGCCGTGCACGGCCGCGGTGAACGCCTCTCCCCGCGCCCGCTCGGCCCCGTGGTGCACGTGTACGCGCAGCTCCGGCGTGAACCGCGCCGCTTCCCGCTGCCAGTTCCCGACCAGCGACATCGGACAGACCAGCAGGGTCGGCCCGGCCTCCGGCGGGTCCCCGGCGAGCAGCGCGAGCAGCTGCACCGTCTTGCCCAGTCCCATGTCGTCGGCCAGCACCCCGCCGAGGCCGAGCGACTGGAGGAAGGCCAGCCAGGCCAGCCCTCGTCGCTGGTACGGGCGCAGCGTGCCGTGGAACGCCGGGGGCGGGTCCAGCGGGGTGAGGCGCCGCTCCACCGCGCCGGCGAGCAGGTCGCCGAGCGCCCCGTCGGCGGCCACCTCCAGCACCGGCAACGCCGCCTCGTCGTCGCCGGCGGTGAGCCCGAGCCGGAGCAGGTCGGCGACGGTCAGCTCGCCGGCCGAGCGGAGCAGCCGCAGCCCGGCGGCGAGCCGCCTGGGATCCAGCTCCACCCAGCGACCGCGCAGCCGGACCAGCGGGGTCTTCAGGGCGGCCAGCGACGCCAGCTCGTCGGCGGAAAGCGGCTGGTCGCCGAGCGCCACCTCCCAGCGGTAGTCGACCAGCGCGTCCAGGCCTACCCCGCCGCCGGCGGCGGCCACGGTGCCGGGCGCGGTCCGGCTCCGGGCCTTCAGTCGGGCGCCGAGCCGGGACGACGGGCGCTGCCACCAAGACGGCAGCAGCACCCCGAACCCGGCGGCGTGCAGCACCGGCGCGCCCTCCCGGAGGAACCGGTGCGCGCCCTCGACGTCCAGGTCCAGGGCCTCGGGTACCGCGGTGCGCAGCGCCGAATCGAGGTCGGGCCAGAGTCGGCTGGCCCGACCCAGCTCGGCGAGGAGCGTCTCCTGCGGACTGGCCGCCCGCCCGGCGAGCGCGGACACCGCGGCGGGGTCCCGCCACACCTGCCCGGCGTCGACGTGCAGGCTCGGCTCGTCGGCGGCCTGGAGCCCGAACTCCAGCCGCCAGCGGCCGCCGTCGGTCGACGGAACCGGCGCGGCGCCCGCACCGCCTCGGACGGCTCCCCGGGAGGCCCGCTCACCGCTGCCGTCGAGCGGCACGCCCGGTCCGCCGGCGAGGTGGTCCACCGTCGGGCGGGTGCCGGTCACCCGGGCGGGCGGGGCGGGAACGGTGACGACGACCGGTTCGGTGACCTCGTCGACGGGTGGTTCGACCAGCCGGAAGCTGGCCCGCACCGCGCCGCCGGCCGCGTCCCGCTGCCAGGCGTCCAGCTCGGTGCGGAGGGTGGCGAGCGCGGCCGGGTCGGCGGTGAAGTCCGGGCGTGGCCCGGCGAGCGCCGCCAGCCAGGCCGGCACCACACCGCCGGGCCGCACACCGCGCGCCAGCGCGGTCTGCGCGAGCGCCGCTCGGGCCGCGGCGTCCGTCAACGCGTCCAGCGCGTCGGCGACCAGGGCCCCGGCGGCGGCCTCCGGGTCGGCGGCCCGGGCGGCCGGCGGCAGGGCGAGGGCGACGGACCGGGCCCAGCCGGCGTCCGTGCCGGTGAGCAGCGGCCGCCATACCGCGCGGGCCGGGGCGTCGGCGGCGTCGGCGACCGGGGAGGCCCATCCGGCTACCGGGGCGGTGTCGGGGTCGGTGGCGGGCGGCTCGATGACACCGGGCAGGACCCGACCCCGGGCGACCAGATCGGCCGCGAAGTCGGCGACCTCGGCGAGGTGGCGCAGGGTCGCCCCGGGCACCGCCGGCAGCTCGTCCAGGGCGCGGAGCAACGGCAGGGCGGCGTCCGCGGCGTACCGCAGGACGGGGACCCGCCACCCGGCGAGGGTCATTCGTCCGCGGGCCGGGGCCGCGACGTCGGTCCGGATCAGCTCCGGCGAGTCGGCCGGCGCGCCGGCCCGGGTCGGCAGGGTGAGCCGCAGCGAGCCGAGCCCGGTCGGCTCGGCGGCCTCGGCGAGCGCCGCGGCCAGGGCGGGCTGGTCGGCGGCGAACGGGTGCGGACGCTCGCGGGGCGCCCGGCCCGGGCGCCGCGGGGGGTCCGCCGGCAGCCCGCTGTCCTCGGCCCAGACGGCGAGTTCCGCGGCACCGGGCAGCCACAACCCGTGGACGACCAGCACGCGCTCCCCCTCCCGACGCCCGGGCCCAGGATAGGCGGGCCGGACCGGCTACCGTCGGCGCCGTGTTCGACCTCCTCGTGATCGGTGGGTTGGGGGTGGACGTACGGGTCCGGGTGCCCGTGCTGCCGCTGCCGGTCGCCGACTCCCTCACCGTCGACCCGGTCGAGTTGCGGATCGGCAACACCGGGGCCGGGGTGGCGCTCGCCGCACACGCCCTGGGGCTGCGGGTGGCCGTGGTCGACGTGCTCGGCGCCGACCCGGCCGGGGACGTGGTGCGGGCGGCGCTGGCCCGGACCGGGGTGCGGCCGGTGCTGCTGGCGGACCCGGTCGGCACCCGCCGTTCGGTGAACCTGGTCGACCCGGCCGGGCGGCGGATGTCCCTCTACGACCCGCGCCCCTGGCAGGGCCCGCCGCCGCTGACCGCGGCCGAGCTGGCCGTGCTGGTCCGGGACGCGGCGCACGTCCACCTGTCGATCATGGATTGGACGATCGGCCTGCTCCCCACCCTGCGGGACGGTCTCGCCGACGGAGCCGGCCTGAGCACCGACCTGCACGACTGGGACGGCGAGAACACCTACCACCGGCCGTTCGCCGCGGCGGCCGACCTGGTCTTCCTGAGCGGGGTCCGGCTCGGCGACCGGGCGGCGGCGGTCGCGGCCGGGTTGGCGCCGCGTGCCGTCGTGGTGACGAGAGGCGCGGACGGCGCCGAGCTGCACCTCGGGGCGGGCGCGCCGACGCCCGTGCCCGCCGCGGTACCGCCGGGGCCGGTGGTGGACACCAACGGCGCCGGGGACGCGTTCGCGGCGGGCCTCATCGCGGCGACGCTGGGCGGTGCGGCGCTGGCCGACGCCGCGGCGTACGCCGCCCGGGTGGCCGCTGCCGCCTGCACGCACGACGGGATGGAGTATCCGCCGGGACTGCTCCCCACCGGGTAGAGCGGGCCGGTGGTCAGATCGCGCCCGTCTGCCCGTCGGTCAGTTCGCGGAGGATGTCCGCGTGGCCGGCGTGCCGGGCGGTCTCCTCGACCATGTGCACCAGGATCCAGCGCACCGACACCTCGCCGAGCTGCGGGTGGGGCACGACGTGGTCGAGGTCGAAGCCGGCGGCGACCGCGCGCGAACGCTCGCAGGCCCGCTCGTACGCGGTGGCGATCCGGTCGACGGTGTCCTCCGCGGTGACGGCGAAGCTGGCGACCGCGTCCTCCTCGGAGGTCAGGTAGACGTCGCCGGGGCCGGGGGCGAGCAGGCAGGGGAACCAGTTGCGCTCCACCAGCGTGAGGTGCTTGACCAGGCCGAGGAGGGTGGTCGCCGACGGCACCAGCCGGCGGGCCGCGTCGGCGTCGGAGAGCCCGCGCAGCTTGCGCAGCACCACGGCGCGGTGGAAGTCGAGGAAGGATTCGAGGACGGCGCGCTCGTCGCCGGTGCGCGCGAGCACGGGCCCGAGCGTGGGGTCGATCGTCGTCTCCGCCATGACCGGACGTTAGCCGGCCGTCGCGCTGCGCGCGGCCCCGCGATCCGCCGCGCTGCCCGCGCTGTCGACCCGCGCTGCCCCCGCTATCCGCTGCGAGGTCCCGCCCGGGAGGGCAGGATGGGCGCATGGCCTCAACGGTAGAGATCCCTCTGGTGGGCGGCGTGGCCGACGGGCAGACCGTCACCGTCGAGCTGGACAGCAACGGCCGGCCGCCGCTGACCCACCACCACCTCGGCGCGCAGGGGCTGGCCGAGGCGCAGATCTACGAGTTGGAGTCCGCCGTGGACGAGCCCTCGGACTGGCGCTACTGCTGGCGCGGCCCGGCCGTCTGAGGGGGCGGGGCCGGCCCGGCAGCGCGGCCGGTCAGGCGCGGCTGAGGCTGCGGGACCGGATGCTCTCCAGCACCGCCCGGGTGACCTGGGAGGTGCCTCGGGCCTGGTCGCACACCTCGGCGACCCGGCGGGCGGTGGCCTCGGCCCGCTCCTCGCGCTCGTCCCAGAGCCGGTCGACCTCGGCGAGCAGCGGGCCCTCCACCTCCCGCTCCACTCCGCGCAGCGCCGGTACGCCGAGTCGCTGGGCCAGGTCGAAGACCTTCCCCGCGTACGGCAGCGGGAGGAACGGCGTGCCCACCATCGCGGCGAAGATCAGGAAGTGCAGCCGCATGCCGACGGCCAGGTCGAAGTGGTTCATCAGGCCCAGCACCTGCTGGGGCGAGTACGTGCCGTGCAGGATGCGACCCCGCTCGGCGGCGATCATGTGGGAGAGCACGCCGTGCGAGTGCCGGATGTCGTCGCGTTCCATCGGGACGAAGAGCACGTACGCGTCGATCCGGTGCACGAGGAAGTCGCCGATCTGCGCCAGCAGCCGGTGGTAGCCGTCCACGTCCAGCCGTTCGGCGGCCCGGCCCGGCTCCCGTACGCTCATCCCGACCAGCCGCTTGCCAGCCGGCACCCCTTCCTCACGCAGCAGGTCGGCGGGGAACTCCGCGGGTTCCAGCAGGAACGCCGGGTCGGCGGTGACCGTGATCGGGTTGATCAGCCCGGCCTCCTCGAGCACCATCCGGGACTCTTGGTCCCGGACGGTCACCTGGGCGGCGCCGGCCAGGGTCTCCCGGACCATGCCGGTGTCCACCCCGTCGCTGAGCGGCCCGACCCCGACCGCGTAGGTGATCAGCGGCAGGCCGCGCTCCTGGGCGACCCGGACCACCCGCAGGTAGCGGCGGGCCTCCCGGTCGTAGAGGATGCCGCCGCCGCCGAGGATCAGCAGGTCGAGCTGGGCCAGGACCAGCGCCGAGTCGGTGCGGCTGACCCCCTCCCAGGGCACCGCCTCCACGTCCGGGTGGGCGACCCGGGTGTGTGCGGGGTCGCGGGAGAAGACGATGATCCGGGCGTTCGGCTCCTGCTGGCGCAGATCGGTCAGGAGCCCGGTGAGGATCGCCTCGTCGCCGAGGTTCCGACCGCCGTACGAGCCCAGCACACCGATGGTCAGTCCGGCGCCATGCGTCATCCGTCGCTCCTCCCGGGTGCGTCGGGGCGCGCTTTCCCGCTGGACTGGCGAACAGTCCTTCGCAGGTCAGCACCGGGTTACGGCCCAGGTGGAGCGATCGGCTTGGCCATCTGCTGGGCGGTGACCCGGAAGCCGAGGCTCTGGTAGAGCCCGATGGCGACGGTGTTCGAGCCGAACACGTTCAGGCCGATCTCGGCCACGCCGAGCCGGGCGAGTTCGGCCTCGATGAGCTGGATCATGCGCCGCGCGTGGCCGCGCCCCCGGTGCGCCGGATGCACCTCGATGTTGTGGATCCAGGCCCGGTTGGAGCCGACCGGGGCGTCGGTCGGGCCGGCCGCGCCGGGCAGGGTGACCCAGATCCAGCCGACCTCGACGTCGCCGGCCCGCGCCACCCGCAGCAGTACCCGCTCGGTGGCCGCGCCGTCCGGCAGCAGCGCGGCGGTCTGGGCCGCCGTCCGGTCCCGGGCGGCCTCCGGTGCCAGGCCGCGGTGGCGGGTCAACTCCTCGGCGTACGACCGTTCCAGCGGCCCGCGCAGCCGCGCCAGTTCGTCCGCCGTCATCGGGGTCAGCGTCACGTCCATCCGGTACCACCCTCTCCTGCGCCTCCGGCTCCGTCGACCCGTTCGTCCGCGGCGTCCCGGGCGGACGAGCCGCCGGTCCCGGCGCCGGGTGCGCCGGCGACCAGGCGGGACACGAACGCGGACACCACCTCGTCGGCGTCGAACCCGACGTCGATGGAGGTGGACAGCAGGTCGAACAGGAGCCCGTCCATCGCGTAGTGCAGCAGGGCCACCTCGAACGCGCCACCCGGTAATCCGGCGGCGACGTGGAAGGCGACGTCGTCGCGGTAGCCCCGGCGCAGCGTGTCGCCGAGGATCCGGGCGAGGTCGGGGCGGCGGACCGCCTCCAGCCGCAGCTCGAACAGCGCCCGGGTCAGCTCGGGGTGCCGGGTGGTCCGCTCGACGATGTACCGGACGTAGTCGGTGAGCAGCTCCAGCGACGGCTCCCGGGCGCCGAGGCTGGCGAGCACCTCCTCGTCCGGCGCGAACCGCTCGAAGACGCGCTCGCCCAGCGCGCCGAGCAGCGCGTCCCGGGAGCGGAAGTAGTTCGAGGCGGTGCCGACCGGCACCCCCGCCTCCGCGTCCACCGCGCGGTGGGTCAGCCCCCGCGCCCCGGTCGCGGCCAGCACCCGCAGCCCCGCGTCCGCCAGGGCCGCCCGCCGTTCCACGTTCCGTGCCACGACGAAGACCCTAGCAAGAACCACAACACCTGTTGTAGGTTGAACCACGACAGCAGTAGTGATTAAGGGAGTTCCCGCTTGCGCAAGCTCGTGTACTACGTGGCCAGCACCCTCGACGGCTTCATCGCCGCCCCGGACGGGTCGTACGACTTCCTCCCGCTGGAGCCCGACGTGGCGGCCCACCTGTCGGCCACCTACCCCCAGACGTTCCCGACCTTCGCCCACGCCCACTACGACATCGACCGGGCGACGGGCCGGTTCGACGCCGTGGTGATGGGCCGCGGCACCTACGACCCCGCGTTGACGGCCGGCATCACCAGCCCCTACGCCCACCTCCAGCAGTACGTCTTCTCCCGCTCGCTGCCCCCGGCCGCCGAGCCGGAGGTGGAGATCGTCTCCACCGACCCGGTCGAGTTCGTCCGAGGGCTCAAGCGGCGCGACGGCGGGGACATCTGGCTCGCCGGCGGCGGGCAGCTCGCCGGCCAGCTCCTCCCCGAGGTCGACGAGCTGATCATCAAGCTGAACCCGATCGTCGTCGGCAGCGGCATCCCCCTCGCCACCCGGAGCTTCGACCCGCGGTGCTTCACCCTGGTCGAGACCCGGCCGTTCGACAGTGGACTGGTCATCCTGCGGTACGCCCGATCGGGGGGCGGCCCGACGAGCGACGGGTGACGAGAATGGCGCGGTGAGGATCGTGCACGTCAGCGACAGCCACCTCGCCAACATCGAGGGGGTGGCCACCTCGGTGGGCACCACGGTGGCGCTGCTGCGCGCCGCCGGCCACCAGGTCACCCTGCACTGTCCCGGCCCGCTGTCCCGGCGGCGGCGCCGGCCGGGCGAGCTGCCGTCGGTGCCGGTGCCGACCCGGCCGTGGCGGCTGACACCTCCTCGGCCGCCGGGCGCGCCGGCGGACGTGCTGCACGTGCACACCACCGGCCCGCTCGGGGTGGCGGCGCTGCGGCACGCCGCCGCGCACGGCGTACCGGTCGTGTTCACCTGGCACACCGACCTGGTGGCGTACGCGGCCTACTACCCGGAGGTGCCGATCGGCGCCGCGTACGCCGGGCTGCGGCTGGGGCTGCGCTGGCGGCTGCCGGCCCTGTGGGCGCTGGCCCGCCGCGGGCCGGCCCGGCAGACCCGGCTCGCGGAACTCGGCCGGTGCCTGCTCGCGCACATGACCGTGCTGCTCGCCCCGTCGGCGAAGACCGCGGCGGCGATGGCGCCGATGGCCGGCCGGACCCGGATCGCGGTGCTGCCCACCCCGGTCGCGCCGCCGACTCCGGACGCCGACGACCGGCGGCGGCTGCGGGCCCGGCTGGGCATCTCGCCCGACGCGCCGGTGCTGCTCGCCGTGGGCCGGGTGTCGCCGGAGAAGGGCCCGGAGCTGCTGCTCGCCGCGTTCGCGCGGGTGCGGCGCGAGCTGCCGGCCGCCCGGCTCGTGCTGCTCGGCGCGCGGCGCAACCGGCGCGCGGTACGCCGGGCGGCCCGCCGGCTCGATGTCGCCGACGCGCTGCACCTGCTCCGCCCGGTGCCGCGCGGCCGGGTCGGCGCGCACTACCGGGCCGCCGACGTGCTGGCCTTCGCCTCGACCACCGACACGCAGGGGCTGGTGCTCGGCGAGGCCGAGGCGTACGGGCTGCCGGTGGCCATGGTGGACGACGGGCTCGCGACGCGCCCCGGCACCGGCACCCGCCGGCCGGTCGCGGCCGCCACGCCGGAGGCACTCGGCGCGCTGCTCGTCCGACTGCTCACCGACGGCGAGCTGCGCGAGCGGGTGATCGCCGAGGGGCGGGCCGGGTTCACCGCGTGGACGGGCCGGCGCTACCTGGCGGAGTTGACGGCCATCTACTCGGCGGTGTCCCCACCGCCGGGGCCGACGGCGGCCGGGGCGACGGGAGTGGGGGCGACGAGGACCGGGGCGTCGGGGGCCGGGGCGTCGGGGGCCGGGGCGACGAGGTCGGGGCCGGCCGGGTCGACAGCCGACCCACCTGGGCCAGGACCAGCGGAAGGTCACGTTCCCGGGGCGCGGCGAGATAGCGGGGAGACCAGACCGGATCGAACTTCGCCTTGAACTGGCGCAGCCCCCGGAACCCGTACCAGCGCTCCCCGTACGCGTACACCGCGCGCCCCAGGCGGCACAGCGGGTCGGTGCCGGTCAGCCCGGCCAGCGGGGCGAGGCCCAGCTCGACGCTCCGCAGCCCGCGGTCCCGGGCCGCGAGCACCACCTCGACGAGCAGGTGCTCCATGACGCTGCGCGGCGCGTCCGGCCGGTACCGCATCAGGTCCACGCCCCAGCGGTCCGGGGTGGCCAGCAGCGCGGCGAACGCGACCACCCGGTCCCCCCGGCGCACCACGGCGACCGGCAGCTCCGCCAGATAGCCGGGGACGAAGCCACCCAACGAGAAGCCCATGTCGGGGCGCCCGGCCAGCCAGGCGTCGGAGACCGGGCGCAGATCGCCGACCAGGTCGGCGCCCGGCGCGACCCGGAACGTGAGGTCCTCGCGGCGGGCCAGCCGGTGCCAGTTGCGGCGCAGCTTCCCGCGGGCCGGGCCGGCCAGGGAGAAGCCGGCCAGTGGCAGGCTCGCCGCCTCACCCACGGCGTGCGCCGTGAGGCCGAGCCGGCGCAGGTCCGGCAGGAGCGAGTCGCCGACGTGGTACACCGCCGGCCGCCGACCGGCCCGGCGCGCCGCCGCGCAGAAGTCCCGCAGCAGCGCGAACCGTTCGGCGGGCGGCCCGACCGGCGGGCCGAAGGCGATCCACGAGCGGCCGCTCACCCCGTACATCAGGAAGCCGGTCCCGGAGGTCGAGAAATGGAACCGCTTGTCACCGAGGAGGGCGAGCGTGGCGTTCGGCTCCCGCGCGGCGTCGGCGGCCAGGATGGCCCGCACCCGCCGCAGCTCGTCGTCGTGGCGTCCCTCGATGCGCCGATGGTAGCGTCCGCCGCGTGTCCGGCCGGGTCCTGCGGGTGAGCACCGTGCTGGTGCTCGCCGTCGGCCTGGCGCTCTCCTTCGTCGCCGCCCGCGACGAGCCGCTCGAGCTGCTCTGCTACTTCACCGTCCAGGTGGACCTCGCGTACCTCGCGGTGCTGCTGCTCGGCGGCGGTGACCGGCTGCGTACCGCGCTCACCGTCTACCTGGTGGTCACCGGCCTCGTCTTCCTCCTGGTGCTGGCCAACCCGTTCAGCGGATACGCCATGGTGGCTACCGAGGCCGCCCGGGGCCCGGTCTCCGACGCCGGCAACCTGCTGCTGCACGCGGTGGCGCCGCCGCTGGCCGCCGCCGACTGGCTCCGCCGCCGTCCTCGGCCGGCGCTCCCTCCGGCGTACGCGGTCAGCCTGCTCGGGTACCCGCTGGTCTGGCTCGCGGCGATCCTGGTCCGCGGCGCCGCCTTCAGCCGAGCCGACGACCGCTACCTCTACCCGTTCCTCGACGTGCCGCGGCTCGGTTACCCCACGGTCGCGGTCAACGCGCTGGTCTTCGCCGCGGCCGTGCTGCTGCTCGGCCTCGCCGCGGCGCGGCTGTCCCGCCCGGACCGACCGACGGCGGACGCCCCGGCCACCGGGTGACGGGGGTCGCCGCGCCGGCGGCCGTCGCACCCGGTCCGGGTAGCCCGCGACGACGCCGCAGCCGCCGGGTAATCGGGTTGCCGGCCGGCCCGGGCGTCGCGCACCGTGAGCGGATGACGGCGTTGACCAAGAGCCGGGTCGGCTGGGCCGAACTGCCCGACCACGTCCGGGCGGCGGTGCAGGAGATCCTCGGCGACCGGGTGGTCGAGGCGGTCTCCCAGCCCGGCGGCTACTCCCCCGGCTCCGCCGACCGGGTCCGCACGGCGAGCGGGCGGCGCGCGTTCGTCAAGGCGGTCAGCCCGGCCCAGAACCCGGACAGTCCGCGGATGCACCGGGCGGAGGCGCGCGTCGCGGCCGCGCTGCCGGCGTCCGCGCCGACGCCCCGGCTGCTCGGGTGCCACGACGACGGCGACTGGGTCGCGCTGGTCTTCACCGACGCGGACGGCCGGCATCCGGCCACCCCGTGGCGCGCCGACGAGCTGGCCACCGTGCTGTCCACGCTGGAGGCGATGGCGGTGGCGCTCACCCCGAACCCGGTGTCGCACGCGCCGACCGCCGCCGAGCAGCTCGCGTACGACTTCGCCGGCTGGCACCGTATCGCCGCCGACCCGCCCGCGCGGCTCGACCCGTGGGCCCGCACCCACCTGGACGAGCTGCGCGCCGCCGCCGACAGCGGACTCGCCGCACTCGCCGGCGACACGCTCTGCCACGTGGACCTCCGGGCCGACAACCTGCTCGTCGACCCGGCCGGCGCGGTGACCGTGGTCGACTGGCCGTGGGCCTGCCGGGGACCGGCCTGGCTGGACACCGCGCTGCTGCTGGTCAACGTGCGGCTGCACGGCGGGCACGACACCGAGGCGCTGCTGCGCCGACTGCCGCTCACCGCCGACGTCGACCCGGACGCGCTGACCGGCACGTACGCCGGCCTGGCCGGCTACTTCACCGACGCGGCGCGGCGGCCCGCCCCGGCCAACATCCCGACCGTCCGCGCGTTCCAGCAGGCCCAGGCGGACGCCCTCCTCCCGTGGCTGGCGACCCGCCTCCGCTGACCCCGCTGGCGGAGATCGGACCTGGCGGTCGGTGGGGAACGAGGGGTCCGATCACCGCCAGACCGGGGACCCGCCCCGCTTCCATGATCGTTGCATGACGACACTCGAAGGAAAGGTCGCCCTGGTCACCGGTGGTGCGCGGGGCATCGGGGCGGGCATCGCGCTGCGCCTCGCGCAGGACGGCGCCGACGTGGCGCTGACCTACCGGCGAAGCGGGGACCAGGCAGCGACGGTGGTGCGCCGGATCGAGACGCTGGGCCGGCGAGCCCTCGCGGTCCAGGCGGACAGCGCCGACCCCACGGCGGTGCGGGACGCAGTCGACCGGACCGCCGCCGAGCTGGGCCGGCTGGACATCCTGGTGAACAACGCCGGAGTGTTCCTGGTCGGCGCCGTCGACGCGCTGGGCACGGACGAGTTGGAGCGGACGCTCGCGGTGAACGTCCGGGCCCCGTACGTCGCCGCGCAGGCGGCCGCCCGACACCTGGGAGACGGCGGCCGGATCATCAGCATCGGCAGCAACGTCGGCGAGCGGGCCGTCTTCCCCGGGCTCGCGCTGTACTCGATGAGCAAGACCGCGCTGACCGGGCTCACCCGCGGTCTGGCCCGGGAGCTGGGACCGCGCGGCATCACGGTCAACCTGGTGAACCCGGGTCCGACCGACACCGACACCAACCCGGCCGACGGCCCGAACGCGGCGACCATCGCCGGGTTCACCGCCCTGGGCCGCTACGCGCGTCCCGCCGACATCGCGGCTACCGTCGCCCACCTGGCGGCGCCGGAGGCCGCGTACGTGACCGGTGCGGTGGTCAACGTGGACGGTGGCTTCACCAGCTGACCGGGGCGCCGGGCGCGGCGGGATCCCGCCGCGCCCGGTCCGCCGCCGCCGCAGGTCATTGGCCCGGTGGTGCGGCCCGGCCCCGGGCCGGGCGGCGGCGGCGACCGGCGGGTCAGGCGGGGGCGACGGCGGGATGGTGGAGGAACGGCAGCACCGCCGCGGGCAGGGCCGGCGAGCTGACGATGTCGTGGTGGGTGAGCCCGGGCAGCACGGCCAGCCGGGCGGACGGCCGGTCGGCGCCGTCCCGGCCCGCGTCGCGGTGACCACCGCCGAGCAGCCCGAAGAACTCGGCCGCGTGGGCGGTCGGGATCGAGTCGGCGTCGGCGAAGACCAGCAGGGTGGGCAGGGCCAGCGCGGCCACCTCGGCGGACCAGTCGTAGTCGCGGCGCAGCAGCTCCCCCGACTTGGCCCAGAGCCGCGGCCAGTCCTGCGGCCGCGGCGCCACCCGGACGTAGCGCTCGTGCGGCGGGGTGCCGCGCATCCGCTCGCCGAACTCCTCGTCGTGGCTGGCCATGGCGGCCAGCACCTCCGGGTACCAACCGGACCGGCGGCACGGCGCGGAGACCATCACCAGACGGCGCACCAGCCCCGGGTACTGGATCGCCACGCGCAGCGCCACGCCGCCGCCCAGCGAGTAGCCGACGAGGTCGGCCTCGGGCAACTCCAGGTGGCGCAGGAGCGCGGCGACGTCGTCGGCCATCGACTCGTAGCGCAGCGGCCGGTCGACGTCGGCGGTGTGGCCGTGCCCCTGGAGGTCGACTCCGATCACCCGGTGCCGCCCGGCCAGCGCCGGCATGATCGGGCCGAACATCTCCGCGCTGCCGAACCCGCCGTGCAGCAGCACCAGCGCCCGCCCCGCGCCGTGCGACTCGTGCCAGAGCCGCAACCCGTTGACCTCGGCGTAGCTCAACCGGCACCTCCCGTCCGCCCCGATCCAACACCCGCGGTACGACCCGGGGGCGCGATCCGGGCGACGGAAAACGTCCACGTCTGATCGGGGCCGTGCGGGGTAAGCGCGGCGGCAGCACCCGGCCCGCGCAGTCACAGGAGGCAACGTGACGCTCACCGCCCCCACCGCAACCATCGGCCTCGACACCGCGGCCGACGTGGCCGCGCAGCTCCGCGTCGACTCGGTCCGTTCCAGCACGAGTGCCGGGTCCGGGCACCCCACGTCCGGCATGTCGGCGGCCGACCTGTTCGCCGTGCTCGTCACCCGGCACCTGCGCTACGACTGGGACGATCCCCGGTCACCGGCCAACGACCACCTGGTCCTGTCCAAGGGTCACGCCTCCCCGCTGCTCTACTCCCTGTTCAAGGCGGTCGGGGTGATCTCCGAGGACGAGCTGATGAACGGCTACCGCCGGTTCGGGCAGCGCCTCCAGGGCCATCCCACCCCGGCCCTGCCCTGGGTGGACGTCGCCACCGGCTCGCTCGGTCAGGGGCTGCCCGACGGCGTCGGCATCGCCCTCGCCGGGAAGTACCTGGACAAGCAGCCGTACCGCGTCTGGGTGCTGTGTGGGGACAGTGAGATGGCCGAGGGCTCCATCTGGGAGGCGCTGGACAAGGCGTCCTACTACCGGCTGTCCAACCTGATCGCGATGGTGGACGTCAACCGGCTCGGCCAGCGCGGCCCGACCGACCTCGGCTGGGACGTCGACGCGTACGCCCGGCGGGCCGAGGCGTTCGGCGCCCGCGTCCTGGTCGTCGACGGTCACGACCTGACCGCCGTCGACGCCGCCATGAGCGCGGCCGAGGACACCGCCGGGGAACAGCCGACGGTGATCCTGGCGCGGACCGTCAAGGGGCGCGGCTTCTCCGAGGTGGAGGACAGCAACGACTGGCACGGCAAGCCGTTCCCGCCGGACATGGCCGAGCGGGCGATCCGGGAACTCGGCGGCGTCCGCAACCTGACCGTGCGCGGCCCGCGTCCCGTCACCACCGACGGCGACGGCGCCAGCCCCACCGGAGACGCGGCGGCCCGGCCGGTCACCACCGAACCGACCCGACGGAGCACCCCCGCCCGCTACGACGTGGGCGAGCCGGTGCCGACCCGCAAGGCGTACGGCGACGCCCTCGTCGCCCTCGGCGCCCGGGATCCCCGCGTCGTCGCGCTGGACGGTGAGGTCAGCAACTCGACGTACGCGTTCGAGTTCGCGCGCGCCCACCCCGGGCGGTACTTCGAGATGTTCATCGCCGAGCAGCAGATGGTCGCGGCCGCGACCGGCCTCGCGGTGCGCGGGTACCACCCGTTCGCGTCCACCTTCGCGGCGTTCCTCACCCGGGCGTACGACTTCATCCGGATGGGCGCCGTCTCCGGCGTCGACGTGTCGCTGGTCGGCTCGCACGCCGGCATCGAGATCGGCCCCGACGGCCCGTCGCAGATGGGCCTCGAGGACCTCGCGATGATGCGCGCGGTGCAGGGCTCGACAGTGCTCTACCCGAGCGACGCCACCAGCACCGTCGCCCTCACCGACGCGATGGCCGGCCTGCGCGGCATCAGCTACCTGCGCACCACCCGCGGCAAGTACCCGGTGTTGTACCCGGACGGCGAGACCTTCCCGGTCGGCGGGTCGAAGGTCCTGCGCTCCTCCGACCTGGACGCGGTGACCCTCGTCGGCGCGGGCGTCACCCTGCACGCGTGCCTCGCGGCGGCCGACGTCCTGGCGGGCGAGGGGATCCGCGCCCGGGTCATCGACTGCTACTCGATCAAGCCGATCGACGACGAGACGCTCGCCACCGCCGCCGTCGCCACCGGGGGCCGGATCGTGGTGGCCGAGGACCACCACCCGGAGGGCGGACTCGGCTCGGCGGTGAAGGACAGTCTCGTCGCCGACGGCCGGGTGAACCCCTCGATGGTCCACCTCGCCGTACGCGGCATGCCGGGCTCCGGGTCACCCAAGGAACTCCTGGCCTGGGCGGGCATCGACGCCGACCACATCGCCTCGGCGGCGCGGTACCTGGCGACCGGCTGACCGTCGCCGTACGGCCGCCGCCGAGGTGGCTCGGCACGGGACCGAGCGGACGGTGATCGACGGCTATGGTGGCCGGATGCCCCGATACGCGGTCGGACTGCCCAACGTCGGGCCCTTCGCCGACGCCCGGACCCTGGTCGACCTGGCTGTCGCGGCCGAGGAGCACGGCTGGGACGGGGTCTTCCTCTGGGACCACCTGCTCTACCACGACCCCGACTGGCCGCTGGTGAACACCGTCGTCGTCGCGTCGGCGATCGCGGCCCGGACGTCCCGGATCCGACTCGGGGTGCTGGTGACGGCACTGCCACGCCGGCGGGTGCAGACCGTCGCCCGCGAGACGGCCACCCTGGACACACTCTCCGGCGGCCGGCTCGTCGTCGGCGCCGGCATCGGCTCGATGGACGCCGAGTACGCCGCCTTCGGCGAGGACCCCGACCTGCGCGCCCGGGGCCGGCGCCTCGACGAGTCCCTCGCGCAGCTCACCGCGCTCTGGTCGGGGCGGGACGTGGCGATGCCGTCCGGTCACGCGGTGCGGATGCTGCCGACACCCGTGCAGCAGCCCCGCATCCCGGTCTGATGCGCCGGGCGGTGGCCCAACCGTCCGGGCTTCCGGCGGTCCGCCCGCTGGGACGGGTTCGTGGCGACGTTCACGGACGGGGGCCGCGGCGTTCCCGTGCCGATCGAGGACTTCACCGACGTGGTGCGCTTCGTCGCGGCCGAGCGCGGCTCACTGGACGACTTCGACGTCGTGCTCGAGGGCTGGACGACGCCGGAGAACGCGTCGGAGGTCGTCGCGCCGTACGCGGCCGCCGGCCTGACCTGGTGGATCGAGGCCATGGGCTGGTGGCGCGGCGACGTGGACGCTGCCCGGGACCGGATCCTGGCCGGCCCGCCCCGCTGACCCGGTCACTCCCCCGGGCAGGCGCCGCCGTCGGTCGGCTCCTGGGCGACGGGATCGAACGGCGCCTGCCCGCTAGGCGGGCGACCGGACGGCGGCCGACAACGCGGCCAACAGACCCTCCGGGTCGTGCACGATGCGGTGTCCGTCGCCGACGACGCGGCGGGTGCCCGGGTCGACCGGCTCGGCGGCCGCCCAGCTCACCGGGACGACGCCCATCTCCACCTCGAACCCGGACGGGCGCCGCACCCGGACCTCCCGGAGCGGCCCCCACTCCGCGAGCCGGACGACCTCACCGCCGAGAAGGTCCGCCCAGACTCCCGCCTCCGCATGACGCGGATTGTCGGTGAGGACCACGAGGTCGACGTCGGAATCCATCCGCGCGGCTCCTCGTGCCCAGGAGCCCACGACCAGCACTCCACCGACGTCCGTCTGAGCGGTCGCCCACCGGGCCACCGTCTCGATCACCGATCGGACCTCCAGTGACCGCTGCTCCGTCACCACGTGGCCGTCGCGTCCTTGCCGTCCGGGTCGACGCGGCCGATGTACGTGTGCGGGCCGGTCCGCCCCACGGAGGTGATCGCCGAGGTGAGCTTCTTCAGGCTGTCCGCCCGACATCGCTTGTCCTTCCTGGCTCGGTAACACCCGCGGTTCCCCGTACGAAGAGAGGGTGTAACGGCTATCAGAGAGGACAGCCTGTGCATGACCCCAGCCCAGCGGAGGATGACATCTCCGACATCGGAGTCGATCCGGCGGCCCTCGAGGTCTTCTACCGGCGGCACGTGGAGGCGGTGGGCCGGTTCGTGGCGCGGCGGGTCGACGACCCACACCTCGCCGCCGATCTGACCGCCGACGTGTTCCTGGCGGTGATCGAATCGGCGGCCGGTTACCGGCCAGACCGGGGTAGCCAGATTGGCTGGCTGTTCGGGGTGGCCCGCAACGTCATCGCCGACGAGCGACGTCGGGCGGCCCAACGGCTGCGGGTGACCGGTCGAATGGCCGGACGACGGGACCTGGACGCCGACGACATCGCCCGCATCGAGGAGCGGATCGATGCCGAGTCGGCGGCCCGGCGTACCTACCGGGCGCTGCGCGAACTGCCCGAGGACACCCGGGCGCTGGTCGAGCTCGTCGCCGTGGACGGCCTCGCCGTCGCCGAGGCAGCGACCGCGCTCGGGATGTCCCCGGTCGCCGCCCGGGTGCGCCTGCATCGTGCCCGTCGCACCGTCCGTGCCGTGCTCGCCCGCCCGGCCACCATCCTCGCATGATGAAACGGAGATGACGCTATGACCAAGATCGAGCAGTCGCCGCACGGTTTCGAGGAGCAGCTCCTCACGGATCTGAAGGCACACGTCGTCCGGCGCGCCGAGACGGTTTCGGCGGCCCGTCCGGTCGGACACCGGACCCGGTTCTTGCGAGGTTGGCGTCTCGCCGGGGCTTTCGGGCTGGCGGTCGCACTAACCGCCGGTGGCTTGGCGGTCCAGACGATGGGGGTGGGCAACGAGCCGCCGCCCACGGCCAGCGCGTCGGAGATCCTCCGACTGGCGGCCGATGCCGCCCGGCAGCAGCCCGAACTCACCGCCCGACCGGACCAGTACGTCTTCACGGAGAATCTGGCGACGTCGCGGGAGATGCCGGGCAGCGGCCCCTACGTCACGGTACGGACGCAGAGGTGGGCGTCGGCGGGCGGAGTCGCGCACACGCAGGCACGTTACCGACCGGAGACCGAACCGAACGGGTGGAGCGAACTGAAGGTACTCCGCCCGGGCGATCCCGCGCATCCTGGCAAGGAACTCGATGAACTCCCGTCGCCCGTATACCACGGCGACCTGCCGACCGATCCGGACGCGCTGCTTCGATACCTCCGGGAACACCCGGTCGACCTGCATCTCCCCGAGGCAGCCGACGAGGAGGCCGTGTACGGGGACGAGAGCATGCCGTACACCACCGCGCGGTCGATGCTCGACGGCTACGTGCCGCCCCGGGCGCTGGCGGCGCTGTTCGAACTACTGGCGCGGGAGCCCGGAGCAGTCGTCATATCGGGCGACGTCGTGGACGCCGCCGGCCGGCACGGGGTGGCGATTCGGATGCCCGGCGTGATCGGCGGCAACGTCGACTTCATCTTCGACCGGGATACCCACGTCTACCTCGGCATCCGCATGTCCGTGGTGCGCGACGGCAAGGAGTCGATGGACTCGGCCGCCGCGCTGCTCCGGATCGCGATCGTCGACCGGCCGGGCCAACTGCCCTGACCAGTGGCGGCCTCGCCCCCGGCCCGATCGGATCCCGCGCTGCTGCAACGAGACGGAGGGCCTGGCCTTGTGATCGGCTCCCCTGCTGTCAATCGTGGTGGGCGCGGCCGGGCGTCCACCCGGGTCGTCACTCGGCTAGTCACCCAGGCACGGCGGTGTGGTCCTGGCCACGGCAGCGTTGACCGCGCAGGAACCCGAAGGGAGTGGGACTACCAGCTGCTGCAAGACGGGCGGTCCCTTGCTTTCGGGGAGGAAGGCCAGCTCAACCAGTCATCGGTGATCGGCGTGCCCGCGTTCCGGCTCGTCGTGGCCGCGCCTAGCGCTGGCTTCCCCGACCCGCGACCTGTCGACCCGTGTGCAACAGATCAGTCCGACATCCGCGGCCACTGGGCACAGCATCGTTGTCGATGCTGACGGTCCGCTCGACCAAGTCGCCGGGGAGGCCCTGTACCTGTGGACGCCGACCGTGATCCGCGTATCGACCGCGCCTACGGAAGCGCCTTCGGCCACGGTATGGTGACGCAGTCGAACGTCACAGGCCCTCTGCCGGCGTCGTTTTCGCTCGCCAGTTCTTCCAGCCCTGGGGCACTAGTTCTCGTTCAAGCGGCCTAACTTGCATTTGGTGACCCGGAACGACCGAATGCCGCGGCTGCGCCATCGGATGGACGGCCGGGAGGGATACAGCCGCCGGTACGGTGGCCTGCCGCCGACGGCGCAGCCAAGCCACTGCCGAGAGCACCAGAACGAGAGCGACGACGGTCCGTAGGGTCGTGACGAAGACCTGCGGGCCCGACCCGTACAGCAGAGCGCAATGGGCGAGACCGATCGCGAACATCACCCGGGCTGTTGTCAACGAGGCGAGCGCCAGCACCTCCGCGGCAGCCATCGCCGCACCGAACAGCAGAGCGAAGAGAATCAGCCCGACGGGCCCGTAGTAGGCGACCGCAGTCCCGAGGATCGTTGGCAGCCAGTCAACATGCTGGCTCAGCCCGAACGCGGCGTCGATGTACGCCTCCTCGTTGCGTTGTTCCAGGCTGCGGCTCGCCACTTTGTCGGGGTTGAGGACGCTGGGCATCAGCATGGCGATGTTGTTCCCGACCGTCTCCATTCCGACTGGTTCGCCTGATCCTCGAAGACTGTCGAAGATCATCGCGCCGAAGGTGTTGCCGTCAAACCGGTACACGAGGTCGTTCAGGATCGCTTCACGGCTGCGTTCGGTGTGGATTTGCGCGGCCCCGTCAAGCAGCGCATCAATCCGCTCGCCGCTGCCCTGGCCGGCCTCGAAAACCTCCCGGCCCGCCACTGCCCGCGTGGAGGAGATGAGCGCGGTGAACCCGGACACGACCACCAGAATCAGAGCGATCTGCCGGCGGGACGGCCGAACCCCGTGCAGGGCGGCACCGACCAAGGTGAGCAGCGCCGCGAACACGATCATCGCGCGAGTGCCTGCCACAGCTAGGACCGCGCCCTGCGCCGCCAGAACCGGAACGAGCCAGCGCATCCCCCACCTAACCAGCACCACCGCACCGAGCACCGCGACCAGCGGCACCAGGAACTCGCTGGCGAGCGCTACCAGAGCTCCGTCACGCTCCGGTACTACTTCGCCAGTCTCCGCTTGCGCTGGCGCCACGGCCTGCAACGCACCCCGACCCGCGAACGTCGCCGCCACGAGCGGCACGACAAGGACCAACAACCATGGCAACCGCAGCCTCGCCAAGCCGTCCTCTGAAGCGGCGTGGGCAGGCTTGCGGATACGGCGGACGACGATCATCGCGTAGCTGATCGCATAGGCGCAGATCGCCGTCGACACGAGCAACATCCAGTCGTCGATGTCGTCCTGGTCTAGGAAAACGCGGAAAATGTTCCGCTCCGGCCAAAGCCACTGCATGACCTCCGTGCCGCCGTGGAAGCCCACGGCCGCCAACAGGAGCAGCGCCCCGGGTCTGCGCATCCAGTCACCGCGGATCGCTACATGGACACCGACGACTGCCGCCGCTTGCAACGTCAATCCGATAAGCACCGACACCGTCAGCATCGTTGGCCCCCAGCCCTCCCGGACCTGCCTGCCGAATCGGCGGCGGCTGGGCCGGCCCGGTATTCCCGGCCACCGAGTGTCCCAACGCTCGGACCTGCACGTACGTCACTCCCGCGCGGCGCGGCGGTAGCACGAGGAGATTTCACGGTGGTCCGCCTGCTCGACTCGACGCTGTTCACGATGGACGACCTGCTGATCCAGTTCATCGGCACCGCCCGGGCGGAGCACTCCATCCACTACACGGTGTCGTCGCCGGGCAGCGCACACGAAGGCCGCTTTACGAACGCGATGTGCTCCTCGAACGGGGCGTACCGCAAGGTCTTCGACGTCGCCTGCACCTCGGGCGCTCCGGTGATCTTCTCCGCGCAGGCAGCGTTCGCCACGGGCGACATCAGCGGGGTCGTCATGATGAGCCTGCCCGGTGGGCCTTCCTCGCAGGCGTCACCGCTGTCAGCATCCTGTCGTCGACCCTCGCGGCGGACATCACCACCACGTCCGCGACGACGGTGACGCCGATACCGCGCCGCTGTCGGACGCCCCCGGCTTCGGGCTTCACGATCAAGGTCGGCACGGAACACGTGTACGTGACGGCCGGCGGCGACACCACCGCCGTGACCGTCACCCGTGGTCGCGGCCCCGACCTCATCCGCGCCATTCCGCGCGACGACGGGGACCTGGCCAGAGTCGCCGCGCTCGACGCCCCGCGCCGACGCCGACCCAGCTCGGCTGATCGCTGCGCACGACGCCGCTGGCGGCGGGAGCGGCAACAGCGTCGACCTGATGTCCGCCTACTCGTTCCACCGCCCGTCCCGTGGGGCGACAGCCTCCCTTAGCGGCGCATCACCCTGGCCGAGCCCCGGAAAGCGAGCACCATGGCCGACTACAACGCCGAGCTGCCCACCAACGCGGGCACCGCTCTCACGACCGGGACCGGCAAACCAGCGGCGACATCGTTCCCGCCGGATGCGTTTCATTCGCCCGCAACGCCGGAGCGGGCGCCTACACCGTCACCCTGACCGTCGGTGCACTGTACGACGGTCTGCCGTCGCCTCCCGCGTCGTCACCGTCGCTGCTGGTGCGGTCTCCGCGATCCGGGTGCACAGCGACGCAAGCGGGCGCGTGCCGATCGCCGTCAACGGCACCGCCAACGAAGTCACCTACCAGATCGTCGGGATGTGATCATGCGACCCGTCCGCCAAGTACATCGCCAAGCAGACCATCCTGGTCAACGGTGTCCGCGCCTACAACGCGGGCGACGACGTGTTCGCCTCCATTTCCTCCTCCTCGGCGTACCACTTGAAGCAGGCTTGCTGGGCCCGGCCGATGATGTTGCGGTAGCCGCGGGCGTACTCGATCTCCTGCACGGGGACGAAGAACAGGCGCAGCTCGTCGCGTGTCACGCTCCCTGACGTTCAGCATTCGGTGTCGCGCAGCAGCCGGCGAACCAGGAGGCTGCGTCGGTGTAAATCTCCATGGTGCGCTCGGATCGCTCGGCGACTTGGAGGGACAGCCGGAACGGGTCGATCCACGGCGCGAAGGGGCCGAGGTCCGTGGGTAGGTCACCGCGTCGACTGGCCATGCCGTCCACCTCCACACAGCACCCGCGCGCAATCCGTACGGTCCCGGCTACGGCCCGTTGAGGGCTCGGTGGACGCCGGTGCGGACCGCCGGGGGTGGTCCGGACTCCGGCGGGGGTGGATTCGCCCGTCTACGGGCTTCTGGCGGGCCGACGTTTCGGCCGAGCCGGTCAATTCCGCAGCGCGTAGGCGAGTGCTCTGTGAGCGGCTAAGCGTACGGATCGTGCTGTGCGCCACTAGCGTTTTCGCAGGTGGGAGGGGGTTTGTGGGCGCGGCAGGTTTCGAACCTGCGACCCCTCGCTTGTAAGGCGAGTGCTCTCCCACTGAGCTACGCGCCCGGAACGCCCGTACGGCGGGCCGGTGGCTGGCAAGCTTACCCTGCTCGCCGCCGGCCCGGACGCACGGCGTGGCCGGTGGGGATCAGGCGACGGCCTCGGCCAGCGCCTTGCGCCAGCCCTGCTGGTCGCGGGCCTCGCCCGGCATGTTCATCTCGGCGAACCGGACCACGCCTGCCTTGTCGATGACGAAGGTGCCCCGGTTGGCGAAGCCGGTGGTCTCGTTGAAGACGCCGTACGCCTGGGCGACCGCGCCGTGCGGCCAGAAGTCGGCGAGCATCGGGAACTGGTAGCCCTCCCGGTCCGCCCACACCTTGTGGGCGTAGACCGAGTCGACGCTGACGGTCAGCACCTGGACGTCGTCGTTGACGTACTCGTCGAGGTTGTCCCGTACCTCGCACAGCTCGCCCTGGCAGATGCCGGTGAAGGCCAGCGGGTAGAAGATCAGCAGGACCGTGCGCTTGCCGCGGAAGCCGGCGAGCCGCACCTCCTGGTTGTTCTGGTCCTTGAGCACGAAGTCCGGCGCCTCGGCGCCAACCTCGATGGGCATGCGAGAACTCCTCAGCTGGGTGGGATGGCAACAGCCTGCTACACCCGGCGGCGTTCCCGCCGGGTGACCGAACGGCTGCCGCGCCCCAGAGGCGACGGGCGGCCGGAGTCTACTTCTTGCCCTTGGCCCCGCGGCGCAGGACCAGGCGGGCACCGCTCCAGTCCCGGCCGGCGTTGACCGTCGAGGTCTGCTGGAGCCCAGCCGTGGGGGCGGACTCGGCGATCTCGCTCGGCTCGACGTGCCCCTCCCGCCCCGCCTTGGGCGTGAGCAGCCACACGACCCCGTTGTCGGCCAGCGGGCCGAGGGCGTCGACCAGGATCTCGAAGAGGTCACCATCGCCGTCGCGGTACCAGACGAGCACCGCGTCGACGACCTCGTCGGTGTCCTCGTCGACGAGATCTCCACAGCGGTCGGTCAGGGCGTCTCGGAGATCCTGGTCGACGTCGTCGTCGTACCCCATCTCCATGACGACCATCCCCGGCTCGACACCGAACCGGTCCGCCAGGCTGCGTACCCCGTCGGCGGCCTGACCAGCGGTCGCGCTCACTGTCGCGTGCCTCCTCTTCTCATCCTGCTCGCGGCGCCTGGTCGGCGCCGTCAGGCAAAGTCCACACAGTTGTGGCCCCCCGCGCAAGTGGCGCACCGGGTGGAACGGAATTTACCGTGCCAGGAGCGTGCGGGCACCCTGGGTAATGGCTTCCTCCGAGACCAGAACCTGACGTGCGGCCGGCCCTAATGGTACAAACGAGTCAACTCCGGCTACCCGCCGCGCCGCACCGACATATCCGGCATCGACCAGTGCGGCGATCACCCCCTCGCCGACGCCGCCGGACCGGCGGGTCTCGTCCACCACCAGCACCCGGCCGGTCGCGGAGGCCTCCCGGATGATGTCGGCCACCGGCAGCGGCGCGAGCCAGCGCAGGTCCACCACCCGGGTGCCGACCCCCTCGGCGGCGAGCGTGGCCGCCGCCCGCAGCGACAGCCGTACGCCGTTACCGAAGGTGATGATGGTCAGGTCCTCGGCCGAGCCGACCCCGTACACCCGGGCCCGGCCGATCGGCACGTGGCCGCTCACCCACGCGCCCGGCTCCGGATAGCCGGCCAACCACTCGCCGTCCCCGTCGGCGTAGAGGTCCCGGGTGTGGTACAGCGCGATCGGCTCCAGGAACACGCAGACGCTGCCGTCCACCGCCGCGCTGGCCAGGCAGGTCCGCAGCATCGGCGCGGCGTCGTCCGGCCGCGCCGGCACCGCGATCACCAGGCCCGGCACGTCCCGGAGTACGGCCACCGAGTTGTCGTTGTGGAAGTGGCCGCCGAAGCCCTCCTGGTAGGCCAACCCGGCCACCCGCACCACCATCGGGTTGCGGAAGGCCCCCTGGGAGAAGAACTGCATGGTGGCCGCCTCGCCGCGAAGCTGGTCCTCGGCGTTGTGCAGGTACGCCAGGTACTGGATCTCGGGCACCGGGAGCATCCCGGCCAGTCCGGCGCCCAGCCCCAGCCCGAGCACCGACGTCTCGTCGAGCAGCGTGTCGAACACCCGTGCCGGCCCGAAACGGTCGCGCAGCCCCTTGGTCACCCCGTACACCCCGCCCTTGGCGGCCACATCCTCGCCGAAGACCGCCATCTGCGGGTGGTCGAGCATCCCGTCGGCGAGGGCGGCGTTGATGCTCTGCGCCAGCGTCAGCGGGCCGGTCAGCTCCGGCGGCTTGCCGCCGAACGCCTCGGCACGCGCCGCGGCGCCGGGGCCGCTGGCCCGCGCCGCGACGTCGGCCACCGCGCGGGACACCCGCACCGGGCGGCGGGGCGCGAGCGGGGCCACCACCTCGGCCGCGCCGGCCAGCTTCGGCTCGCCGATGACCTCCTCCGCCACCCGGCGCACCTGCCAGCCGATGTCGTCGTACCGGGCCAGCAACTCCTCGCCGGTGGCCACCCCCGCCTCGACCAGCAGCCGGGCGGTGGCGGCCAGCGGGTCCCGGTCCAGGTCCGCCGCGATCTCGGCCGGGCTGCGGTACGCCGTCTCGGCGTCCGCGCCGGCGTGCCCCATCAGCCGTACGGTGCGCAGGTGCAGCACGGCCGGCCGCCGGTGCCGCCGCACCCAGGCCGCCGCCTCGCCGGCCACCGCGTACGCCTGCACCGGGTCGCTGCCGTCGGCGGCGAAGTAGCGGATCCCCGGCTTGGACCGCAGCGTCGTCTCCACCCAGCCCTGCGGTGACCGGACGCTGATGCCCAGCCCGTTGTCCTCGCAGACGAAGAGCACGGGGATCCGCAGGCCGGTGTGGTCGTACCAGCCGGCGGTGTTGAACGCGGCGGTGGCGCTGGCATGGTTGACCGAGGCGTCGCCGAACGAGCACACCACGATCGCGTCGGGTGGCCAGGTCGAGTGCTCCGCGCCACCGCCGCTGCCGATCCGGACGCCGCCGCCGGGCCGCCGGGCCTCCCGCCGGCGCAGCCGCTCGACGGCGAGCCCCATCCCGACGGCCCGAGGCAGGTGCGAGGCGATGGTGGAGGTGGTCGGCACCACGGCCAGGTCGGGGTGGCCGAAGACCTTGTGCCGTCCGCCGGCGACGGGCTCCCGGGTCGAGGCGACCATTCCGCGCAGCACGTCCCGGGCCGCTGCCCCGTACGCCCAGGGCCGTTCCGTCCCCACGTCCGGTGAGCCGGCCGGTCGGGCGTCGCCCGCCTCGGCCTCGTCGGCGGCCGTGGGCGGGGCCGCGGCCGGTGTCCCGCCGCCGGCCGCCGCGCCGCGCGTCCCGCCCACCACGCCGGTCGCTTGCGGGCCGGAGTCGTCCCGACCGCCAGCGGCCGGGACAACGCTCGCGCCGTGAGCGGTGTCCCCGCCGTCGGCAGGACCGCCGGCGGTGGGCGCCCGGTCCGCGGGGACTATCGCGGTCGCCCCGTCTGCCGCGAGCGCCCCCCGGTTAGCAGTGCCGCCGGCGGCGGAGGCCCGGTCCGCGGCGAGCGCCGCGGGGTCGGCAGCGGCGCCGGTCGCCCCGCTCGCGGCGAGCGCCGCCCGGCCGGCAGCGGCGGCGGAGGCCCGGTCCACGGCGAGCGCCGCGGGGTCGGCGAGCGCCGCCCGCTCGGCAGCGCCGCCGGTGGCGGAGGCCCGCTCTACGGTGCGCGCCGCCGCGACGTCGCCGGGGTCGCCGGCGAAACCGCCGGACGGGCCGGCGGCGGCGTCAGCGGCGGCCTGGGCGGCCCGGACGCAGTAGAACGCGCCGGATCGGTAGTGGAGCAGAGCCGGGTCGGTGGGTCGCAGCGCGGCGGCGACCGCCGCGTTGCCCTCGTGCCCGGCGGAGCCGATCGTGTAGAAGCCCTCACCGAAGCTGCGTAGCCAGCGCCCGGCCAGGTCCAGCTGCCGGCTGGTGACCTGCGCGTCGAAGAGGTCGAGGGCCTGCGCGCCGGTCAGCGTCGCGCCGTCGGAGATCGGCTCGGCCGGGTCAGACCGCCGTGCCGGGGCGGCCAACGCCGCCAGGGTCTCCCGGAACCGGTCGTCGAGATCGTGCGGGGTGGTCACGTCGGACAGCATTACCGACGCGAGCCAGGTGCGCCCACCCGGACACACGCCGGCGGGACTGGTCCGGCCGCGCCGGGCACGCCGACTGGCACGTGTTCGACAACGGTCGCTGGGTGGAGTGGGGCCGGCTCAAGGCGATCGGAGGATCAGGGCTACGAACCGTCGGGGCAGCCGCCGTCCGAGACCTTCCGCACCAGTTCGCGCAGCGCCGCCAACTCCTCGGTGCTGAGCCCGGCGAACAGTCGCGAGTCCGACAACACCTGGTGGACCCGCTGGCGCATGTGCCGCCCCGCCTCGGTCACCACCAGCGTCTTCTGCCGCCGGTCGGCCGGGTCGACGCGCCGCCGCACCAGGCCGGCCTGCTCCAGCCTGTCGACCAGGGCGGTCACGTTGGACCGATCGCAGCGCAGTTGGTCGGCGAGGTCGCGCGCCGGCATCGGCCGGTCCGGGTCGAGTTGGTGGAGCGCGCGGGCGACCGCCGGGGTGAGACCCAGTTCGGCGAACTCGGCGTCCTGGTCGTGCCAGATGGCCGAAGCGACGTGCAGGATCCGGCGCACGGTCTCGCCGGCCAGCCGGGCCCGGTCGCCCGCTCCATCGCCGCCGCCCGCTCCATCGCCGCCGCCCGCTCCATCGCCGCCGCCCGCTCCATCGCCGCCGCCCGCTCCAGCGCCGCCGCCCGCTCCAGCGCCGCCGCCCGCTCCAGCGCCGCCGCCCGCTCCAGCGCCGCCGGCTGGTCCCGCGCCGCCGGCTGGTCCCGCGCCGCCGGCCGGCGCCGCGTGCTGCCTCATGCCGGCCAGTCTACGTGCGGAAACGCGCTAGTTGATCACCTCGGACGGCGCCCGGCCCGGCCGCTCGGCCGGTCGCCTCCGCCGAACGTCTCACGAACGCGAGATCTTAATAGGAAAAGGCCCCTCTGGGCGCACTTTCCTACCAAGATCTGCCCCGAACGCCCGGCGGGAGCCGGACGCGGTCAGCCGGGGAGGAAGGAGAAGCGGACCTGACGGGTCGCGTTGTCGCCGTTGGTGTCGACCAGGCAGAGCGACTGCCAGGTGCCCAGTGCCAGGCGCCCGCTGAGCACCGGCAGAGTGGCGTACGGCGGGAGGAACGCGGGCAGCACGTGGTCCCGACCGTGACCGGCCGAGCCGTGCCGGTGCCGCCAGCGGTCGTCGGCGGGTAGCAGGCCGTCCAGCGCGGTGAGCAGGTCGTCGTCGGAGCCGGACCCGGTCTCGATGATCGCCAGCCCGGCGGTGGCGTGCGGCACGAAGATGTGCAGCAGACCGTCGCCGTGGCCGGAGACGAATCCCTGGGCCTCGGCGGTGATATCGCGGACGGCCGGCCGGGGCCCGGTCTGGACGGTGATCACGTCACTACGCATACGTCGCATTCTGCCCCAGGCGGACGTCAGTAGCCGCCGCCACCGCCACCCGAGTCGCCACCGCCCGACCAGCCACCGCCGGAGTCCGACCCGGACCACCCGCCGGAGTCGGAGCCGGCCCGACCGCCGGAGTCCGACCCGGACCACCCGCCGGAGTCGGAGCCGGCCCGACCGCCGTAATCCGATCGGCCGCCGGAGTCCGAGCCGGACCACCCGCTGTGATCGGAGCCGGACCCGCCTCCGCCGCCGGGGTCCGCGCCGGACTGGTCGCGGCAGTCCCGACCGCCGCGATGGTCGCCGTGGGCCCCGCCGGCGTCGCCGCTCGGGACGCCCAGCAGATAGCCGCCACCTCCGTCGTCACGCCGGCTCACCGCCGGCCGTGGACGCCGCAGGTCGCGAAGCAGGCCGACGCCGAGCAGGGCCAGGGTCGCGCCCAGCGCCGCGATCAACAGCGCCGCCGGCGACCCGAACCAGGCCGTCACCGCGCCGGCCGCCGCGCCGAGAACGCCCACGATCGTCATCGCCGCACCGAGCACCCTCGATGGCCATCTCATGACGGCAGGGTATGGACGTCGGACAAGCCGGCCGGGCAGGGCCGATAGTCGCACAAAGTTACCGACGGGTACCTGTGTTGAGCGTCGCGTCGGGGGGACCTAGACGTGACGCCGGGTGCCACGAGGGGGCAGGATGGCGCTAGAGACCTATCCCACACACAACCGAGGGACCGCCTGTGGCTACGGAACGCAAGCGCCCGGTGATCACCGCCGGCCTGCCGAGCCAGCTTCCGGACATCGACCCTGAAGAAACCAGCGAATGGGTCGAGTCGCTCGACGGGGTCATCGACGAGCGCGGAACCAAGCGCGCCCGCTACGTGATGCTGCGCCTGCTCGAGCGGGCCCGCGAGCGCCAGGTCGGGGTGCCGTCCCTGACCACCACGGACTACATCAACTCCATCCCCCCGGAGCGGGAGCCGTGGTTCCCGGGTGACGAGCACGTCGAGCGGCGGATCCGGGCGTACATCCGGTGGAACGCCGCGATGCTCGTGCACCGGGCGCAGCGCCCGGAGATCGGCGTCGGCGGCCACATCTCCACCTTCGCCAGCTCCGCGTCGCTCTACGAGGTGGGCTTCAACCACTTCTTCCGCGGCAAGAACCACCCGGGCGGCGGCGACCACATCTTCTACCAGGGGCACGCGTCCCCCGGCATGTACGCGCGGGCGTTCATGGAGGGCCGGCTCAGCGAGGACCAGCTCGACGGGTTCCGCCAGGAGCTGTCGCACCTGGGCGGCGCTCTGCCGTCGTACCCGCACCCGCGGCTGATGCCCGACTTCTGGGAGTTCCCCACCGTCTCGATGGGGCTCGGCGGCCTGAACGCGATCTACCAGGCCCGGTTCAACCGCTACCTGCAGCACCGCGGCATCAAGGACACCTCCGACCAGCACGTCTGGGCGTTCCTCGGCGACGGCGAGATGGACGAGCCGGAGACCCTCGGCGCGATCGGCGTGGCCGCCCGCGAGGAGCTGGACAACCTCACCTTCGTGATCAACTGCAACCTGCAGCGGCTGGACGGCCCGGTGCGGGGCAACGGCAAGGTCATGCAGGAGCTGGAGGCCTTCTTCCGGGGCGCCGGCTGGAACGTCATCAAGGTGGTCTGGGGCCGCGAGTGGGACCCGCTGCTGGCCGCGGACACCGACGGCGCGCTGGTGAACCTCATGAACACCACGCCGGACGGCGACTACCAGACCTACAAGGCGGAGTCCGGGGCGTACGTCCGGGAGCACTTCTTCGGGCGCGACCCGCGCACCCGCAAGATGGTCGAGCACCTCAGTGACGACGAGATCTGGAACCTCAAGCGCGGCGGGCACGACTACCGAAAGCTCTACGCGGCCTACAAGGCGGCGATGGAGCACACCGGGCAGCCGACGGTGATCCTGGCCAAGACGATCAAGGGCTGGACGCTCGGCTCGCACTTCGAGGCCCGCAACGCCACGCACCAGATGAAGAAGCTGACGCTGGAGGACCTGAAGACCTTCCGCGACCGGCTCTACCTGGACATCCCGGACTCGGCGCTCGAGGAGAACCCCTACCTGCCGCCGTACTACCGCCCGGATGACAAGTCCGACGAGATGCAGTACCTGAGGGAGCGGCGCGAGCAGCTGGGCGGTTACCTGCCGTCCCGGCGGACCACCTCCAAGAAGCTGGTCATCCCGGGGCCGGAGCGGTTCGCCGACGTCAAGCGCGGCTCGGGCAAGCAGAAGGTGGCCACCACGATGGCCTTCGTCCGCCTGCTCAAGGACATCATGAAGGACAAGGAGTTCGGCAAGCGCTGGGTGCCGATCATCCCGGACGAGGCGCGCACCTTCGGCCTGGACTCGATCTTCCCGACCGCGAAGATCTACTCGCCGCACGGCCAGCGGTACACCTCGGTGGACCGGGAGCTGTTCCTGTCGTACAAGGAGTCGACCGCCGGGCAGATCCTGCACGAGGGCATCAACGAGGCCGGCTCGGTCGCCTCGTTCACCGCCGCCGGCACGTCGTACGCCACGCACGACGAGCCGATGATCCCGATGTACATCTTCTACTCGATGTTCGGGTTCCAGCGCACCGCGGACGGGCTCTGGGCGGCCGCCGACCAGATGGCCCGGGGCTTCCTTCTCGGCGCCACCGCTGGGCGGACCACGCTCAACGGTGAGGGTCTCCAGCACGAGGACGGCCACTCGCACCTGATCGCCGCCACCAACCCGGCGGTGGTCGCGTACGACCCGGCGTTCTCGTTCGAGATCGCGCACATCGTGGAGAACGGCCTGCACCGGATGTACGGGGAGGCGCAGGAGAACGTCTTCTACTACCTCACCGTCTACAACGAGCCGATCTTCCAGCCGGCCGAGCCGGAGGGTGTGGACGTCGAGGGGCTGCTCAAGGGCATCTACCGCTACTCCCCCGCCCCGCAGGTCGACGGGGACGCGCCGAAGGCGAACGTCCTCGCCTCCGGCACCGGCATGCAGTGGGCGCTCAAGGCGCAGCAGCTGCTCGCCCAGGACTGGGGCGTGGCCGCCGACGTCTGGTCGGTGACCTCCTGGACCGAGCTGCGCCGCGACGCGGTCGAGGCCGAGGAGCACAACCTGCTCAACCCGGGCGCCGAGCCGCGGGTGCCGTACATCCAGCGGAAGCTGGCCGACGCGGACGGGCCGAAGGTCGCGGTCAGCGACTTCATGCGGGCGGTGCCGGACCTGATCGCCCGCTGGGTGCCCGGCGACTACACCTCGCTCGGCACCGACGGCTTCGGCATGTCGGACACCCGGCACGCGCTGCGCCGGCACTTCCACGTCGACGCCGAGTCGATCGTGGTCGCGACGCTGCGCCAGCTCGCGCTGCGCGGCGCGGTGCCGGCCACCGTGCCGGCCGAGGCGGCCAAGAAGTACGCGATCGACGACGTCAACGCGGCGCCGGTCGGTGAGACCGGCGGCGACAGCTAGACCGAGTCACCACGAAGGGCCCGCGCGGTGCGCGGGCCCTTCGTGTTCGCCGGGCCCCGCGCACGCCGGGCGGGCGGCACGGGTAGTGGGCGGTGACCCGGGGTCCCTGGCGGGGACGCCGGGTCACCGCCGTCGCGGGCGCGACGCCGGGGACGTGTCCGGTCAGCCGACGGCGGCCAGGTCGGTCAGCCGGGCCAACGAGTCCTCCAGGTCGGCGCCGACCCGGCGCAGACCGAGCCGGAGCAGGGCGGCCTTGACCGGACCAGCCGGCCAGCGTACGACGATGAGCCGCACGACGGTGCCACCCTCCTCCTCGTCGGGAGTGAGTTGAACGTAGATCTCGGTGCGCGCCTCCGCCCGGGCGCCGGCACCCTTGGCGCGCTCGCGCCACCCGATCAGGGTCGGCTCCTGGTAGGCGATCACCTCGGCCTCATGCGCCGCGCCACGCCCGGCCTGGACCCGTTGCCGCCGACCGAAGCCCTCTCCCGAGAGCACCTCGGCCGCGCGGACCCCCGCCAGCCAGGCCGGCAGCTGCTCGGCCCGCTGCACCACGTCCCAGACCGCTTCCACCGGCGCCGCCACGTGCGCACTGCGTTCCACGAGGATCATTTCCGTCTTCCTCCGGTGAGGACATCCCACGATATCGGCACTCTATGCGCAAATTTGGACGTACCTGGACGGGTTTGGAAAAAGACACGCCGAAAAGCATTGCGCATGAAGTCATCCCGGCCTATGGCGTAATCGCGGAACGCGCCCTAAAGTCCCGAACACGTTTCACGTTGACCGGGAGGGCGCATGCCGACCGCACCGATGCCGCAGTTCCCCACCGGATTCCGCTGGGGCGTCTCCACGTCGGCGTACCAGATCGAGGGCGCGGTCGGCGCGGGCGGACGCGGACCCTCCATCTGGGACACCTTCGCCCACTCCCCGGGCCGGATCAGCGACGGCAGCACCGGCGACGTCGCCTGCGACCACTACCACCGGCACCGGGAGGACGTCGCGCTGCTCGCGGCGCTCGGCGTCTCGGCGTACCGCTTCTCCGTCGCCTGGCCGCGGATCCAGCCGACCGGCGCCGGACCGGCTCACCCCGACGGCCTGGACTTCTACGACCTGCTGGTCGACGACCTGCTCGCCCACGGCGTCGACCCGGTGGCCACCCTGTACCACTGGGACCTGCCGCAGCCCGTCGAGGACGCGGGCGGTTGGCTGAACCGGGACACGGCGGCCCGATTCGCCGAGTACGCCGACCTGGTCGCGGCCCGGCTGGGCGACCGGGTCCGGCTCTGGATCACGCTGAACGAGCCGTTCATCCACATGAGCCTCGGCTACGGGATGGGCGTGCACGCCCCCGGCCGGATGCTGCTCTTCGACGCCTTCCCGGTGGCCCACCACCAACTGCTCGGCCACGGCCTGGCGGTCGCCGCCCTGCGCGCCCGCACCACCAGCCCGGTCGCCATCGCCAACAACTACTCGCCCGTGCGGGTGCTCGGCGACACCGACGCCGACCGGGCCGCGGGCGCGGCGTACGAGGCGCTGCACAACCGGGTCTTCACCGACCCGCTGTTCGGCCGGGGCTACCCGGCGGGCGCCGCCGCCGACCCGGCGCTGGTCCACGAGGACGACCTGGCGACCATCGCCGCCCCGATCGACGTGCTCGGCGTCAACTACTACAACCCGACCGGCGTACGCGCCCCGGCGGAGGGGTCGCCGCTGCCGTTCGAGTTGGTGCCGCTGGACGGCTATCCGCGTACCGCGTTCGACTGGCCGGTGGCCCCGGACGGCCTGCACGAGCTGCTCGGCTGGCTGCACCGCACGTACGGCGACGCGCTGCCGCCGATCGAGATCACCGAGAGCGGCTGCGCGTACGACGACGCGCCCGGGCCGGACGGGCGGGTACACGATCCGGACCGGATCGCGTACCTCGACGGGCACCTGCGGGCGGTCCGGGCGGCCCTCGACGACGGCGTCGACGTGCGCGGGTACTTCGTCTGGTCGCTGCTGGACAACTGGGAGTGGGCGGAGGGTTTCACCAAGCGCTTCGGCCTGGTGCATGTGGACTACGCCAGCCAGGTCCGCACTCCGAAGTCCTCGTACGCCTGGCTCCGGGACGTCATCGCGGCCGCGCGCCGGGAGCCGACGCGGTGACCACGGTCGACCCGACGCCCACGTCGCTGCCGGCGGCGCTGGCCGAGCCGACCGCGCCGGTCCGGCGGAGTTGGATCGCGCTGGTCTTCGCGGCCAACCTCGGGGTGTGGATGGCCTTCTTCACCCCGATCCAGGTGCTGCTGCCGCAGCAGATCGAGCGGATCGCCCAGGGTGACAAGGAGGCGATGCTGGCGGTGGTCACCGGGCTGGGGGCGCTCGCCGCGGTGATCGCCAACCCGCTCGCGGGCGCGCTGTCCGACCGGACCTGCCTGCGGGTGGCCGGGCGGGAGTTCGGCCGCCGGCACGCCTGGACCGCCGGCGGCGCGCTGATCGGGGCGCTGGCCCTGGCGCTGCTCGCGCAGCAGCGGACCGTGCTCGGGGTGACGCTGGCCTGGGTCGCCGCCCAGGTCTGCTTCAACGCGATGTTGGCCAGCCTCACCGCGGCCATCCCGGACCGGGTGCCGGTCGCCCAGCGGGGCGGCGTCTCCGGCTGGGTGGGCATCCCGCAGGCGCTCGGGCTGGTGGTGGGCGCGGTGCTGGTCACGGCCGTGGTCACCGGCAACGCCGCGGGTTATTACGCGATCGCGCTCGCCGTGCTGGTGCTGGCGCTGCCGTTCGCGCTGCTCACCTCGGACGACCCGCTGCCCCGGGCGCACCGGCCGGTGCTGCGGCTGCGCGCCCTGCTCGCCTCCATGTGGGTCAGCCCACGCCGGCACCCCGACTTCGCCTGGGCCTGGTTCACCCGGTTCCTGGTCCAGACCGGCAACGCGCTGGGCACCCTCTACCTGCTGTACTTCCTCACCGACGGGGTGCGGGTGCCCGACCCGGAGGGCGCCCTGCTGGTGCTGATCCTGCTCTACACGCTGGGCATGATGCTCACCGCCGTGGTCTCCGGGCGGCTCTCCGACCGCTCCGGACGGCGCAAGATCTTCGTGATCACCTCGGGTCTGATCATGGCGGTGGCGGCGGTGCTGCTCGCGGTCGCCCCGGTCTGGCCGATGGCGGTGGTCGCCGCGTTGCTGCTCGGCGCCGGCTACGGGGTCTACCTCTCGGTGGACGCGGCGTTGATCACCCAGGTGCTGCCCCGGGCCACCGACCGGGCCAAGGACCTCGGCGTGATCAACATCGCGAACTCGGCGCCGCAGGTGCTCGGGCCGGCGCTCTCCGCGCCGATCGTGGTGCATCTGGGCGGATACCCGACGCTCTACGCGGTGACGGCCGCGGTGACCCTGCTCGGCAGCGCCCTCGTGGTGAGGATCCGCTCGGTGCCCTGAGCGGCACCCCTGGCCGAATACGGTCGCGCAGCGCCGTAGGCTGGTGGCGTGACGGTACGTGTACGCTTCGCCCCCTCCCCGACCGGAATGTTCCACGTCGGCGGCGCCCGCTCGGCCCTGCAGAACTGGATCTACGCCAAGCAGCAGGGCGGGGTGTTCGTGCTCCGCATCGAGGACACCGACGCGGCCCGCAACAAGCCCGAGTGGACCGAGGGCATCCTCTCCGCGCTGGACTGGATCGGCATCGAGCGCACCAGCTACGAGGGTCCGCACTTCCAGTCGGAGAACGCCCACGAGCACCGGGCCGCCGCGCAGCGGCTCTACGAGTCGGGTCGGGCGTACTACTGCGACTGCACGCGGGAGGACGTCCAGGCCCGCACCGGCTCGCAGTACTCCGGGTACGACGGCTACCACCGGGACCGTGGGCTCGGCCCGGGCGAGGGGCGCGCGCTGCGATTCCGTACGCCGGACGAGGGCGAGACCGTCGTGGTCGACCTGATCCGCGGCGAGCCGACCTTCGAGAACAAGCTGATCGAGGACTTCGTGATCGCGCGCGGCGACGGCTCGCCGGTCTTCCTGCTGGCCAACGTCGTGGACGACATGATCATGGGGATCACCCACGTGATCCGGGCCGAGGAGCACCTGCCGAACACCCCGAAGCAGCAGCTCCTCTGGGACGCCCTCGGGGTCAAGCCGCCGATCTGGGCGCACGTGCCGGTGGTGGTCAACGAGAAGCGGCAGAAGCTCTCCAAGCGTCGCGACAAGGTCGCCCTCGAGGCGTACCGGGACGAGGGCTACCTGGCCGACGCGATGCGCAACTACCTGATGCTGCTCGGCTGGGCGCCCTCCGGCGACCGGGAGATCGTCCCCTGGTCGGTGATCGAGGAGGAGTTCCGGCTGGAGGAGGTCAACCCCTCGCCGGCGTTCTTCGACGAGAAGAAGCTGCGCGCGTTCAACGGGGAGTACATCCGGGCGCTGTCGGTGGACGAGTTCGTCGCCGCCTGTCAGCCGTGGCTGACCGGGACCGACACCATCGCGCCGCCGCCGTGGCGGCCGGAGGAGTTCGACGCGGCGGCGTTCGCGGCCGTCGCGCCGCTGGCCCAGACCCGGATCGCGGTGCTCAGCGAGATCGTGCCGAACGTCGACTTCCTCTTCCTGGCCACGCCGCTGATCGAGGAGGCGGCCTGGGCGAAGGCGATGAAGGAGGGCTCGGCGGAGCTGCTGGACGCCGCGACGGCGGCCTTCGAGGCGCTGGAGTCCTGGGACGCGGAGTCCACCAAGGCCGCGCTGGAGGCGGTCGGCGCCGAGCGGGGCCTCAAGCTGGGCAAGGCGCAGGCCCCGGTCCGGGTGGCGGTCACCGGCCGGACCGTGGGGCTTCCGCTGTTCGAGTCGCTGGAGGTGCTGGGCCGGGAGCGCACCCTCACGCGGTTGCGCGCCGCCCGGGTCCGCCTGGTCTGACGGCAGGACTCACACGGTCGGCGCCGGTTTCCGGACCGGCGCCGACCGCTCCGCTCCGCCCCTCACCCACCGTGATTCCGGCCCGCTCGGCGGCGGAGCAGAAGGCCGGTCACCAGGGCGGCGAGCAGCACCAGGCCGGCGAGCGCCCAGAGCCAGCCGGTGCGGTCGTCCCGCTCGTCCGCCGCGGGCACGACCGCCGCTGTCGGGCTGGCGCCGTCCGGCCCGGTCGTCGCCGCCGTGGGGGTGACCGGCGGGCTCGCGGCCGACGCCGTGAGCGAGGCGGCGCCGGTGGGCGACGGGGAGGCGGAGGGGTCGGCCGCGGTGCCGGTGGTGAGGGTGAACCGCACCTCCCCGGTGACCGGATGCCCGTCGCCGGACGCCACCTGGTAGCCCACGATGTAGAGTCCCGCCCGGCCCGGCTTGAACGGCACGCGCACCCGGCTGCCGGAGAAGGTCGGCGCCCCGCCCGCGGCGGCCACATTGTCCGGTCCGGTCACTGTGATCTTCGTCGTACGCGGGTCCAGTCGGGACAGGAACCGCAGCTCGATCCGGGCCGGCGCGGTCGCCACCCGAGCGCCGTCGCGCGGGTCACTGCCGGTCAGCGAGTTGTGCGCCAAGGCCGGCGTCGGCGGCAGCAACAACGACACACCGAGCGCCACGCCGAACACCCCTGGCACGAGGCGCGCCACACGTGCGACCCTGCCCCCCATAGCCCCCTCCTGAAAGGTACGATCCGCCCGCTGATCAACGGCTGCTCATTAGTCGAGCCGAGATCGCACATAGTTCCAATTACTGTTCCACGTGCTGCAACCTATCGACATTCTGCGGAGTCTTGAAGGTGGGCAGACGTCCGGCCGGCGGGCCGGTCGTCCGCGGCAGGACCGGGACGTCAGGCGCAGTGAAGCCACCCATCGAACGGGGCGAGGAGGCGGCTATGGTCCGACAGGTGGGGCGGCTGGCCGCCGTGCTGGCCGGCGTGCTCACGGCGGCTCTGGTCGGCCTCGCCGGCCCGGCGCAGGCCGCACCGAAGCCGCCACCCGGCGTGGACATCACCGGTGCGGGGCTGGCCGAGCCGCTGCGGCTGCGCTCGGACGCGCAGCCCGCGCACGTGAACGCCCTGATCGACCAGGTCAGCTTCCTCGGCCGCACCGGCTCGCCCAGCGGGCCGAAGGCCGCCGACCTCGGTCCGAAGTACACGATCGTGGTGCTGGCCGGAGACACGCCGAAGCAGACGTACGACCTCTACCCGAAGGCTGCCGGTGGCCCGCGGGTCTACCGGCCGGCCAAACAGCCGGACTCGCGGAAGACCAGCGCCGGCTGGTTCCTCGGCCGGCTCTCCATGTCCGAGACCCTGCGCACCGCGGGGGTGCCGCTCGAGCGGCAGTACGACACGGTCAGCGGCGGCGTCGGCGGCGGCGAGCGGGTGATCCCGGAGGACTCGCTCAACCCGGGCCGGGACATCGACCAGGCGCTCGGCGAGCTTCAGCGCCTGCTGCTGCTCAACGTCGCGGTCATGCTGGTCATCACCACGGGGCTCGCCGGGATCGCGCTGCTCATCCGCCGTCGCACCCGCTGACCCCGCGCGCGGCTTCGCGCTGCCCGGCCGGGCCGAGGTGACCGTCGACCCGGACGTCGATCAGCACCAACGGCGCGGTGGGCGCTCCCGCCGACCGCCCCGCTGGCGGGGGCGGACCGGCCCGTGCCGGTGGGCGCCGGCCCAGCCGGGCAGGTCGCTGCGGCAGCCCCAGGTCACCGGAACGGGCTCGGGCTCGACCGGTGGGGTCGGCTCTCCGGCCCGCTGACGGGGCACCGGGGCGTCCTCGTCGGCCCGTTCGGCCGGCCAGCCGCCGACCGCTTCGGCCGACCAGCCGCCGACCGCTTCGCCCGGCCAGCCGGCGACCGGATCCGCCGGGAGCGACGGTAACCCGCCGGCCAGCTGGCGGTGCTTGGCGACCGGCTGCTCGTGGTGGCCCGGTCGGCAGGGCTCCCCCTGGGCGCAGCCGTGCTCGGCCTCCCCCTGCGCCATCCCGGTCTCCTCACGCTCGCCCTCGCCCGCCGGCCGGCAGCGCCGACGTGCCCTGTCACCGTACTGGCCGGGTCGGACGGGCCGCGCAGGGCCCGACCGGGACGCCCATCACCCGGACCGACCGCGTGGCGCGGACCGGCGACGGCGGAGGCGGCCCGACGGCCCCACGCGGGGCCGGACCGGGCAGTCGGCCGTCAGGCCGGGTGCCCGGCGTGGAGACGCAGCTCAGGGCATGTCAGGCTGGAGTGGTGGGGAACGAGCCGGCCGACGCGGAGCTGAGCGCCACGCTGCGCCGTATCGAACGGGCAGCGGGGGCGTTGGCGACTGCCAGCGTGGCGCGGATGGACGAGACGCTGCCCTGGTTCCGGGCCCTCCCGGCCGATCAGCGCTCCTGGGTCATGCTGGTGGCCCAGGCCGGCGTCCGGTCGCTGGTGCAGTGGCTGCGCTCGGGGGGCGGCACCACCGACAGCACCCAGGAGGTCTCCGACGAGGTCTTCGCCACGGCCCCACAGGCGCTGGCCCGCTCGATCACCCTCCAGCAGACGGTGGCACTGATCAAGGTCACCATCGACGTGGTGGAGGAGCAGGTCCCCCACGTGGCCGCCGAGGGCGAGGAGCAGCAGCTGCGCGACGCGGTGCTGCGCTTCTCGCGCGAGATCGCGTTCGCCGCCGCCCGCGTGTACGCCCGCGCCGCCGAGTCCCGGGGCGCCTGGGACGCCCGGCTGCAGGCGCTGCTGGTCGACGCGCTGCTGCGCGGGGACTCACCGGACGTGCTGGCGAGCCGCGCGGCGGCGCTGGGCTGGGCGGACGCGCCGCCCGTGGCGGTGGCGGTGGGCCGCTCCCCCGGCGGGGAGGTGTCGGCCGTGCTGCACACCGTCTACCGGCAGGCCCGCCGGATCGGGGCCGACGTGATCGGTGGCGTGCACGGCGACCGTCTGGTCGTCGTGCTCGGCGGTGCCGCGGACCCGGTGGCCGCCACCGGAAAGCTGCTGTCCGCGTTCGGCGACGGCCCGGTGGTGGTCGGGCCGGCGGTGCCGAGTCTGGACGAGGCGACCGAGTCCGCCCGAGCCGCGCTGGCCGGGTTCCGCGCGGCGCCGGCCTGGCCGACCGCGCCCCGCCCGGTGCCCGCCGCCGACCTGCTGCCCGAGCGGGCTCTGGCCGGCGACGCGGAGGCGCGTCGGCGGCTGCGGCACGACGTGTACGCCGTGCTGGTCCGCGCGGGTGGTGAGCTGCTGGAGACGCTGGACGCCTTCTTCGCCGCCAGCGGCACGCTGGAGAGCGCCGCGCGGGCGTTGTTCGTGCATCCGAACACCGTCCGCTACCGGCTGCGCCGGATCGCCGAGATGACCGGCTTCTCGCCGCTCGCCCCGCGGGACGCGTTCGCGCTCCAGGTGGCCCTCACCGTCGGGCGGCTGGACCCAGTGGTCCCGGCGGTCCCGACCCAGACATTGGGGCCAGCCGCGAGTAAATCGTCACAGACAGGTGATGATCACCGCCGATCTTTGTAGGATCCCTCCAAAGGTCCTAGTGCGGTTTGGTCGAGGGCGGCACAGCGCTACCCACGCGTATCCGGGAGAGTCATAGACGTGCTGGCCGTACTTTCCCCCGGGCAGGGTTCCCAGAAGCCCGGATTCCTGACCCCCTGGCTCGACCTCGAGGGCGCCGAGGCGCGACTGCGCTGGTGGTCCGCCCTGGCCGGGGTCGATCTCGTGCACCTCGGCACCGCCGCGGACGCCGACGAGATCAAGGACACCGCCCGCACCCAGCCGCTGCTGGTCGCCGCCGCGCTGCTCGCGGCCGAGCACCTGCCGATGCACGACGTGGCGGTCACCGCCGGGCACAGCGTCGGCGAGCTGGGGGCCGCCGCGCTGGCCGGGGTGCTCTCCGCCGAGGCCGCTGTCACCCTCGCCGGCGTACGCGGTCGGGAGATGGCCGCCGCCTGCGCGCTGGAGCCGACCGGGATGGCCGCCGTGCTGGGCGGGGACCCGGCCGAGGTGCTCGCCGCGATCGAGGCGCACGGGCTGCACCCGGCCAACCGCAACGGGGCCGGCCAGGTCGTCGCCGCCGGGTCGCTGGACGGCCTCGACAAGCTCGCCGCCGAGCCCCCGGCGAAGGCGCGGATCATCCGGCTCCAGGTGGCCGGCGCGTTCCACACGCCGTACATGGCGCCGGCGGAGGCCGCGCTGGCCGCGGTGGCCGCCGGGATCACCCCCGCCGACCCGACCCGGATCCTGCTGTCCAACCGTGACGGCTCCGCGGTCAACCACGGGCGGGACATGGTGCAGCGGCTGGTCCGCCAGGTCACCGCCCCGGTCCGCTGGGACCTCTGCATGCGCACGCTGGCCGACCTCGGCGTCACCGGCGTGATCGAGCTTCCCCCGGCCGGCACCCTGGCCGGCCTGGTGAAGCGGGAACTGAAGGGCGGCAACGCCCCGGAGATCGTCACCCTGAACACCCCGGACGACCTGCCGGCCGCGCGCGACCTCATCGCGCGGCACGGCGCGGCGCCGAGCCACGAGCCGGCCATCCAGTTCCGGGTCGTCGTCGCCCCGTCCGCCGGCACCTTCACGCCGGCCGGGGGCCTGGCCGAGGGCGAGACCGTCCGTGCCGGCCAGGTGATCGGCCACGTCGCCACCCGACAGGGTCCGGTCGACGTGGCCGCGCACGACAGCGGCGTGCTCACGGAATGGCTCGCCCACCACGACGACCCGGTCGCGCCGGGCCAACCGCTCGCCCGCATCGGAGGACAGAACTCATGACCGGAAGCCGGATCGTCGCCCTGGGGCACTACCAGCCCTCCCGGGTGGTCACCAACGACGACCTCGCCCGCATGGTCGACACCAACGACGAGTGGATCCGGGACCGGGTCGGCATCGTCACCCGGCGGATCGCCGACGGTGAGACGGTGGCCGACATGGCCGCGGCCGCCGCCGGCAAGGCGCTGGCCAACTCCGGCCTCACCGCCGCCGACATCGACCTGGTCGTGGTCGCCACCTGCACCTCGGTCGACCGCAGCCCCAACGTGGCCTGCCGGGTCGCCGCCAAGCTCGGCATCAGCGCGCCCGGGGCGTACGACATCAACACGGCCTGCTCGGGCTTCGCATACGCGCTGGGCACCGTCGACCACGCGATCCGCGCCGGCGCGTCGCGCAACGCGATCGTGATCGGCGCCGAGAAGCTCTCCGACTTCACCGACTGGACCGACCGCTCGACGTGCATCATCTTCGGCGACGGGGCGGGGGCCGCGGTGATCACCGCCGCCGCCGAGGACGAGCCGGCCGGGGTCGGCCCGGTGGTCTGGGGCTCGGTGCCGGAGAAGAGCGAGGCGGTGCGGATCGAGGGCTGGCGCCCGTACATCCAGCAGGAGGGCCAGGCGGTGTTCCGCTGGGCCACCACCGAGCTGGCCCCGCTGGCCCTCCAGGCGTGCGAGCGCGCCGGGGTGGACCCGTCCGAGCTGGCGGCGTTCGTGCCGCACCAGGCCAACGCGCGGATCATCGACGGCATCGCCAAGCGGCTCAACATCCCCGACGCGATCATCGCGAAGGACATCGTAGAGTCCGGCAACACCTCCGCGGCGAGCGTGCCGCTGGCCCTGTCCAAGCTGGTCGAGCGGCGGGAGGTGCCCTCCGGGGCGCCGGTGCTGCTCTTCGGCTTCGGCGGCGGCCTGACCTACGCCGGACAGGTCGTCCGGTGCCCCTGAGTCCCGCCTCGGCACGTGCGTGCCGACGGAACGTCGGCGGCGAGGCCGCCGACGCGATCAACCCGATGAGAGGAACCCACCGCAATGACCCGTGACGAGATCACCGCCGGCCTCGCCGAGATCCTCGAGGAGGTTGCCGGGGTGAACCCGGACGACGTGGCCGAGGGGAAGTCCTTCACCGACGACCTGGACGTCGACTCGCTCTCCATGGTGGAGGTCGTGGTGGCGGCCGAGGAGAAGTTCGGCGTCAAGATCCCGGACAACGAGGTGCAGAACCTGAAGACCGTCGGAGACGCGGTCTCCTACATCGAGGCGCAGTCCTGATCATGACTCGCCCCGACGTCGTCGTCACCGGGCTCGGCGCGACGACCCCGCTCGGCGGGGACGTCGCGTCGACCTGGGACGCCATGGTCGCCGGCCGCTCCGGGGTGAGTGCGCTCACCCAGGAGTGGGCGGCACAACTGCCGGTACGGATCGCCGCGCAGCTGGCCGTCGAGCCGTCCGAGGTGCTGGACCGGGTCAAGCTGCGCCGGCTGGACCGGTCCCAGGCGATCGCGGTCATCGCGGCGCGGCAGGCCTGGGCGGACGCCGGGCTGGCCGACGCCGGGCTGGACCAGGAGCGGCTCGCCGTCAGCGTCGGCTCCGGCATCGGCGGCGCGACCACCCTGCTCGCCCAGGACGACATCCTGGAGGCCTCCGGGCCGCGCCGGGTCTCCCCGCACACCGTGCCGATGCTGATGCCGAACGGCCCGGCCGCCTTCGTCGGGCTCGAGCTCGGCGCGAAGGCCGGCGTGCACTCGGTGGCCAGCGCCTGCGCGACCGGTGCGGAGGCGATCGCGCTCGGCCTGGACATCATCCGGGCCGGCCGCGCCGACGTGGTGGTGGCCGGCGGCACCGAGGCGGTCATCCACCCGCTGCCGATCGCCGGTTTCGCCTCGATGCGGGCCATGTCCACCCGCAACGACGATCCGGAGCGCGCCTCCCGGCCGTGGGACAAGGGCCGGGACGGGTTCGTCCTCGGCGAGGGCGCGGGGATCGTCGTTCTGGAGCGGGCCGAGCACGCCGCCGCCCGGGGGGCCCGGGTGTACGCCCGCCTCGCCGGCGCCGGCATCACCTCCGACGCGTACGACATCGTGCAGCCGCACGCGGAGGGTGAGGGCGCGATCCGGGCGATCTCCCGGGCCATCGCCGACGCGGACATCGCCAAGCGCGACATCGTCCACGTCAACGCGCACGCCACGTCGACCCCGGTCGGCGACATGCTGGAGATCGGCGCGCTGCACAAGGCGCTCGGCGACCACCCCGTGCTGTCCGCGACCAAGTCGATGACCGGGCACCTGCTCGGCGCGGCCGGTGCGCTGGAGTCGATCGCCACCATCCTGGCCATCCGCAACGGTGTCGTCCCCCCGACGATCAACCTCGATGACCCGGACGAAGCCCTCACGATGGATGTGGCCGCCCACAAGGCGCGCCACATGGAGGTCCCCGCCGCGCTGAACAACGCGTTCGGATTCGGCGGCCACAACGTGGCTCTCGTCTTCGCGCGGGCCTGAGACCACAGCCACTGGAGGCTCACGTGACCACCACCGCCCTCGACGAGGACACCGCGACAGCGGACTACCGGGATCCAGAGGTCCGCCTCCGGGCCCTGTTCGACGCGGGTTCGCTGCGCCTGCTGGCCCCCCGGGACACGTCCGGGGTGCTGTGGGCGCGCGGTGAGATCGAGGGCACGCCCACCATCGCGTACGCCACCGACGCGACGAGGATGGGTGGCGCGATGGGCAGCGAGGGGTGCCGGCACATCGTCGACGCGATCGACACCGCGGTGCGGGAGCGGGTGCCGGTGCTCGGTCTCTGGCACTCCGGTGGCGCCCGGCTGGCGGAGGGCGTGGTCGCGCTCGACGCCGTCGGGCAGGTCTTCGCGGCGATGGTCCGGGCGTCCGGCCGGGTGCCGCAGATCTCTGTGGTGCTCGGCCCGGCGGCCGGCGGCGCGGCGTACGGGCCGGCGCTGACCGACATCGTGGTGATGAGCGGGGCCGGCCGGATCTTCGTGACCGGCCCCGAGGTGGTCCGCAGCGTGACCGGTGAACAGGTCGACATGGAGCGCCTCGGCGGCCCCGAGCCGCACGGCCGCCGCTCCGGCGTGGTCCACGTGACCTGCGCCGACGACGGGGAGGCGCTGGCCGAGTCGCGCAAGCTCGCCGCGCTGCTCGGTCACCAGGGCCGGCTCTGCCCGGACGACGTGGCGGCCGGCGGCGAGGACGGGCACGACCTGGCCGCCCGGATGCCGACCGAGACCAACCGGGCGTACGACGTGAAGCCGGTGGTCAAGGCGCTGCTCGACGCGCCGGGCGTGGAGCTGCACGCCAAGTGGGCGCCGAACATCGTCACCACGCTCGGCCGGTTCGCCGGCCGGACGGTCGGCGTCATCGCCAACAACCCGCTGCGGCTGGGCGGTTGCCTCGACGCGGCCAGCGCGGAGAAGGCAGCCCGGTTCGTGCGGATGTGCGACTCCCTCGGCGTGCCGCTCATCGTGCTGGTCGACGTGCCGGGCTACCTGCCCGGCCTCGGTCAGGAGTGGGACGGCGTGGTGCGGCGCGGGGCGAAGCTGCTGCACGCCTTCGCCGAGGCCGTGGTGCCCCGGGTGACCCTGGTGACCCGGAAGGCGTACGGCGGCGCGTACATCGCGATGAACTCGCACTCGCTCGGCGCCACCGCGGTCTTCGCCTGGCCGAACGCGGAGGTCGCGGTGATGGGCGCGAGCGCGGCGGTGAACATCCTGCACCGCAAGCGGCTCGCCGCCGCTCCGGTGGAGGAGCGGGAGGCGCTGCGGGCCCAGCTGATCGAGGAGCAGGTCCGGGTCGCCGGCGGGGTCAACCGGGCGTTGGAGATCGGGGTGATCGACGACGTGATCAAGCCGGCGGAGACGCGGCGCCGGATCGCCGAGGCGCTCGCCGCGGCCCCGGCCGCCCGGGGCGCACACGGCAACATCCCGCTGTAGCTCTGACGACGAAGGGCCCGCGCTCGGTGAGCGCGGGCCCTTCGCGGTGGTCACCCCTGGTTGCGCGGGTGCCGCTTCGCGGTCCGCTCGTTGCCCCGGCGGTAGTTGCCGGTCCACCGCGCCATCACCAGCTGCGGTTCGTCGTCGACCTCGGCGAGGAACTGTGCCGCCCGGCCACCGCGCAGCGTGCCCGCGACGCGACCGTGGTGCATGATCACCACGGCGCCGTCGGCCCGTTCGACGTACCGGAATCCCTGTGCCTCTCCCATCCGTCGAGGCTGTCAGGTCGGCCGCGGGCCGCGCGACCGGATTCCGGCCGATCGGGTTGACTCTCCAGCGACTGGAGACGGGAGGGTGACCGACGTGAACGACCGCACCGACCTGTTCAGCATCGGCCAGCTCGCCCGGCGGACCGGGCTGTCGGTCCGGACCATCCGGTTCTGGTCCGACCTGGACCTGCTGCCCCCGACCGCCCGCTCGGCCGGCGGCTACCGGCTCTACGACGCGGCCGCGGTGGCCCGACTGGAGCTGCTGCGCAGCCTTCGCGAGCTGGGGATCGGCCTGGACGACGTACGCCGGATCCTGAACCGGCAGACCAGCGTCCGGGAGGTGGCGCAGGCACACGTCCGGGCGCTGGACGCGGAGATCCAGACCCTGCGGCTGCGCCGGGCGGTGTTGCGGTCGGTCACTCGACGCGGCAGCACGACCGAGGAGTTGAGACTCATGAACGACCTGGCCCGCCTCTCCGCCCGGGAGCGGCAGCAGATCATCGACGACTTCGTCGCCGAGGTGTTCGCCGGCCTCGACGGCCGCCCCGGTGCCGGTCTGGCCGAGGCGATGCGCACGATGCCCGCGGAGCTGCCCGACGAGCCGACCGACGCGGAGGTGGACGCCTGGCTGGAGCTGGCCGAACTGGTCGCCGACCCGGACTTCCGCCGCCGCGTACGCGACATGGCGGTGGCCGGGTCGGACGATACCGCCCCGCCGCCGCAACCCCTGATGTCCATCGACTCGGCACGGGAGGCGCTGGCCGCCGGCGTCGCCCCCGACTCCGACGAGGCGCGGGCGGTGCTGGCCGGGATGGTCGACCCGGCGCTCTCCCCGGAGCAGCGGCGGAAGCTGGCCGACGACATGGCCGCCTTCACCGACCACCGGGTGGAGCGGTACTGGCAGCTCATCGGCGTGCTCAACCGGCGGCCGCCGTTCCCGCCCGCGGTACCGGCGGTGGAGTGGCTGATCGCCGCCCTGCGCGCCGACCGCTGAACGGCCGACGGGCCCCGCCGCGGGCCCGTCGGCGCGTCACTTTCCGTTTCCGTCCGGGTTGGACCGGGCGGCTACGATGCGGCCGTGTCCGACCACACCAGCCCGGCCGACCCACCCGGCCAGCGGTTCGTGGTCTGCGGCGACGGCACCCTCGCCCGCCGCCTAGTCGCCGAGCTGGTCGACCGCTACGGCGTCGCGGTCACGGTGGTGCTGCCGTCGCTGACCGAGAACCACGCTCCGGACATCGCGGAGTTCGGGCCGGAGACCGGAGAGTCGGCGCTGCGGCCGGAGATCCTGGTGGCCCGCCGGCTGACCGCGGAGGTGCTGGAGCGCGCCGGGGCACGGCACGCGGCGGCGGTGGCGCTGGTCGGCCAGGACGACGTGACCAACGTGGACGCCGCGATGATGGTTCGCGAGCTGGACCCGGACGTGCGGCTCGTGGTCCGCCTGTTCAATCCGGTGCTCGGCGAGGGTGTGGCCACCATGCTCGGTGACTGCGCGGTGCTGTCCGGTTCGGAGATCGCCGCCCCGGCGTTCGTGGCCGCCACCCTCGGCGACGAGGCCCCGACCTACCTGCGGCTCGGCGACGACGAGCGGCTCCGTACGGCCAGCCGGCGAACGCTCGACGCGACCGCCGACGTCGTCTGCGCTCTCGCGGACACCGACGGCCCCGAGCCGGACACGCTGCCCGCCGACGAGGCGAGCGCCGACCTGGTCCTCGTCCGGGCGTACGGTCAGCGGCGCACCGAGCCGCCCCGCCGGCGACCACGGCTGCTGCGCACCACCGGCCTGCTCTTCGGCCGGAATCTGCGCCTGGCGCTGGGCGGGACGGCCGTGCTGTTCGCCGTCGCCGCCGCGGTGCTGGCGTACGCCCGCGGCGTGCCACCCACCGATGCGGCCTACCTCGTCCTGCTCACGGCGTTGGGCGGCGCGGACGCCGACCCGGCCGCCTCGACCGTCGAGAAGGTGACCGCGGTGGTGCTGGCGATCGCCGGCGTCGCCCTGGTGCCGACGGTCACCGCGTTGGTCGTCGACGCGCTGGTGCACGCCCGGCTGAAGGTCGCCGCCGGCGGGCTCCCCGACCCGGTCGCCGGCCACGTGATCGTGGTCGGCCTGGGCAACATCGGCACCCGCGTCCTCCACGAGCTGCACGCCTTCGGCATGACCGTGGTCGGCGTCGACCGGGGAGAGTCCGCGCGGGGTGTGGCGGTCGCCCGGGAGCTCAGGCTGCCCGTGGTCATCGGCGACGCCACGAGTGCGGAGACGCTGCGCGCCGCGTCGGTGCAGACCAGCCGGGCGCTGGTGGTGCTCACCTCGGACGACGTGACGAATCTGGAGACCGCCCTGCTGGGGCGCTCCGCGCACCAGGAGGCCGGCCGGACGGACGGGAAGCTGCGGGTCGTGCTGCGGCTCTTCGACGACGGCTTCGCCCAACGGGTGCAGCGGACCTTCGGCCTCACCCGCTCGCGCAGCGTGTCGTACCTCGCCGCGCCGGCGTTCGCCGCCGCCATGATGGGCCGCGAGGTGATCGACACCATCTCGGTCGGCCGCCGGGTGCTGCTCGTCGCCGAACTCCCGGTCGGCGCCGGCTCGGACATCGAGGGGCGGTACTGCCCCGACGTTTCCGTACCCGGCGAGGTGCGGGTGATCGCGATGCGCACCGGTCGGGCCGGTCAGACCATCTGGTCCCTGCCGGAGCGTCGCCCGCTGGTCCGGACCGACACGCTGATCGTGGTGGCGACCCGGGCCGGGCTCGCCGCGCTGCTGCCCCGGACCGTGCCCAGCCCGGACCCACCACCCATGCCGGAGGAGACGCCGTTGCGGCTGCTCACCACGCCCGCGCGCCGCCGGCCCGACGAGCCGGCGCCGGAGCCCTCGGCCTGACCCGGCGCCCGTGCCGGGGGTCAGCTGCCGCAGGTGGTGGCCGGCAGTTCCGGGACCACCACGGGCGACCGGCCGCCCGGGCGGGACTTCCCGGCCAGCACCGCGGCCAGCGCCGTCATCGACGCCCCGCTCGACGAGTAGGTGGCGAGCAGCGTCGGCGACTTCGCGCTCCCCAGCACGTACGGGGTGTCCAGGGCGACCGTCACGGCGGCGTCCGCGCGCAGGTCACCGGCGCCGTCGCCGTAGCCGACGAGATGCACCACCGTCCCGCCGCTGGGCGCCACCGGCACCCCGGCGGCCTTCAGCGCCTCGGTCAGCAGGGCCCGGGTCCGGTCCCGCCCTCCGGAGGAGGTGACGGTCACCGGGCCGCGGACGGGGGCGCCGCAGGAGCCGCGCAGCACGGTCACCGCCGCCCCGGCGAGCGCCTGGGCCGCCGCGCGGTGCGCCGGGTCGTCGAGCGTCGACATCGCCGGCGCCGGCTGCCCGGCCAGCCGGAACTTCATGGTCAGCACCCGGGTCACCGCGTCCACCAGCCGGGCCCGCGGCAGCGAACCGTCGCGCAGCGCGGCGAGCAGGCCGTCGTACGCCTGCCCGACGTTCGGGGTCATCAGGATCAGGTCGTTGCCGGCGTTCAGCGCCCGCACGGCGGCCTCCCCCGGCGACCAGCGCTTCGCCGGCGCCATGTTCATCCCGTCGGTGATCACCACGCCCTGGAAGCCGAGCTGGTTGCGGAGCACGTCGGTGAGCAGCTTGTGGGAGAAGGTCGCCGGGGTGCCCGGATCGATCGCGCGCACGTCCAGGTGGGCGGACATCACGGCCATGGTCCCCGTGTCGATCCCGGCCTTGAAGGACGGCCAGGCGCCCGCCTCCAGCGCCGCCCGGGACTGGGTGATCACCGGCAGCTCCTGGTGCGAGTCGGCGGCGCTGTGCCCGTGCCCGGGGAAGTGCTTCAGCGTGGCGGCGACCCCGGCGGCCTGGAGTCCGCGGACCGCGCCGCCGACCTGCGCGGAGACCCGCTTCGGGTCGCCGCCGAACGACCGGGAGCCGATCACGGTGCTGCGGGTGGCGAGCACGTCGGCGACCGGTGCGAAGTCGAGGTTGATCCCCATCGCGGCCAGCTCGGCGCCGGCGGCCCGCCAGGCGGCCTCGGTCAGCGCCGGGTCACCGGCCGCTCCGGCGGCCAGCGAGCTGGGCAGCACGGTCACGCCGTCGGAGATCCGGGTCACCACGCCGTACTCCTGGTCGGTGCCGATCAGGAACGGGGCGGCACCGGTCGACAGCCGCCCGGCCGCCTCGCGCAGTCCGGTGGTCAGCTCGCGGACCTGTTTCGGGTTGTCGACGTTGGTGGTCTCCTGGTTGCCCTTGGTCGGGTCGTCGGCGCTGAAGCCGACCAGGATCAGCCCGCCGAGCCGGTACTTGGCGATCATCTCGGCGGGGGTGTTCACCCCGGCGAGCGCCTGGTTGCCGGCCGCGGAGCCGGGTGAGACCTTCGTCGCCGCGCTGCCGTACGCGTACGGCATCAGCACCTGGCCGACCAGGTCCTCGTCGCCCAACGTGCCGACCAGAGCGGCGGCACGGGCCGCGGGATCGGCCCCGGGTGTCGTGGTGGGTGTCGCCACCGGCGCCGAGGTCGGGGCGGACGGGGCCGGCCCGGCGCGGCCCGGGCCGGTGGAGCAGCCGGACACGAGCAGGGCGGTCAGGGCGGCGACGGCGACGCCGGCGCGGCGCGGGCGAATCGGCACGCCGCCCATACCACCAGATCACCTCGTATCGGGGCAACTTGACCTTCCGGTGGCCGGCCCTCGTGGGAGGGCCCACCACGGCGGTCAGCCGACCCGAGTGAGCAGAGTCACCGGAGCGCCGTCCCCGGCGTACCGGTAGGGCTCGAGTTCGGCGTCCCAGGCGGTGCCGAGCGCCTTGTCCAGCGCGTGGGCGATCGCCTCGGGGGCGCGGGCGGTCGCGAGGATGCTGCGCAACCGGTCCTCGCCGAGCTGGATGTCGCCGGCCGCGCCGACCGTGGCACGGAACAGGCCGCGCCCCGGGACGTGCATGAAGCGCTCGCCGTCCGCGCCGGGGCTCGGCTCCTCGGTGACCTCGAAACGGATCATGGGCCACTGCCGGAGGGCAGCAGCCAGCTCGGCGCCCGTCCCCGGACGACCGGTCCACCCGCATTCCGCCCGGCGGGCGCCGGGGTCGACGGGCTGTGCGGTCCACTGCAGGTTGACCGGCGCGGCGAGGACGCGCGCGATCGCCCACTCGACGTGCGAGCACACGGCGAGCGGGGTCGAGTGGACGTATACGACGCCACGCGTTGGCACGGTGACCTCCCGGAGAGCGAGGTACGTCTTCCCCTACGACCTCACACCCGAGTGGTTCCTGGAACACATGATGACTCGTGTGACGGATGGTGCGCCAGAGAATCGGAAAATTCGCCGGGTCGAGGTCACCGGAATAGCCGACCGGGTGAGCGCCGTTGGCTCTGGGGACGGCGCGATGACCAGCCAGGGATCGTGTTCGTGTACAGTTCCATCGGCGGCCTCTGCCGCGCACGACTTCTGCGGGCACCTCCATCCGGAGCCGCCCGCAACAGCCCCCGGACGTTCAGTCCTCCCGTACGTCTTGCAAGGAGTACCTCCGTGGCGAGCAACACCTCTAAGACCGCGCGCGCGTCCGTCCGGGCCGGCCAGGCTGGCCAGGGTGGCGCCCTCAGCGTGCTGGGCGAGTTCAAGTACCTCATCCCGCTCAACGGCGGCAAGCACGCCTACGTGCGGAACCTGACCAACGGCAAGACCGCGCACCTGCGCACCGACTCCGAGGCCTTCGTCGAGGAGATCCGGGTGCTGGCCGCGGCCGGCCACGCCGCAAAGATCCGCGCCGAGCTCAGCACGCTCGCCGCGGCGCACCCCGGCGACGGCTGGGACGCGACCGAGAAGCGCCTGGTCGCGGCCGGTGTCTTCGAGGCCTGAGGCCTCACCCCGGTACAACCTGCAACCGCCCGTCGGGACGTCGTCCCGGCGGGCGGTTTCGCGTCTCCGGCCGTCACCCCCGATCTGGTCCCGCACGTTCAGGTGAGTAGGGCGACCTCGCCGGAGGCGAGGTCGTAGAGGCCGCCGACCACGTCCACCCGGCCCTCCGCGACCGGGCCGGCGAGCAGGTCCTCGGCGCGCAGCGCGGCCACGGTCCGCAGGGCGTGCCGCCGGACGGCGAGCGGCTCGACCCGCGGGTTGGCGGCGCCCACCTCGGTCACCGCCGGGGTGATCTGCTCGACCAGGTGGGCCAGCGCGCCGCCCGGCCGCTGCCCGGTCCGTACCGCCTCGACCGCGGCGGCCACCGCCCCGCACCGCTCGTGCCCGAGCACCATGATCAGGGGCACCCCCAGCGCGTACACGACGTACTCGATCGAGCCGAGCACGGCCCGGTCGAGCACGTGTCCGCCGGTGCGGATCACGCAGATCGAGCCGAACGTCTGGTCGAAGATCGCCTCCAGCGGCACCCGCGAGTCGATGCAGCCGAGCAGCACGGCGTACGGCTGCTGGTCGCCGGAGGCGCTCGCCGCGGCGGCGGTGACGTCGTGACCGTGCACCGGCTGGCCGCTCACGAACCGGCGGTTGCCGGCGAGCAGCTCGGCCAGCGCCGCGCGGGGCGTACCACCGGCGAAGCGCGGCGGACGGTCGCCGGACGACGCCCGGCCCGGTGCGGGCGGCGGTGCCTGCGGCGACCCCATGCCCTCAGCTTGGCCGGCCCAGCCCCACCACGGGCCGGGTCGGGAATCTTCTCACCGGCACGGTTGGCGTGGTGTCATGGCGGGTAGCCGGTGTTACCGCCGGGTACGCCGGTGGATCGATCCGGGCGGCCCGGGAGGTGGCGATGCCGGAGCAGTCGGAGGTCCGCCTCCCCGACGGCGTACGCCTGCACGTCGAGGCGACCGGGCCGGCGGACGCCGAGGTGACCGCCATCCTGCTGCACGGCTGGACGCTGGACGCGCGCAGCTGGCACCGGCAGCTCTCCGCGCTGCGTGAGGCGGTCGGCGCGGGCGTACGCCTGGTGGCCTACGACGCCCGCGGCCACGGCCGGTCGAGCTGCATGCCGCTGCGGACGGCGACCCTGGCCCAGCTGGGCGACGACCTCGCCGCGGTGGTGGACGCGCTCGCCCCGAACGGCCGGGTGGTCCTGGTCGGCCACTCCATGGGCGGCATGACGATCATGGAGTACGCCCACCGGCACCCCGACCACTTCGCCGCCCGGACGGCCGGCCTGGCGTTCGTCTCGACCACCGCCGAGGGGCACACCCACACCGTCTACGGGCTCTCGCCACGGATCGCCCGGCTGATCCGGCTCGCCGAGACCACCGGCGCCGGCGTGCTGGCCCGCTGTGGCGCGTGGCGGCCGCCGCTGGCCTTGCTGCGCGCGCTGCGCCCGAGCATCCGGTGGCTGCTCTTCGGCGACCACTGCGATCCCACCGACATCCGCCTGGTGACCTCGGCGGTCGCCCACGCCTCGCTCCGCTCCATCGGCGGTTTCCGCGCCTCGATCGGCGCGCAGCACCGGCTGGAGACCCTGGCGGCGCTGGCCCACCTGCCGGCCGCCGCACTGGTCGGCGACCGGGACCGGCTCACCCCACCGCCGTGCGCGCAGTCGATCGCCGCGGCGCTGCCCGCGACCGAGCTCACCGTCTGTCCCGGCGCCGGGCACATGCTCATGATGGAGCGGCCCGACGAGGTGAACGCCGCCCTGCTCGGGGTGCTCCGGCAGGTGCTGGGCCGCCGTCCCGCACCAGCGGTCGGCCGGCCGGCGGCGCGGGTGGACCGGCCCGGCCCGGTCGCGCCGCCGTCCGCGCCGGTGGCCGGGGCCTGAGCAGGGCTCCCGTCGTACCTCCGACACGGTGGAGCCGGCCGGGGCCGTACCCTCGTCCGGTTGGCCCGGCGCACGGCCCGCGGTGTCCGCGGTGCCCGCGCCGACGGGGATCAGGAGCGTGCGTTGACCGACCAGACCACCCTGGAGCAGGAGATCGCCGTCGAGCAGCGGCATCTCGACCGGGTGTACGCCCGACTCGCCGAGCTGCGGCAGTCGGCGGTCCGCGCGGAGCGGGACGGTTACCGGCTGGCGCGCGTCGGCAACTTCGGTGCCCTGGTCGAGCGGGACGCGATGGTCTTCCACGCCGCGCAGCGGCGACACGTCCTAGACGCCGAGCACGAGGGGCTGGTCTTCGGCCGGCTCGACCTGCACGACCGCCAGATGCTGCACGTCGGGCGGCTCGGCATCCGGGACGAGAACGCGGCCAGCCTGGTGGTCGACTGGCGGGCGCCGGCCGCCGCCGCCTTCTACCAGGCCACCCCGGCGCAGCCGCTCGGCGTGGTGCGCCGCCGGATGATCCAGTCCAGCGGGGAACGGGTCACCCGGATCGAGGACGACCTGCTCGACCCGGCCGCCGCCCCGGCCGAGATGGCCGTGGTGGGCGACGGCGCGCTGCTCGCCACGCTCTCCAAGGCCACCGGGCGGGGCATGCGCGACATCGTCGCCACCATCCAGCGGGAGCAGGACGAGGCGATCCGCTCCCCCGGCTCGGGGGTGACGATCGTGTCCGGCGGCCCGGGCACCGGCAAGACGGCGGTCGCCCTGCACCGGGCGGCGTACCTGCTCTACTCCGACCGCAGCCGGTACGCGGGCGGCGGCATCCTGGTGGTCGGCCCGTCCACGGTCTTCGTCGAGTACATCGCCTCGGTGCTCCCCTCGCTCGGCGAGGACACCGCCACCCTGCACTCGCTCGGCACGCTCTTCCCGGGGATGTCCGCCACCCGCACCGACCCGCCCGAGGTGGCCGCGGTGAAGGGCTCGCTGCGGATGCGCCGGGTGCTGGAGCGGGCGGTCCGTGACGCGGTGCCGGACGGCCCGGCCGAGCTTCGGCTGCTCTACCGGGGCCAACTGCTCCGGCTGGACCGCCGGGAGTTGGACGGGATCCGCGACCGGGCGCTGACCCGGGGCGCCCGGCGCAACGAGGTGCGGCGGGCCGGCTTCGACGGAGTCTTCGCGGCGCTCTGGGCGCAGGCCCGGCGCCTGGGCATCGACCGGCTGCCGGAGCAGCGCGCCTTCGAGGACGAGATCGTCGATCGGCCGGAGTTCCGGGAGTTCCTCAAGGCCTGGTGGCCCCGTCTGCACCCGCGACACGTGCTGGGCTGGCTGGCGCGCCCGGGACGGCTGCGCCGGTACGCCGGCGGTGTCCTGACCGGGCGGGAGGTGCGGCTGCTGGAGGCGGCGTACCGGACGCTGGACACCGAGGGGCTGACCGTCGCGGACGTGGCGCTCCTCGACGAACTGGACGCGCTGCTCGGCAAGCCGGTCCAGCCGCCCCGGCCGAAGCGCGACCCGTTCCAGCTCGCCGGCGGCGTACGCGAGCTGAGCACGTTCGGCGATCGGCAGCGGGCCGCGCGGGCGGCGGCGCGGCAGCGCCCGGAGGACTACCGGGAGTACGCGCACGTGGTGGTGGACGAGGCGCAGGACGTGTCGCCGATGCAGTGGCGGATGATCGGCCGGCGCGGACGGCTGGCGTCCTGGACGGTGGTGGGTGACCCGGCTCAGACCGCGTGGACGGGTGACCCGGCGGAGCTGACCCGCGCCCGGGACCAGGCCCTGGGACGCCGTCGCCGGCACCAGTTCACCCTCACCACGAACTACCGCAACTCCGCAGAGATCTTCGCGGTGGCGGCGGCCGAGATCCGCCGGCTCGACCCGGACCTCAGCCTGCCCACGGCGGTCCGCTCCACCGGGGTCGACCCGGTCGAGCTCGTCGTGCCGGCCGCGCAGCTCGAGACCAGCACGGTGGCGGCCGTGACGGGGGTGCTCGGCGAGGTGGAGGGGACGGTCGGGGTGATCACGCCGGTGCCGCGCCGCGATGAGGTGGCCGGCTGGCTCGGCGCGCTCGGCGTACCCCGCCTCCAGGTGGTGACCAGCCTGGAGGCGAAGGGTATGGAGTACGACGGGGTGGTGCTGGTCGCGCCGAGCGAGATCCGGGCCGACCCGGGATCGGGCGTCCGGACGCTGTACGTGGCGCTCTCCCGGGCGACCCAGCGGCTCACCACGATCGACCCGACCCGCTGACGGGCGAGGCCGCCACGTCCGGGTCGGTTACGACCAGTCACTTGCATACATAGCGATGTGAGCATATATTTGACCGGTCGGGACCGTCGGCGGAGGGTGGGCTGGTGGGCGCAGGTCATGACCACCACGGGTCGGTGGCGAACGCCGCACAGCACCACCGTGGCCGGCTCTGGGCAGCATTCGCCCTGTTGAGCAGCCTGATGGCGGTCGAGGCGGTGGCCGCGTTCCGCACCGGGTCGCTGGCCCTGCTCTCCGACGCCGGGCACATGTTCACCGACGTGCTCGGCATCGGCATGGCCCTCGCCGCGATCACCGCCACCCGGCACGCCAACCGGGACCCGCAGCGCACCTTCGGCCTCTACCGGCTCGAGGTGCTGGCCGCGCTGGCCAACGCCGTCCTGCTCTCCGGCGTCGCGGTCTACGTGGTGGTCGAGGCGGTCGGCCGGTTCGGCGACCCGCCGGAGGTGCTCGCCGGTCCGATGCTGGCGGTCGCCGTGCTGGGCCTGCTGGCCAACCTGGTCGCGTTCGCGCTGCTGCGCCCGGGAGCCGGGGAGAGCATCAACCTGCAGGGGGCCTACCTCGAGGTGCTCGGCGACCTGCTCGGCTCGCTCGGCGTGATCGGCGCGGCGGCGCTCATCGCGGTGACCGACTGGTGGTGGGCCGACCCGCTGGTCGCGGTGGCCATCGGCGTGTTCATCCTGCCCCGCACCTGGCGGCTCGGGCGCGCCGCGGTCCGCATCCTGGTCCAGGCGGCCCCGAAGCACCTCCAGGTGACCGCGGTACACGACCGGCTGGCCGCCGTACCGGGCGTGGCCGGCGTCCACGACCTGCACGTCTGGACGCTCACCTCGGGCATGGACGTGGCCTCCGCGCACCTCACCATGGCGCCCGAGGCCGACGTCGGCGCGGTGCTCACCGCCGCGCGGGCCGCGCTGCACGAGGACTTCCACATCGACCACGCCACGCTGCAGATCGAGCCCGGAGCGACGCCTGGGGCCTGCGGGCCGGTTGAGTGGTAATGAGCACAACCTTAATTCTGTGTGTGTATTGTCCACTTATGCCGGAATTATCGGTAACCACGGCAGCACCGAGAGTCACATCTGCTGCGCAGGCCCCTCTGGCACCGGTAGTCTCGGTCCCGGCCTCCGGCAGGCGGCGCCCATCGGCGCCGGCGGTGGCCGTCGCCTAATCGCCCGACGCGGCGAGCCGGGGAACCATGTTCGTGGGGTGCATCCGCATCAGCGGTAGGGATCTTCCGTCCCGAACCCGTCAGCTAACCCGGTCGGCGGCTGACGGAAGGACATGTGCATGCCAGTAGTGGCACCCGTACGACGACGCGCCGCCCGGATGGCGGCCCTGATCGCCGCGACGCTCGCCCTCGGCGTCGCGATCGCCCCCGGCACCGCCGCCGCGGCCGCTCCCCCGACCGGCCGGCTCGCCGCCGCGCCGGGCCAGGACGACGAGGGCGGCAGCCCCGCCCTGCGCGCCCAACTCGAGGCGGCCAGCAAGGGCTACCTGGACGCGAAGGCCGCCCTCGACCGGTCGGTCAAGCGGCAGGAGCAGCTCACCGGCCAGTTGAAGACCACCGAGGCCCAGTTGGGCGTCCGCAGCGAGAAGGTCGGCGAGATCGCCGGGGTGGCCTATCGCACCGGTCGGCTCGGCACGGTGTCGGCGCTGCTCAACAGCAACACGCCGGACGGCTTCATGGACCGGGCGGCCGCCCTGGACGCGGTCGCCGCCAACGAGGACCGGGTGCTGCGCGACCTGCTGGAGACCCGCGACGAGGTGACCCGCACCCGGACCGCGCTCGACGGCGAGATCCGCGAGCAGCGCAAGCAGGTCGCGGTGATGGCCAAGCGGAAGGAGCAGGCCGAACGGGCGCTGACCGTCGCGAACAACCGCGCGGCCACCACCACCGACAGCTCCAACCGGGGCACCTCCACCGCGACGGCCACGCCGGCGCCGCGCAACTCCGACGGCTCCTGGCCCTCGGAGTCGTGCAGCGTCAACGACCCGACCCCGGCGAACGGCTGCATCACCCCGCGCCTGCTGCACGCGCTCAACCAGGCCAAGGCCGCCGGGTTCACCCGGTACGTCTCCTGCTACCGCAGCGGCGGCTCGGGTGAGCACCCGAAGGGCCGGGCCTGCGACTTCGCCGCCCAGAAGAGCGGCTTCGGCGGCGACGCCACCGGCGGCGACAAGACGTACGGCAACAACCTCGCGGCGTACTTCATCCGCAACTCCGATCGACTCGCCGTGCTCTACGTGATCTGGTACCGGCAGATCTGGCTGCCCAGCAGCGGGTGGAAGTCGTACAGCGGGGCCGGCGGCGACCCGTCCAGCGACCACACCAACCACGTGCACCTCTCGGTGTACTGACCCAGGCCCGCGGGTGGTCCGCCGCGCGTGGCGGACCACCCGCGTACGCACGTCGCCGCCTCGGCTACGTCCCGGGGCGTAGCCGCGGTGTCGCCGGTCGCCGGACGAGGCGGCGCGCCGGAGCGGGCAGCATCACGGCATGACCCGGATCCCGCCCGGCACCCGCAAGGCGCTGCTCACCGCGCACCTGGTCACCTCACTGGGGTGGCTCGGCATCGACCTGGTCCTGCTCACCCTCGGCGTCGCCGTGCTGCGCGGCGCCGATCCGACCGTGGTCTACCCGGTCACCGCGCTGCTCGGCACGGCGCTGTTCGCACCGCTCAGTGTGATCGTCTGGCTGGTCGGCGTGGTCAGCGCGCTGCTCACCCCGTGGGGGCTGCTGCGGCACCGCTGGGTGCTGGTCAAGCTGCTGATCACCACGGTGATGGTCGTGCTGGTCCTGGCGCTGCTCACGCCGAACCTGCGCGCCGCCGGCGAACTCGGCGCGGCCCTGCCGGCCCGCGACCGGGCCGACCTGGTGATCGCGCCCGCCGTGTCGACGACCCTGATGGTCGTCGCGACCGTCCTGTCCACGTACAAGCCGTGGGGCCGGCTGCGCCGGGCCGTCCCGGTCGCGACCCGCCGGCGCCCGGCGGTGGCCGGACGCCGGTCGGCCTGACGGTGGGCGGTCAGCCGGCGGGCGTCGGGCCGCCGTCCCGGTCGAGCACCGCGCCGAGCCGGGTCGCCAGCGCCAGGTGGGCGGCGCGGGCCTGCCGGAAGGCGTACCCGAACAGGGGCGCCGGCGCGGAGAGGGTGATCTCGACCTCGATCCGGAGCAGCCCACCCGGCTCGGCACGCAGCCGCGTGTGGTTGCGCACCGTCGTGGCGGGCCACTGCCGCGCCACCGTGACGACCTCGTCGTCGGTGCTGATCAGCACATCCGCCCGGTAGGTCACCGGGAATCGGACCGGGCCGGCGGCCAGCCGGTCGGTGATGGCGTAGCTGGCTCGCGCGCCCGGCCGGGGCGGAAGCTCACGCACTCCGACGATGAGCGGGTGCAGCTCGCCCTGCCGGCTCAGGTCGCCCAGCAGCGCGGCGGCCTCCGCCGCGCGGCACCGGGCCTGGACGGTGTAGCTGAACGAATCGCGCCTGAGCACACCGTCTCCCCACCGCCGTCGATCGCCCGATCGTCGCGTACGCCGCCCCGGCTGGCAACGCCCGGACGGCCGCCGACCGGATACCGCGCGTTCGGGTCCCGTTCGCATGACGGTCAACCGGCGGGGAATCAGGCGCGGAGACGGGCCGAGGAGAGGTGGCGGGACCCATGGACGGATACGAAGCATGAGCGGGCACGTGATGGTCTTCGCCCCCACGCCCCTGCTCACGGTGACGGTGGACCAGCCGAGCGGCCAACCGGAGATCCACCTGCACCCGGGCGGGCAGGGCGTCTGGCAGGCCCGGATGATCGTTTCGCTCGGTGGCGAGGTCGTGCTCTGCACGGCGCTCGGCGGCGAGATCGGCCAGGTGCTGGAGCCGCTGCTGGTCAGCGAGGGAGTGGACCTCAAGGTGGTGGTCCGCGAGTCCGGCTGCGGCGGCTACGTCCACGATCGACGCGAGGGCTCCCGGCAGGAGATCGTGGCGGTGCCGGGACAGCCGCTGGGCCGGCACGAGCTGGACGAGCTTTACAACCTGGCGCTCGGCGAGGGGTTGCGCGCGCCGGTCAGCGTGCTCAGCGGGCCGAACGACCCCATGCTCGTCCCGGCGGACCTGTACCGGCGGTTCGCCGCGGATCTCGGCGCCAACGGCGGCCGGGTGGTGGTCGACCTCTCCGGCGACCACCTCGCGGCGGTGCTGGCCAGCGGGGTCTTCTTCCTCAAGGTCAGCCACGAGGAGCTGATCCGCGACGGTCGCGCCGCCGACGAGGACGAGGAGCAGCTGACCCGGGCGCTCTACGACCTGCACGCCGCCGGCGCCGAGAACGTGGTCGTGAGCCGGGCCGACCAGCCGGCGCTCGCCCTGGTCGACGGCGAGGTGTTCGAGGTGGAGATGCCCCGCCTCGAGGCGGCCGACCCGCGGGGAGCGGGTGACTCGATGACCGCCGGCGTGGCGACCGTGCTGGCCGCCGGCGGCGACATCCGCACGGCGATCCGGACCGGCGCGGCGGCCGGAGCGTTGAACGTCACCCGGCACGGCCTCGGCACCGGGCGGCTCGACTCGATCGCCGGCCTGGTGGACCGGGTCCGGCTGGTGCCCGCCGGAGGCCGGCCGCAGGAACGCACCACGCCGGACGAGCTGGCCGACCGGGCGGCGGGACGATGACGCATCGGGTGCTGGTGACCAACGACGACGGGATCGCCGCCCCCGGCATCCAGGCGCTGGCGCGCGCGGCCGTCGAGCGCGGCCTGGACGTGGTGGTCGCCGCCCCGCTGGAGGAGGCGAGCGGCACCAGCGCGGCGATGACGGCGGTCGAGCAGGAGGGGCAGGTGGTGGTCCGCGACCATCCGCTGCCGGGGCTGTCCGGCGTGCCGGCCTTCGGGGTGGGCGGCTCCCCCGGCTTCATCGCGCTGATCGCGGTGCACGGCGCGTTCGGGCCACCGCCGACGGTGGTGCTCTCCGGCATCAACCGGGGCGCCAACGCGGGGCGCGCGGTGCTGCACTCCGGCACCGTCGGCGCCGCGTTCACCGCCGCCGCGAACGGCTGCCGGGCGATGGCGGTCTCGCTGGACGTCCTCACCGTCGGGGAGGCCACCGCGGCCAGCGGCGGCGCGGCGGTGGCCGCCGCCGCCCGCGTTCGCGACGCCGAGCGGCACTGGTCCACGGCCGCCCGGGTCGCCCTGGACCTGCTTCCCCGACTGATCGCCGGGCCGGTGGAGAGCATCCTCAACGTCAACGCACCGGACGTGCCGCACGAGAGGCTGCGCGGGGTGCGCCGGGGCACGCTGGCCACCTTCGGTCAGGTGCAGATGACCGTCGCCGAGTCCGGGCACGGCTTCGTCCGCACCTCGCTGGAGGAGCCCGGTCAGGCGGTGCAGCCGGGCACCGACCTGGCCCTGCTGGCCGACGGGTACGCCTCGGTCACGGCGATCCGGGCGGTCACCGAGGTCGCCGACGTGGACCTGTCCGGCCTCGGCGAACCGTGATCCCTCGGAAGCGGCTCGGGCGCGGGTGGGGCGTCAGGCGCCCGGGAGCACCTCGGGCGCGGCGGCGCCGGCGTAGTAGGGCTCCGGCGCGCCGAACAGACCGAGCAGGCCGGTCACCCAGAGCTGGCGGTGCACGAAGCGGCTCGGCTCGGTGACGACGAGCTTCACCCCGCTCACCTCGGCGGTCTGGAAACCGGCGACCATCGCGCTGATGCCGACGGAGTCGATGAAGGTGACGAGCCGCATGTTGAGCTCGATCCGGGTCGGGCGCCCCTTGGCGAGCACCTCGGCGATCGCCTCGCGCACCTCGTAGGCGGTGTCGACGTCGATCTCACCACGCGGGGCGATCTCCACCACACCACCGGACAGAACCGACTTCACGATCGACAGGCTCACGCGAGCACCTCCACCCGCCCGTCCCCGGGCGCCTCATCAGTACGCGGGCCGCGACCGAGAGTATTCCTCCAACGGCCTCGGTCGCCACCCCTCGGGATGAGCAATTCGCGGATCAGGGCACACCTTGTCACCCTTGTCCGGACTTTTCTCTTCGTCTGTTCGTCCAACGATTCGCCACACCGACGCGTCGCCGACCCAGGGTAGCCGGTGCCGGCCACTCGGGCCGAAACGGCACGTCCCGGGCGTGGCCGCCCCGCCCGCGGCCCGGCCGCGCGGTTGCCGCCACTGCCTAGCATCGGCCGGGAGCCCACCATGACGGAGAGGACCATCAATGATCAAGAGACTCGCCGGGGTGGCCGGCGTCGGCCTCCTGCTCGCCCTCGTACTGGCCTGCGGCTTCGGCGGCGGTGACGACGACGATGATGACGACGACGACTTCGCCCGCGGGGCCGCCGTGGTCGTGCTGCACTGAAGCCGCCGCCCGTCGGTCGGGTTTGCCGTGACGGCGGACGGGGCACTGGCCGGTGAGCGAACCGTGACGCGCTGGACAGATGCCGAGGTCCGATGTGGCCGCGGACCTCGGCCGCCCGAGGAGGTAGTGACGATGTTCGGAACCAACCTGCTGGACCGCCGCAGCAGACCCGAGCGGATCGCCGATCAGGCGTGGCAGCACCTGGTCTCCGCCGTCGGCTCCGCGGGGGACACCGTGCGGGACACCGCCCGCACCGCCCGCCGCGGGGGTCATCGGCTCGGTGACGAGGCCGGCGACCTGGTCGGGTCCACCGCTGACGAGGCCCGTCGGCGCGCGGTCCTGGCGTTCGACGCGCTCGCCGGTCGCCGGCCGGCGCTGCCGTGGGCGCTGCTGATCAGCGCGGCGCTCGTCGGCGCCGCGATCGGCTGGGCCGCCGGCACCGCCGCGCGGGCCGCCGGCAGCAGGGAGGACCCGGCGGTGGACGACATCGAGTTCGTCGACGTCGACCGCCCGAACTCCCCCGCCAGCCGGGACCTCTGACCGCCCGCAACCCCGACGCACCACCCGGGCCCCGACCGGCACCGCCGGTCGGGGCCCGCCCACGTCCGCCCACCCCACCCCCGCGCCCCGCCCACTTCCTGTTGATCATGAAGTTGTTGTCGCGACACGCCGGCACGGGTGACAACAACTTCATGATCAACGGGGCGGCCGGGGTGGGGGCCGGCGGGCCTTTGGGCAACGGGCTCCGGTGGCCCGGGCGCCGCCGACCACGCCCGGGCCCGGAGTTCAGCGGGCGGCGCGGATCACCACGGCGCCGTCACGCGCTCACCCTAATCGACGGTCAGCGGCGATGGAATCGCTCCCAGCGCGACTCACCCCGGCCGGGCGAGGGGACGTCACCCGGCCCGGCGACAGGATCGGTGGACGCGGGCGTGCGTGCTGGCGCCGCCCGGGGAGACCGGAGGAGGGACAGATGGCCACCGAGACGATCACCCGCACCGACCAGGACATCCAGTCCGACGTCCTCGACGAGCTGACGTGGGAACCGCGGGTACGACCGCACGAGATCGGCGTGACCGTCTCCGAGGGCGTCGTCACGCTGACCGGCCGGGTGGACAGCTACGCCAAGAAGTGGGCCGCCGAGCGGGCCGCGCACCGGGTGACCCGGGTCCGCGCGGTCGCCAACGATCTGGCCGTGCAGCTGCCCGGCGGGGCGGAGCGCGCCGACCCGGACATCGCCGCGGCGGTCGGGCACGCCCTGGAGTGGGACGCGTTCGTCCCGGTCGAGCAGATGCAGGTGACCGTCTCCGCCGGCTGGGTGACCCTGCACGGCGAGGCGGAGTGGGAGTACCAGCGACGGGCGGCCGAGCGGGTGGTCAGCCGGCTCGCCGGCGTCCGGGGCGTCAGCAACGGGATCACCGTCCGCCCGGCCATCCGCCCGGACGGGCACGAACTGGCCCAACGGATCGTCGACGCGCTGGCCCGCAGCCGGGCCACCGAGGCCGAGCGGGTCACCGTGCGGGTCCACGGCGACACCGTGCTGCTGTCCGGGCTGGTGCACTCGATGCCGGAACGGGCCGAGGTGGAGCGGGTGGCCTGGTCGGCGCCGGGCATCCGGGAGGTGCAGAACCACCTCGCGGTCGCCCCCGTGCTCCGCTGAACCACCCGGCCCGGGTGAGCCGGCCTCACCCGACCGGGAGCGAGCGTGGGAGTCATGACTGATCCGAACGGGCTGATCGGACCGGGCCGGCCGGGGCCCGACTTCACCCTGCCGGCCACCCCGGACGGGCGGCGCACCGGCCCCGGCGAGTACCGCGGCCGGCCGGTGGTGCTCGCCTTCTACCCGGCCGACTGGACCCCGGTCTGCGGCGACCAGATGGCGCTCTACCAGGCCGCCATGCCCGAGTTCGACCGCTACCGCGCCGCGGTGCTCGGCATCTCGGTGGACAGCATCTGGTCGCACCGGGCGTTCGCGCAGAGCCAGGGCATCGAGTTCCCGCTGCTCGCCGACTTCGAGCCCAAGGGCGAGGTGGCCCGCGCGTACGGCGCCTACACCCCGCAGGGCGAGGCCGCGCGGGCGCTGGTGGTGCTCGGCCCGGACGGCACGGTGGCCTGGAGTCACCTCTCCCCGCCCGACGTCAACCCGGGGGCGGACGGCATCCTCGACGCGCTGGAGCGGCTGGCCGCCGATCGGCAGGTGGTGGCCGGATGATCACGCCCTTGCAGGTCACCGCCCGTCTGCGGACGCCGGTGACCGAGAGCGACCATGTCCGGGGCGCGCCGGACGCGCCGGTGACCGTCGTCGAGTACGGCGACTTCCAGTGCCGGTTCTGCGGCGCCGCGTACCCGAACCTGCACGAGATGCTCCGGCAGCGGGACGGGACGGTCCGCCTGGTCTACCGCCACTTCCCGATCGCCAACGTGCACCCGTACGCGGAGAGCGCCGCCGAGGCGGCCGAGGCGGCCGGGACGCGGGGGCGGTTCTGGGAGATGCACGACTGGCTGTTCGAGCACCAGGACCAGCTCGACCCGGTGCACCTGTCGCTCGGCGTCGAGCAACTCGGCCTGCCGCCGGACGAGATCGGCGCCGAGGTGGAACGGCAGGCGCACGCCGACCGGGTGCGGCGGGACTTCGTCGGCGGCATCCGCAGCGGGGTGAACGGCACCCCGACCCTGTTCATCAACGACGTCCGCCACGACGGCGGGTACGCCCTGCCCGACCTGCTCGCCGCAGTGGACGCCGCGTCCGACACCTGAGGCGCGGACCGGCCGACCCGGCACGGCCCGGCCGACCCGGGCACAGACCGGCCGACCCGGCGCTGCGCGGCCGACCCGGCTCAGATCAGCCGTAGCTCACGCGCCCGCCGTACCGCCTCGCGGCGGCGGGTCGCGTCGAGCTTGCGGTAGATGTTGCGGACGTGGGTCTTCACCGTGTTGACCGACAGGGACAGCTCGCTGGCGATCTCGACGTTGGACAGGATGCTCTGCAGGTAACGCAGGATGGTGAGTTCCCGCTCGGTCAGCGGCTCGTCCAGCGCCGGCGCCGGCTCGGCCGCCCCCCGGTCCGCCGGCTCGTCCGCGCCCCGGACCAGGTCGCTCACCATCGGCCAGTGCGCGGTGCCGGTGTCGAGGTGGGCGGCGAGCAGATCCCGTACGGCCGGCTCGGCCCGGGTGAAGACCCGCCGGAAGCCCTCCGGGCCGGCCAGGTCGAGCATCTGCTCGAGAACCCGGCCGGCGCGGCGCTCGTCTCCGGCATGGCGGGCCAGGACCGCGTCGAGCAGGCCCGCCTCGAGGCGCAGCGCCAACGGCCAGTCGGACGCCTCCGCCGCCTGCCAGTCCGGCAGCGCCCGGCCGGCGGCCCGCGGATCGCCCGCCCGTAGTTCGACCCGGGCCAGTGCCACCGCCAGCGGCGCCACCGGCCCGGCCTGTTCCCGCACCGGCCGGGTGAGCAGCTCCCGCGCCGTGTCCAGGTCTCCTCGGGCGCCACGAAGGTCGGCCTCGGCGGCCAGCAGCAGGTACGCCAGGTCGGCACCGGTGGGCCGGTCGGCCAGCCGGTCCCGGGCCTCGACCAGCAGCCGCTGTCCAGCCGCCGGCTCGCCCCGATCATGCAGCAGCCGCGCGCGACAGAGTGCGGCCACGGCGGCGGCGACGGTCTCGGCGGCCGGCACGTCGGCCCCCGGGGGCCGGTCGTCCGGCTCCGCCCCGCCGGTCGCCGGCGCGGCCAGGGCCAGGTTCGCCGCGCTCTCCTCGGGCTGGTCCCGGTGCAGCGCCACGACGGCGAGCGCCAGGTAGGCGTACCCGCAGTCGAGCCGGCAGGCCCAGCCGTGACAGGGCGGCATGGCCAGCGCCTCCTGGGCGGCGGTCTCGGCGGCCCGCAGCTCTCCCCGGACCGCGTGCAGCAGCGCCGACCGGCTCGCGCAGACCAGCTCGGTGCGGGGCCGACCGGCCTCCCCGGCCGCCGCCAGCGCACGGGCGAAGCGCGCCCCGGGCAGCTGCCCCTCGGCAAGCTCGACCAGCCCGAGCGCCGTACCGGCGAAGGCGCGCAGGTCGGCGTCCTCGGTGGCGCCGCCGCGCGGGCCGGCGCCCGCCGCGCTCGGCGGCGGTTCGCCGGCCCCGGTCATCCGGCCGCGAACCAGCCGGGCGGCCGCGGCGCGCACCTCGGCGTGGTCGCCGGCCAGGCGGGCGAGGGTGAGCTCCAGCGCGGTGGCGAGCCGCAGGAAGCGGTCCCGCCGGGGCGTGGGTAGCGTCCCCGCGTGGTCGGCGGCGCTGCGCAGGTATCCGGCTGCGGCCGCGGCGTCGCCGGCGTGGGCCCGCTCGGCGGCGCAGGCGAGCGCGAGTTCCGGGTCCCGGCGCACCGCCTCCGGCGGCGGAGACGCCGGAGGCGGGCCGTCCGCGCCGGCCCGGTCGTACGGCGCCAGCTCCGGCCACTGCGCGACGAAGAGTTCGGTCGCCCGGTCCCACCGGCCGGCGGTCAGCGCGTGCCGTAGCCCCTCGGCCGGGCGGCCGTTGTCGGCGTACCAGCCGGCGGCCCGCAGGTGCAGGTCGCGCAGCTCGTCGGCGGGCAGCCGGGCCAGGTCGGCCCGGAGCAGGTCGGTCAGCAGCGGGTGGCAGCGGTACCAGGGCGGCCGGCTGTCGTCGCGGCTCAGCAGGCCACGGTCGCCGGACAGGTCGGCGAGCATGCGCTCGCCGTCCGCGCGGCCGGTGAGCGCGTCCGCAAGGTCGGCGCAGACCGTCTCGGCGAGCGCGGTTCGCCGCAGCAGCTCGCGCGCCTCCGGCGCGACCGCCGCCAGCACTTCCTCGTGCAGGTAGCCAGCGATCTCCGGCTGGTCCCCGCCGAACCGACCGACCCAGCGCGCCGGGTCAGGTTGACGGTCCAGCGCCAGCGCGGCGAACCGGAGCGCCGCCGGCCAGCCAGCGGTCCGCTCCCGCAGCCGGCGCAGCGCCGCGCCGGGCAGCCGCACGCCGTGCGCGCTGAGCAGATCGGCCACCTCGTCGTCGGTGAAGGCGAGCTCGTCCGGGCCTATCTCGGTCAGCTCGCCGGCCAGCCGGAGCCGGTGCACGGCCAGCGGCAGCCCGGCGCGCGCACCGACCACCAGGCGCAACCGCTGCTCGGCATGGCGGAGGAGGAACTCCAGGCCGGTCAGCGCCGCCGGGTCGGTGACCCGGTGCAGGTCGTCCAGGACCAGCAGCACCGGCCGCTCCCGGGCGGCCAGCGCGGCGGCCAGCAGTTCCAGCTGGTCGGGACGGGGCGGCCGGTCCGGCACCGGCGCCGCCGGGTCCAGCACCGGATCCGTCGTGGCGCGCAGCGCCGCCGCCAGGTACAACCAGAGCCGGTCGCCGTCGTCGCCACTCTCCACGGACACCCAGGCCGGGGTCGGCCGGCGCGGGTCGGCGACGCTGCCGTCCGGGCGCACGTCGGCGCCCTCCCCGGCGCTGCCGTCGACGAGGCGGGTCCAGGAGACGAGCAGGGTGGTCTTGCCCCACCCGGCCGGCGCCCGGACCAGGGTGACCGGCCCGGCGCTGCCGGCGTCGAGCCGGCGCAGCAGCCGGGGCCGGGCCACCACCGGTTCGGGCAGCGCGGGCGGGGTCAGCCGGGACGCGAGCAGCGGCGGCCCGGCCGCATCCGGCGTCGCCGTCTCCACCCGTGCCCCGCTCTGCTGCTCCGGCATCCGGCCCCACCCCCACGGACGCGTTCCACCCCCCGGTCGGCGGGCGGTTACCCGGCGGTGGCCGGTTCACCCCTTCGGGGCGAGCCGCGTTCACCCGCACCGCGCCCACCATCGGGGGTACACCGGGGCCGAGCGGAACGAGGCGGAAGGGACGAGGTGGGACGTTTCGGACGGCTGGCCGCGTCGGCGCTCACCCCCGCCGGCTCGGCGGCCGCCGGAGCGGTGGCCCGGGCGCTGGCCGTACCCCGGCGCCCGGGCCGCGCCGCGGGAGCGAGGGTGTGCCGCCACGCGGACGGGATGGCAGACTCCGGGGATGGTTGGGGAGCGGACGCACCACCTCGTGCTGTTCGGCGCGACCGGTTTCACCGGCGGGCTGACCGCCGAATACCTGGCCAGACACGCCCCCGCCGGGCTGCGGTGGGCGCTCGCGGGGCGCGACCCCGGGAAGGTGGCGACGGTACGTGAGCGGCTCGCCGGGATCGACCCGGCGCTGGCCGGGCTGCCGCTGCTGACCGCAGACGTGGCCGACGCCGACTCGTTGCGCGCGCTGGCGGAGAGCACCCGGGTGGTCGCCAGCACCGTCGGCCCGTTCATCCACCACGGGGAGCCGCTGGTCGCCGCGTGCGCCCGGGCCGGCACCGACTATCTGGACATCACCGGCGAGCCGGAGTTCGTCGACCTGATGTACCTGCGCCACCACGCCGAGGCCGTCCGCACCGGGGCGCGGCTGGTGCACGCCTGCGGCTTCGACTCGATCCCGCACGACCTGGGCGCCTGGTTCACCGTCCGGCACCTGCCCGCCGACGCGGCGATCACGGTCGACGGCTTCGTCCGGGCCGGCGGACGATTCTCGGCCGGCACGTACCATTCGGCGCTCACCGCCTTCTCCCGCGCCGCCCACGCGAGCCGGGCCGCGCGCGAGCGCCGCGCGGTCGAGCCGCGGCCGGCGGACCGGCGGGTCCGGGCGGTGGCGGGTCGCCTCGCCCGCTCGGCGGAGCTGGGCATGTGGACGGTGCCGCTGCCCACGATCGATCCGCACGTCGTCCGCCGCTCCGCGGCCGCGTGCCCGGAGTACGGGCCGGACTTCCGCTACCGGCACTTCGCCGCGGTGCGGCGGCTGCCCACCGTGCTGGCCGCCGCGGCCGGGCTCGGCGCCCTGGCCGGCCTGGTCAGGGTGCCACCCGCCCGACGCTGGCTGCTCGGCCGGCTCGCCTCCGGCCAGGGGCCGACGCCGCAGCAGCGGTCGCGGTCGTGGTTCCGGGTCCGGTTCGTCGGGGCGGGCGGCGGGCGGCGGGTGCACACCGAGGTGTCCGGCGGCGACCCCGGCTACGACGAGACGGCGAAGATGCTCGCCGAGTCGGCGCTCTGCCTGGCCCTGGACGACCTGCCGCCGACCGCCGGGCAGGTCACCCCGGTGACCGCGATGGGCGAGGCGCTGCTCGGCCGGCTCACCCGGGCCGGCATCACGTTCCGGGTGCTGGACGGCCCGGCGGGGCGGGCTTGACCCTCGACCAGGTCGAGACGACAGGGTCTCCGGTCGTGGAGAGCGAGCTGCGCAGCATCGGCGAGCTGGCCCGGGCCAGCGGCCTGACGGTCAGCGCCCTGCGGTTCTACGACTCGGCCGGGGTGCTGGTGCCCGCCCACGTGGACCCGGTGACCGGCTACCGCTGGTACACCGACGACCAGGTGGCGCCGGCCCGGCTGGTCGCCGGCCTGCGACGGGTCGGCATGCCGGTCGCCGAGATCGCCGCCGCGGTGCGGGCCGAGCCGGCCGCCGTGCACCGGCTGCTGGACGCGCACCTGCGCCGGCTGGAGGACGGCCTCGCCGACGCCCGCCGCGAGCTCTCCCGGATCCGTACCCTGCTCGGCCCCGAGGAGCCCGCGATGACCACCCGCCTCGTGCTGTCCCGCGTCGACCTGGCCCGCGCCATCGACGCCGTCCGCTTCGCCGTCGGCACCGACCCGGACCTGCCGGTGCTCACCGGCGTGCTGTTCGACGTCGAGCCGGACGGCGTCCGGGTGGTCGCCACCGACCGGCACCGCCTCGCGCTGGCCCGGGTCGGCGCCGCCCAGGTGGACGGGCCGCCGACCCGGGCTCTCGCCCCGGCCGGTTTCGTCGACGACGTCCGCGCCCTGCTGGACACCGGCGCCGGGATCGCCCCGGAGGCCCACCTGACCGTCGAGGGCACCCGGATCGCGGTCTCGGTCGCCGGCCGGGTGGTCAGCGCCGACGCGCTGCCGTACGACTTCCCCGACTACCAGCGGCTGCTGCCGCGCACCGGCGGTGAGCCGCCGGCCCACCGGTTCCCGATCGACGCCGACGCGCTGCGGACCGCGCTGCGCGCGCCCGACGCCCCCACGCTGCATCGGGAGCACGACGGGCGCAGCTACGTGGTGACGGTGCTCGGCGCCGACGACCGGGGGCTGCGGGTGATCGGCCCGGACGACGCGACGGCCGGGGTACGCGTCGGAGTGGACGCCCGCTACCTGCTCGATGCGCTCGACGCCGCCGGCGACGGGCAGTTGGTGCTGGAACTGGACGGCCCCATCGCCCCGCTGGCGATCCGCGGCTCGGCCGACGGGGACGCCTACTCCATCCTCATGCCGATCCGGCTCTGACCCTGGGTGTCCCGCGAATCGTGGGAGGAGGTCGAGCCGTCTCCTTCCACGTTCGCGGGGCGCCGGACGGCAGGCGACGGTGCGTCGGTGGGGCGGAAGGGCGCGACGGTAGCATCTGGGGGTCCACCAGACTCCCGGACGGAGGCGTACGGAGCAGCATGCTCGACATGGAGTTGATCCGGAAGGATCGCGAGGCGGTGGCGACCGCGCTGGCGAAGCGACTGGATCCCGCCGAGGTCAACCGGGCCCTGGACGAGATCCAGCGGCTCGACCAGGAGCGTCGCGCCCTGATTACGGAGATCGACGCCGAGCGGCAGCGCCGCAAGGCGGAGGCGCGGGCGTACGCGGAGGCGAAGCGGGCCGGCGTAGAGCCGCAGGTCACCGCGCCAGAGGCCGAGCGCAAGCAGCTCGCCGAACTGGAGTCCGAGCTGGACGGGGTGCAGGCCCGGCTGCGCAGCACCATGAGCGAGCTGCCCAACCTGCCCGCCGCCGACGTCGTCGCCGGTGGCAAGGAGGCGAACCGGGTCGTCCGGACCTTCGGCGAGCCGCCGGCCATCGAGAAGATCCGCGACCACGTGGAGCTGAGCCGCGCGCTCGGCCTGGTCGACCACGAGCGGGGCGTCAAGCTCGGCGGCTCCGGCTTCTGGATGTACACCGGCCTGGGCGCCCGGCTCGAGTGGGCGCTGGTCAACTGGCTCATCGAGCAGAACATCACGGCCGGCTACGAGTTCCTGCTCCCGCCGCACCTGCTGCTGGACAGCGCCGGTTTCGCGGCCGGGCAGTTCCCGAAGTTCTACGACGACGTCTACCACCTGGACAGGCAGTCGGCCCCGCGCGGCCAGTTCCTGCTGCCCACCGCGGAGACGGCGATCCTCGGCGCGTTCCAGGACGAGATCCTGGAGACCGCGCGGCTGCCGCTGAAGGCGTTCGCGTACACGCCGTGCTACCGGCGCGAGGCCGCCGGCTCGCACTCCGACGAGCGCGGCACGGTGCGCGGGCACCAGTTCAACAAGGTGGAGATCTTCCAGTTCACCCTGCCCGAGCAGGCGGACGCCGCGCTGGAGTCGATGGTCGGCCACGTGGAGGGCCTGGTCGGGAAGTTGGGCCTGCACTTCCAGACCAGCCTGCTCGCAGCCGGCGACTCCAGCGCCGCGATGCGGAAGACCTTCGACGTCGAGGTCTGGATGCCGAGCACCGGCAAGTACAAGGAGGTGTCGTCGGTCTCCTGGGGCGGCGACTACCAGGCCCGCCGGGCGGCCATCCGCTACCGGGAGCCGGGCGGCAAGCAGACCCGGTTCGTGCACACGCTCAACGGTTCGGCGCTGGCCACCAGCCGGCTCTTCCCGGCCATCCTGGAGCAGTTCCAGCAGCCCGACGGCACCGTGCTGGTGCCGGAGGTGCTCCGCGACAAGCTGGGCACCGACCGCCTCACCCCGCTGGGCTGACCCCACTCCCCTGCTCGTCGATCATGCAGTTGTGGTGCCTGGAAGGTGGACTCACCCCCTTTGTTCACCACCACGACTGCATGATCGTCGCGTCGAGTGGCGGTTACGGCGGGACAGGGCGGCGGCGAGGAGCAGTGCGGCCAGCACCGCCGTGACGGGCGCCGGGCCGAGCGCGTCCAGGGTCGCGGCCAGGGCTCGCTGGCCTCGGGTCGCGGCGAGCACCACCGGGTCGCTCAGGGCGTCGCGGCGGCCGGCGGCGAGCCGCGCCTCGTACCAGCCGTACCAGGCCACGTAGCCGCCGGCGGCCACCAGCACCACCCCGCTGAGCCGGGGCACCAGCGCGCCGGCGCCGCGCAGCCGGGTCACCAGCCCGTCGCGCACCAGCGCCACGCCGAGTGCGGCCACCGCGACCACCAGACCCATCCCCAGCGCGTACGCCCCGAACAGCGCGAGCCCCCGCAGGGCCGACCCGGCCTGGAGGCTCGTCACCACGATCGCCAGGAACGGGGCGATGGCGCAGCCCAGCGAGGCGACCGCGTACGCCGCGCCGAAGAGCACCATGGACGCCCACGAGCGGGTGAGCCGGGGCGCCCGGGCGAACCGGCCCGGTGCGGGCAGCCGCCGACCGGCGAGCAGCCAGCCCCCGGCGACCACGAGCACCAGCCCCAGCACGACGGTGAACCACGGCAGTCGGGGCCGCAGCCATCCGGCGAGCGGGGCGAGCGCCAGGCCGAAGGCGCCGAAGACCAGCACGTACCCCAGCGTCAGCCCGGTGGCCGCGGTGAGCGCGCGGCCCACCGCGCCCCGGGTGTGCGGCGCCCCGGCCACCAGCAGCGACAGGTACGCCGGCAGCATCGCGAAGCCGCACGGGTTGACCGCGCCGAGCATTCCGGCGGTCAGCGCGAGCAGCAGCCCGGTCGTCATCAGCCGGCCAGCGCGGCGAGCCGCGCGGTGAGCGCCTCGCCGTCGAGGAAGCCCCGGTGGACCACCCTCCCGTCCCGGTCGATGATCACGAAGGTGCTCTGCTCGACCACCTCGAAGCGTCTCCAGACCTTCCCGGCCCGGTCGTCGAGCTGCGGCACCCCGGCCAGCTCGAACTCGGTGACGAAGTCGCGCATCGCCCGCTGCTCGCCGAGTCCGGCGACGCCCACGACCGGCACGCGGTCCCGGTACGCCGGCGCGACCTCGGCGACCGTCCACGCCTGGCTCGCGCAGGTGGCGCACCACGGGGCCCAGAACCAGAGGACGACCGGCCGGCCCGTGAGGCCGGCGCCGGAGAAGGGCGCGCCGTCGAGCGTGGTGGCGGTGAAGTCGAGGGTGTCCGGCACCCGGACCGCCGCCGGCGTCCCGGACGCGGCCCCGGATGCGGGCGCGGGCGCGGGCCCGGACGCCGGCGCGACCGGCGGTGCGGCGATCGCCCCGGGCTCACCGCCGCCGGCACAGGACGTCATGGCCGCCAGCAGCGCGAGCAGGGCGATCCCCGCGGCGACGCCCCGCACCCGGGCCGCGGCGCGACCCGACGCCGGGACGCGCGCGATGCCCCGCACCCCGGCCGACGTGCGACCTGATGCCGGGACGCGCGGCAGCCGGGCCGCGTCGCCGGCCGACGCCCGGGCCGGCTCCCCGCTGTCCACCGACCACATCGGCGGCTCCCTTCGTCGCGGCCGTCACTCGGCCTTGGCCAGCCGCAGGGCCAGCTCGGGACAGACCTTGACCGCCTTCATCGCGCCCTGGCGCAGCCACGTCGGCACCGGGGTCGGCGGGAAGGCCGGGTAGCCGTTGGCGTCCAGCCGGATGAAGTCCGGCACCACGTGCGCGCAGAGCCCGTGCCCGTCACAGCGGGACCAGTCGAGGGTGAGCTTCTGCGGGTCCGGGTCGGGCGCGCCGGGCAGTCCCAGCACGCCCTTGACCCGCCGGCCGCAGCCCTCGCCGGTCGAGTGCAGGCGCAGGTCCTCCACGAAGACCTCGATCGCGGAGAGCGCGAACCGGGCCGTACCGTCGGGGTGGCTGCACGCCCCGCGGCCCTTCACCTCGCCGGCGGCGGCCCGCACGACGTCGGCGGGCCGGCTGCCGGCGACCGCGAGGTCCACGGCTCGGGCCAGATCCGGCAGGCCCATCCTGCACGGCCCGCACTGGCCGGCGGACTCGCCGGCGAGGTAGCGCACCACCTGGGCGGCCTCGCCGAGCGGGCAGGTGTCGGCGCCGAGCGGGATCATGATGCCGGCCCCCAGCGTGCCGCCGACCGCGGCCAGCCCCTTGCGGGAGATCTCCGCCCGGTCCGCCGCCTCCGCGGTGATCCACTTTCCGTGGTAGCCGCCGGTCAGGATGCCGGGGCCGTCGGGCACCTCGCAGAGGTCGAGGATGTCGCGCAGCGGCGTGCCGCCCGCGCACTCGACGACCGCCGGCCGGCCGGCCGCGCCGGTGACGGTGAGCAGCACGGTGCCCGGCTCGTCGTCGGTGCCGACGGCGGCGTACTCGTACGGGCCGAGCCGGGCGGCCACGGCCAGTTGGGCGAACGTCTCCGCGTTCGACAGGAGAGTGGGCAGCCCGCCGACGCCGGAGTCGCTGGAGCGCTTCTTGGTGCCGGGCGGGATGTGCGGCAGCCCGTTGATCCCGTTGACCAGTGCGCCGCCCTCGCCGGAGATGAACCGGTGCGGGACGGTGACGATGGTGGCCGGCACCGGCATCCGGCGCTCCGCGAGCGCCTCCGTCAGCGACTCGCGCCCCACGACGTCGTCGGTCACGCCGATCACGATCTCTTCGGCGTCCAGCGCGTACGCGGCCAGTGCCGCGCCGTCCAGGATCAGGTGCGGGGCCCGGGTCAGCAGCACCTTGTCCTTCCAGCTGCCCGGCTCCCCCTCGGTGGCGTTGACCACCACCACCGCGCTCAGGTCCTGCCGCTCGCAGGACTCCAGTACCGCGCGCAGCTTCCGGGCGAACGGGAAGCCCGCCCCGCCCTTGCCCTTGAGCTGTATCCCCTCGGCGAGCCGGAGCAGGCTGGCCGGCTCCATCGGGCCCACCGGCCCGTGCACCTGCTCGTGCGCGGCCAGGTCCAGCCGACCGAACTCGGCGAAGCCGGCGGTCAGCCGGGGCTCACCGACGCAGGCGACCGGCGGGACCGTCGTCCGCATCACTTCGCCTCACCCCGCAGCCCGGCCCAGTACGCCCCGTCCACCGCGTCCGCGTTGGCGTTGGCCCGCTTGCGGCGGCCGGACCGGCCCTCCCCGGAGGCCTTTCGCGCCCGGCGGGAGGCCAGGTCGACCAGGGTCGGGGTGTCGTCGACCGGCACCGGCGGCTCCTCCGGCGCGTACCGGGCCGGCGGACGCCAGTAGTCCGGCTCCTCCGGCACGTCCTCCTCGACGCTGTGCCGGCCACCGCCGCTGCGCGGCTCCGCCGAGATCGGCGTACCGGAGATCGGCGTGCCGGAGACCGGGCCGGCGGAGACGGGTCCGGCCGAGATCGGCTCGGCGGCCTCCCAGCGGCGCGGGCTGGTCCACGGCTCCTCCGGCTGGTCGACCCGCCGGCGCGGGGCCGGGTACCGGGCGCCGGCGTCGACCTCGTCCTCCGCGCGGCGACGCCGCCGGCTCGACCCGGGGGACCGGCTCCCGGTCCGCTCGTCGGCGGCCGGCTGCGTCTCCTCCACCCGGCCGCGCCGGGATCGACCCGACGCCGGTTCCTCGGCGCGGCGACGCCGCGATCGCGTCGTCTCCACCTCCGGCTCCTCGTCCCGGTACCGGGCGGACCGGGACGCCGCCGGTGCGGCCTCCGCCGTCCGGCTCCGGCTGGTACGCCGGGCGGCCCGCTCCTCGTCCCGCTCGCGGCGGCCGGGCCGCACCGGTTCGCGGAGGGTGCCCGGCTCCGGCACCACCGGCACGGTGAACCGCTCCGGATCGCGCCGCCGCCCGCCCGCCGGCACGGAGAGCTCCGCGGTGGTCCGCGCCCACTCGGCCTCGCGGCGCTCCCGGGCGGCCTGAGCGGCACGCTTGGCGTCGCCGCGGCGCACCAGCCCGGCCAGCAGCGACCGTCCCTGGCCCTCCTCGGCCGGTCGGGCGAGGAGGGCCTGGTTCATCGCGGCGGCCTGGTGCTGCTCCCGGCTGCGCCGGCCCACGGTCACCGAGAGGCGGACCAGCAGCGCCAACACCACCAGCAGCAGGCAGGCCAGGTAGCTCAGCATGACCCAGGACTTCGCCGGGCGGCCGGCGTACAGGCCGTGCACCAGGGCGAAGGGCCAGGCGAGGTACGCCAGGGAGTGCAGCGCCCGCCAGAGCCACTTCGGACCGACGCCGGCGAACCGGGCCCGGATGATGCCGGTCCAGAGCACGCTGACCATCAGCAGGGCGGCCACCGTGCCGAGCCCGACGTAGAGCCCTCGGCCGCCGACGAAGGGCACCACGGCGTCCGTGCTCGCCGCCCGGCCCGTGGCCACCTTGGTGAGCACGTGGAACAGGAGGCCGACGACGCCGAGGACACCGGTCGCCCGGTGCGCGGACTGGAGCAGCACCCGGTGCCGGATCAGCAGGACCAGCCGGTCGGTGGCGAGCAGGCCCAGCATGACGGTGAGGCTCAGCGCGACCAGGGTGACCACGCCGGCGAAGAACTCGGTGAAGAAGAAGCCGTACGCGTACGCCCGCTGGCCGGCGCCGGTGAGCATCACGGCGGCCCATGCCGCGGCGAGCGCGGAGAAGATCAGTGCGGCCATCGCAGGCCGGGACCGGCCGCGTACCCCCCGGCTGCTCTCGCTGGTCCGGACGGTCGTCGCCCTCTGGTTCTGCTTAGCCCGGGCCATCTGCTCCTCGATCGTCTAGCGGCGGCGTACCGCCGGCCGACCCGCTCCCCCATCGAGTACGGAGCGGCGCCGCGGGCGGATCACCGGAGGCGCAGAAATTTCGCCGCCGGATCGAACCGCCGGACGCCGCCGCGCGTGTGGGCCGCCGCCCCGCCGAACGCCCCGCCGGCCGCCTGCCGGCCGCCCGCCGACTGGCCGGGAGGCCGGCCGCGGGACGACCCGTCGGTGGCCGCCGACGCCAGACAGCGATGCATGTCCATGCGTTGACAGTCACTGCAACGCGCTTGTAACCTTTCCGAAAATTTCAGCCCGCTGCTGCAAGATTCCGGCAGTCGAGGCGCCCGCCCCCGCTGCGCCACCGTCGTCCCCCCGCCCCCGTCAGGAGCCCCGATGCATCGACGCCGATGCCGCGCGGCGATCCTCGCCGCCGGCCTGCTCGCCAGCCTGATCGTCCCGACCGCCGCCACGGCACCCCCGGCCGCGGCGGCCCCCAGCGGCACCAAGAAGGTCATCGTCCAGCTCTTCGAGTGGAACTGGCCGTCGGTCGCCGCCGAGTGCCAGAGCACCCTCGGCCCGAAGGGCTACGGCTACGTCCAGGTCTCCCCGCCCCAGGAGCACGTCCGCGGCGCCCAGTGGTGGGTGGCGTACCAGCCGGTCAGCTACCGGATCGAGTCACGCAAGGGCACCCGCGCCCAGTTCCAGTCCATGGTGAACACCTGCCACGCCGCCGGCGTGAAGGTGATCGTCGACGCGGTGGTCAACCACATGTCCGGGCAGGACGCCGGCGGCACCGGATGGGCGGGCTCGACCTACGGGCACTACGACTACCCGGGCAGCTACCAGTCCCAGGACTTCCACCACTGCGGCCGGAACGGCAACGACGACATCGTCAACTACCACGACCGGTACGAGGTGCAGAACTGCGAACTGGTCAATCTCGCCGACCTGCGGACGGAGTCCGACTACGTGCGGGGTCGGCTCGCCGCGTACCTCAACGACCTGCTCGCGCTCGGTGTCGACGGGTTCCGGATGGACGCGAGCAAGCACATGCCGGCCGCCGACATCGCGGCCATCCGGGCGCGGCTCTCCCGCCCGGCGTACCTCGTGCAGGAGGTCATCCACGGCGCGGGCGAGCCGATCCAGCCGACCGAGTACACCGGCAACGGGGACGTGCACGAGTTCCGCTACGGCAAGGACCTGGCCCGGGTGTTCCGTTCCGAGCGGCTGGCGTACCTGCGCAACTTCGGTGAGGGCTGGGGTCACCTGCCGAGCGGCCCGGCGGCGGTCTTCGTGGACAACCACGACACCCAGCGCGACGGTGGCGTGCTGACCTACCGCGACCGGGGGATCTACGCGCTGGCCAACGCCTTCATGCTGGCCTGGCCGTACGGCTCCCCCACCGTGATGTCGAGCTACACCTTCGGCAACCGCGACCAGGGCCCGCCCTCGGACGGCGGCAACAAGACGCTGAACACCACCTGCTACTCCGGCTGGGAATGCGAACACCGCTGGCCGGTGATCGCCAACATGGTCGGGTTCCGCAACGCCACCGAGGGCGCCGGCGTCGCCAACTGGTACGACAACGGCAACAACCACATCGCGTTCAGCCGGGCCGGGAAGGGCTACCTCACCGTCAACGACGAGGACCAGGCGATCACCGGGCGGTCGTACTACACCGGCCTGCCCGCCGGCCGCTACTGCGACGTCATCCACGGCACCTTCGGAAACGGCTCGTGCAGCGGGCCAGTGATCACGGTGGACGGCAACGGCTGGTTCACGGCGAACGTCCCGGCGCACGACGCGGTCGCCATCCACGTCGGCGCCCGCCTCTGACCGGTTGATCAAGAGGTTTGCGTCAGGAACCGGGCGGAGACTGACGCAAACCTCCGGAAGTGGCGGCGTGGGTGTTTTGTGAACCGGGGGATGTGGGGCGTCTGACACCTCTAGAGTGAATTCGTGCCGTTTGACCGAAAGATTGCTCCGGGTCGGGGCCGGTGGCTCGCCGCCGGTCTCGGCGTACCGGCGCTGTTGGTGGCCGCGTTCCTCACCGGCCAGACCCTGACCCCGAGCCCGGGACCGGCGGCCCGGCAGGCGGCGCCGCCCACCCCGTCGCAGCCGGCACCCACGGACGCCGAGCAGGCGACGGACGAGACCGTCCCGCCGGCCGCGCCGGCTCCGCCGGGCCTGCCGGTGGTCACGTACGACCCCGCACCCCGCGGCTTCCCGGCCGATCCGGCCACCATGGACACCACCCCGCTGACCGAGGGGCTGCACCCGACGCGGCGGATCGCCGCCTACAACGCCCCTGGCGGGAAACCGTTGGCCTTCCTCGCCCCGACCATCAGCGGCGTGGAGCTGACCATGCCGATCGCCGAGCGGCGAGCGGGCTGGACGGCGGTGCTGCTGCCGTCGGCCAACCGCCGGCTCGCCTGGGTCCCGCCCGGCGGGTACGACACGGTCGACCTGCGGGACCAGATCGTGGTGGAGCGCCGCCTGCACCGGCTGACCTGGTACCGGGACGGCGCCGCGGTCCGCTCCTGGGCGATCAGCCTGGGCCAGCGTGGGCAGGAGACGCCGCTCGGCCGCACGTTCATCCTCGGCCGCACCCCACCACCGCAGGACGTCTACGGCGGCGTGGACATCTTCGCGCTCGGCTCGGTGCCGGACGACCCGAACTCGGTGCCGACCGGGCTGCGCGGGGCGCACATCGGCCTGCACAGCTGGTACCACGACGGAGAGCTGGGCAAGAACACGACCAACGGCTGCATCCGGCTGACCCGCACCGGCCAACGGGAACTGCTGGCCGAGGTGCGGACCGGCAGCAGCGTGGTGGTCGTCGAGCAGCTGCCGGAGCCGCCGCCCACCGCCTGAGTCCTCAGTCGCCGAGCAGCCAGCCGTTCTGCTCGGCGATCCGGACGGCCTCCGCGCGGTTGCGGGCGCCCGTCTTGCCGATGACCGCGGAGAGGTGGTTACGCACCGTCCCCTCGGACAGGTGGAGGACGCCCGCCAGGTCGGCGACGGTCCCGCCGGCCCGGGCCGCCCGCAACACCTCGGTCTCCCGCTCGGTCAGCGGGCTCGCCCCGGTGGCGAGCGTCTCCGCGGCGAGCGTCGGGTCGACCACCCGCAGGCCGGCATGCACCCGCCGGACCGCCTCGGCGAGCTGCCGGGCCGGGGTGTCCTTCACCACGAAGCCGTTCGCGCCGGCCTCCATCGCCCGACGCAGGTAGCCGGGCCGGCCGAAGGTGGTGACCACCAGCACCCGGCAGGCGGGCTGCGCCGCCCGCAGTGCGGTGGTCGCGGCGATGCCGTCCAGGCCGGGCATCTCCACGTCGAGCAACGCGACGTCCGGGTTGGTGCGCCGGGCCTCGGGCACCACCTCGTCGCCCCGGCCGACCTCGGCCACCACGGTGAGGTCCGGCTCCAGCGAGAGCAGCGCGGCCAGCGCGCCCCGCACCAGCGCCTGGTCGTCGGCGAGCAGCAGTCGGATCGGCGGGCCCGCGCTCACCGCGGACCCGCCGGCAGGCCCACGCGGAGCAGGAAACCGGGGCCGTCCGGGCGGCGGCCGACGGTCACCGTCGCTTCCAGCCGCTCCGCCCGCTCCCGCAGGCCGACGAGCCCGTGCCCGGCCGCCGACGGGTCCGGCGCCGGCCCCCGGCCGTCGTCGCTGATCTCCACCGCGTCCGCACCGACCCGGATCGTGCAGCGCCGCGCCCCGCTGTGCCGGACCACGTTGGTCACCCCTTCCCGTACCGCCCACCCGAAGAGCTGGTCCCGTTCCGCCGGCAGTTCCGGCAGGTCGTCGGGCAGCAGAGCGGTGATCCCCGCCGCGGCCAGCGCCGAGCGGGCGCCGGCCAACTCCTCGGCCAGGCGCACCCCCCGGTACGCCCCGACGGTCTGCCGCACATCGGCCAGCGCCGTCCGGGCCAGCCGCTCGACCTCGGCGATCTCGGTCGCCGCCCGGGTCGGGTCGACCTCCATCAGCCGGCCGGCCAGCTCGGCCTTGATCGCCACCACGGTGAGCGAGTGGCCGAGGATGTCGTGCAGGTCTCGCGCGGCCCGGGCCCGTTCCTCCGCGACCGCCAGCCGGTGGATCTCCCGCTGGGCCGCCTGGAGCTCGCTGTTGCGCTGCGCCAGCCGGGCGAACCCGAACATCGCGAACGAGGCGAGCAGGACGGCGAACGTGACGGTGCTCTCCGCCTCCCAGGCCGGCACCAGCAGGGCCCCGACCAGCGGGGTGATCGCGGCGAGCACCACGACCGCCAGCGCCCACCCGCCCGGCAGCAGCAGCACCGCCGCCGCGGCGACGAAGACCAGCGTCGTCAGCCAGTCCCCGCCGGTGCCGGGGATGCCGGCCAGGCCGAGCGCCAGCAACAGCAGCAACGCGCCGACCGCCCGACCGCCCGGAATCGGGCGACCGGCCTGGCGCAGCGCCCGCACCCACTGGAAGACCACCACGTACGTCACGCCGAAGGCGGCCACCGTGCCGACCCCGACTGCCCGGCGCCAGGGCTCGGGCTGGTGCAGCGCGGTGGCCACCGGAATGTTGAGGAAGAAGAGCCAGACCGCGGCGAGCAGCCAGCCGGTGACCCGCCATCGGCGACTCACCGGCTGGGGCTGACCCGCCGTGGCGACGTCCATCGGGTCCACGCTAGCCGTCGGCCCGATCAGACCCGCGCGGTGTCCCGGCGGAACAGCCGGGTCGCGGCGACCGCGAAGAGGACCGTCCAGCCCACCAGGTTGGCGAGCGCCCCCATGCTCACGCCGTCGCCGGTCAGCGGGGCGCGGGCCAGTTCGCCGATGCCGTACACCGGGGTGAAGCGGGCGATGTCGGCGATGACGTCGGGCAGCACCTCGACCGGGACGAAGAGCCCGCCGAACATGGCCAGCACGGCCAGGATCGGCCCGATGAACTGCATGACGTTCTCGGCCGGCACGAGGTAGCCGATGAAGAGGCCGAAGGCGGCGAAGACCAGCGAGCCGAGCCAGGCGGCGACCCCGCTCAGCAGCCACACGTCGGCGGAGAGCCGGACGCCGGCGGCGGCGCCGACGGCGAACTCGACGCAGACCGCGACCAGGCCGAGGGTCATCGCCGTGGCGACCTTGGTGGCGACGTACGCGGTCGGGCGCAGCGGGGTGAGCCGCAGCTGGCGGCTCCAGCCCAGCGCCCGCTCGGTGGCGACCGCCGCGCCCGCGCTGGTGGTGGCCACCATCGCCGCGTAGACGGCCAGGCTGACCATGACGTACGCGATCACCGGTCGACCGTTGTCCAGCTGCTGCCCGCGCTCTGGCAGGCCGAAGATGAGGAAGAAGACGGCCGGCATGATCAGCGTGAACGCGAGCGTACGGCGGTTGCGCAGCACCCGACGCAGCTCGATGCCGAGCACGGCCGCGGCGAAGCCGCCCAGCGCGGGCGGACGGCGGTCGGCGATCGCGGGGTCGGCGGCTGCCGGCAGGGTGGTGGTCATCGTCAGGCTCCGGTCCGGTCGGTGGTGAGGGCGAGGAAGGCGTCCTCGAGATTGCGGGAGGTGATCTCGATGTCCCGGGCCGCAGTCCGGGTGAGCAGGTGCCGGGCGACCTCGTCCGAGTCGGCGGTGCGCACCAGCACGCTGTCGCCGCGGACCTCGACCGCGTCGACGCCGGGCAGCGCGGCGAGCGCGGCCTGGTCGGCGTCGGGCAGGGTCGCCCGGACCAGCCGGCCGGCGGCCAGGTTCTTGATCTCGGCGGTGGTGCCGTCGGCGACGATCCGACCCTGCCGGACCAGCACGATCCGGTCGGCGTACGCGTCGGCCTCGTCGAGGTAGTGGGTGGCGAAGATGACCGTGCGTCCGGCCCGGGCGTCGCGCCGCAGCGCCTGCCAGAACTCGCGGCGGCCCTCGACGTCCATGCCGGTGGTCGGCTCGTCGAGCACCATCAGGTCCGGGTCGGGCAGCAGGGCCAGCGCGAACCGGAGCCGCTGCTGCTGGCCGCCGGAGCAGCGGCCGACCACCCGGTCGGCGAGGTCGGCGATCCCGGCCCGCTCCAGCACCTCCTCGGCGGGGCGGCTGTGCCGGTAGAAGTTGGCGGTCAGCCGCACCGTCTCGCCGACGGTCAGGTCCTTGAGCAGCCCGCCGGTCTGGAGCACCGCGGCCACCCGCCCACGGGCGATCGCGTCCGTCGGGCTGCCACCGAGGATCCGCACCGAGCCGGCGTCCGGGCGGGCCAGGCCGAGGAGCATGTCGATGGTGGTGGTCTTGCCGGCGCCGTTCGGGCCGAGGAAGGCGACCACCTCGCCGGGCGCCACCCGCAGGCTCAGCCCGTCGACCGCGGTGACCGCGCCGAAGGTCTTGGTGAGGCCGCTCAGCTCCACGGCCGGATGCGTACTGGTCATGACAGGAATGCTCCGGCGTAGCCGGGTCGGCTACCCGGAGCGCCCGTCACGTTCCGGCCGTGACATTTGTCAGGGGCGGGGGCGGCGCGCCGCCTCCGGCAGGATTCCCCTCCCGCCAGCCGGGTAACCGCCGGTTCCGCACGCCGCGACACCGGGGAGGAACGGCTGATGAGCAGCGCACCGCAGGCAGACGTCGACACGGTCGTCCTGATCCACGGGCTGTGGATGACCACGCACAGCTGGGAACGGTGGGTCGACCGGTACTCCGCGCGCGGCCTGCGGGTGCTCACCCCCGCCTGGCCGGGGATGGACGCCAGCGTCCAGCAGCTCCGCGACGATCCCACCCCCATCGCGAACCAGCGCGTCGCCGACATCGTCGACCACTACGAGGGCATCATCCGCGGGCTGCCCCGACCACCGATCATCATGGGCCACTCCTTCGGCGGGCTCTTCACCCAGCTCCTGGTCGACCGCGGGCTCGGCGCGGCGGCGGTGGGCATCCACCCGGCGCAGATCAAGGGCGTGCTCAAGCTGCCGCTCAGCACCCTGCGCTCCTCGTTCTCCATCCTGCGCAGCCCGGCCAACCGGCACAAGGCGGTGCCGTTCACGCAGGACGACTTCCACTACGCGTTCGGCAACACGATGAGCCGGGCCGACTCCGACCGGGCCTGGCAGCGCTACGCCGTGCCTGGCGCCGGGCACCTGCTCTTCGAGGCCGCCTTCGCCAACCTCGATCCCCGCGCGTCCACGGAGGTCGACACCCGCCGCGACGACCGGGCCCCGCTGCTGTTGATCGCCGGTGGCGCCGACCACGTGGTACCGCCCGGGGTGGTCCGCAGCAACGCCGCGCTCTACACGAAGTCGCGGGCGCTGACCGCGTACCACGAGTTCCCCGGCCGGTCCCACTTCACAGTCGGGCAGGACGGCTGGGAGGAGGTCGCCGACTACGCGCTGAACTGGGCGCTGGAGGCCGCCGCGATTCCCCGCAAGGAGACCATCGCGAGCGAGAACCCCCGCCGCTGACCCGCGCCGGACCACCGGGCCCGAGGGGGCCGAACCGTGACGTTCGACCCTGGCATGGCGGGACGCTCAGGGGGTACCACGGAGCTATGAGGGCGAGTTTCCGGCTCGGCCGGATCGCGGGCGTACCCGTCGGGGTCAACTGGAGCGTCCTGGTCATCTTCGCGTTGATCGCGTGGGGGCTGGCGGCCAACCAGTTCCCCCGCTCCTACCCCGACCGCCCGGTCATCCTGTACGTCCTGTCCGGGCTGGTCGCCGCCGTGGTCTTCTTCCTCGGCCTGCTGGCCCACGAGGTCTCGCACGCGATCGTCGCCAAGCGCAACGGGCTGGAGGTCGGCGGCATCACGCTGTGGCTCTTCGGCGGGGTGGCCGAACTGCGCGGCGAGGCGAAGGACCCGGGCGCGGAGCTGCGCATCGCCGGCATCGGCCCGCTGGTGAGCGCCTGCATCGGGCTGGTCTTCGGCGCGTTCGCGATCATCCTCGCCCAGGTCGACTACCGCGGGTTGCTGCTCGGCGTCCTGGCCTGGCTGGCCGGCATCAACATCCTGCTGGCCGTCTTCAACGTGCTGCCCGCCGCGCCGCTCGACGGCGGGCGGCTGCTGCGCGCGGGGGTCTGGCGGTGGACCGGGGACCGGACGAAGGCGACCGTGGTGGCGTCCCGGGCCGGCTGGGTGCTCGGTGCGCTGCTGATCGGCCTGGGCCTCTGGCAGTTCCTGGCCGGCGTCGGGGTCGGCGGGCTGTGGCTGGCCCTGATCGGGTGGTTCCTGATCGGCGCGGCCGGGATGGAGGAGCGGCAGGCCCGGATGGGCAGCGCGCTGCGCGGCGTCCGGGTGGCCGACGTGATGACCCCGCAGCCGCAGACCGCGTCGGCGGAGATGACCGTCGCCGACTTCGTCGACCACTACCTGTTCGCGTACCGGCACTCGGCCCTGCCGCTGACCGAGGACGGGCACCCGATCGGCCTGGTCACCCTGGACCGGGTGCGCGGCATCCCGGCGGACCGCCGGGGCGAGACCCGGCTCGCCGAGGTGGCCTGCCGGGCCGAAGACCTCGTGCTCGCGGCCCCCGACGAGCAGCTGAACGATCTGCTTCCCCGGCTCAGCCAGTGCGCCGACGGGCGCGCGCTGGTGGTGACCGACGGCCGCCTGGTCGGCATCGTCTCACCGAGCGACATCAGCCGCGCCGTCCAACGCGGCAGCCTCCGCGACCAGTTGACCCCCAGCCACCCCTAGCGGGCGCGAGCGCGGGTCAGCGGGGGAAGGCGCGGTCCAGCAGGTCGGTGCGGAACTTTCCGGCGGGGTCCAGCTCGGCGAGGAGGGCGCGGAAGTCAGCGTACCGGGGCCAGACCGCGGCTATCGCCTCCGCATCCAGGCCGAACACCTTGCCCCAGTGCGGGCGCGGCGCGAACGGGGCGAGCCTCCGCTCCACCTCGGCCACCACGGGGGCCACCGCGGCCTCGTCGCCGATCCAGGTGAAGTGGACGGCCAGGGTGTCCCGCCGGTGGTTCGGGCTCAGCCACAGCCCGTCGGCGGCCACCGCGCGCAGCTCACAGACCTGCAGCACGGCCGCGATCCGGTCGGCCATCGGGTCCAGCGCGGCCAGAGCGTCGACGGCCGACTCGCGCGGCAGGTGGTACTCCGACTGGAGTTCGTCGCCGCTGCTCGGCGTGAAGCCCAGGCGGAAGTGCGGCAGCCGCTCGTGCCACGGCCCGGGTTCGCCGAACTGGGGTGTGCAGTTCTCCGCCGGCATGCCCGGCACCGGATGCTGCGGGGCGTCGGCCGCCGTCGTACCCAGCCAGCCGGGCGGCGGCGCGGGCTCGTCGGCCCGCTGCTTGCGCCACACCTGGCCGATCCGGGGCGAGCGCCAGTCGGTGAAGAGGCTGACGCTGTACGCCGAGCCGAACGCGGCGTCCAACTCCTCGCGCGGCAGGCCGAGCTGGACGTACTGCCGGACGTCGAACGCCGGCACCAGGTCGAGGGTGACCCGGGTGACCACGCCAAGAGCGCCGAGGGCGACCACCATGCCGGCGAAGGTGTCCCCGTCGGCGTCCCGGTCCACCCGCAGCAGGTCGCCGTCGGCGGTCACCAGCTCCAGCGCGGCGACCGCGGTGGCCAGGTTGCCGTTGGCCTCGCCCGAGCCGTGGGTGCCGGTGGCGATGGCGCCGGCCACCGAGATGTGCGGCAGCGACGCGAGGTTGGCCAGGGCGCACCCCTGGGTGTGCAGGCGGGTGGCGACGTCCCCGTACCGGAGGGCGGCGGCGACGGTGACGGTCCGCCGCTCCCGGTCGACGGTGACCTCCGGCGGCAACCCGGCCAGGGTGACCAGGTCACCCGTCGTGTCGCCGAGCCGGTTGAAGGAGTGCCCGGTGCCCACGGCGCGGATCCGCTCACTGCCCGCGACCAGCCGCCGCAGCTCGTCGACGCTGGCCGGCCGGTGGAACCGCTGGGCGGAGTACCGCACGTTCCCGGCCCAGTTCCGCCGTGGCACCCCGACGTCGCCGCCGGGGACGGCGGTCTCCGGCGCGACCGGTGCGCTGTCGTGGGCGGTGGGTCCGGCGTTGCCCGGGGGCGTGTGGTCGTCGGTGGTGGTCACGTGGTCGGCTCCCGGTCGGTCGAGGGGTTGTCGGCCAGCGCGTCGCTCAGCGCGCCCAGCGCCTCGTCGACCTCGAGCTGGGCGTAGCCACGCTGGGCGACGGTCAGTCCGGCCGCCCGGGCCTGCTCGATCTTGTCCCGGGCCGCCTGCCGCTCGGGCACACCGCCCCACGCCAGCGCCTCCTGACCGCGGCGGACGAGCCGGTCGACCTGGTCCATCCGGTAGCCGCGCAGTCCGACGGTGAAATCCTCCACCGCGAAGGCGGCCCGGCGCTTCCCGACGGCGTCGAGGAACCGCTCGCCGGCGAACCGGGTGAGCGCGGCCGCCACCTCCTCCGGCCTCTCCCGCACCTGGCCGAGGTCGAGCAGGTCCACCGCCGGCCGGCGGTCCACCGGGAGCCGCGCGGTCGTCGGCAGGCCGACGGTGACACCCCGCGCGGGCACCAGGAGCAGGCGGGGCGGGAAGGGTCGACCGTCGACCGGCGGTGACTGGTCGAGCACGAGCGCGTCGACCTCCGCCCACGAGATCTGCCGGCGCAACCCGGGCCGTCGTACGGTCAGGCCGTCCGGGCCGATGCCGAACGTGAACGGGCGCAGCGCCCGGACCAGCACGACGCCGCCCAACACGATGACGCCCACCGCGACGACGGTGCGCAGCACCGAACCCTCGCTGGGCAGCGCCAGCAGCAGGACCCCCGCCAGTACGCACACCAGGGGCAGCACGAGTGATCCTCGGCTCCGGCGAAGCTCCACGTCCTGACCCCCGTCTCTGTCCGTGATCGTCGGTGCCAGCATCCTCCGACAGACCTCGCGCCGGCCGGCACCGGACGATCGGACACGGTTGCCCGCGGCGTCGGGGGGAACCCTACGCCCATGAGCACCTACCGAGATCCCGCCCCACGAGGCGACGTCTTCCCGTCCGAGGAGGAGATCGACCCGACCGGCACCGGCGTGGAGCCGGCGAGCGGGCCGGCCGGGCCGTACGCCTCCTCGCCCGGTCCCCGACCAACTCCGGCGCCCCCGCCGGCCCCGACCCCGGTGCCCACCCCGGGCCCGCCGCCCCGCGCCGTCGGCGGCCGGTCGATCGTCACCCGGCACCTGGACGGGTCGGTGGAGGTGGTCACCGACCTCGACGGCGACGGTGTGGCCGACGTCGTGCAGGTCGACCTGGACGGCGACGGGGTGCCCGACCTCACCTACCTCGACCGGGACCGCGACGGACGGCTGGACACCGTGCTGCGCGACCCCGGCCCGGTCCGCTGAACCCACCGGCGCCGGTCCGCGATGGCGGTCGGCCGGCGGGAGCCGGGCCGCCGGCGCCGACCCGCGCCGGCGGTCCGACCGGAGCACGGCCGGCGCCGGCCGGCCGTGCGACGGGCTCAGAGCTTCGGCATCACCTCGGCCGCGACCAGCTCAAGGTGATCCAGGTCGGCGAGGTCGAGCACCTGAAGGTAGAGCCGCTCGCTGCCGATCGCCGCGTACCGCCCGATCTTGTCGACAATCTCGGCCGGGGTGCCGGTCAGGCCGTTGGCCCGCAGTTCGTCCGGTTCCCGGCCGATCGCGGCGGCCCGCCGGTCCACCTCGGCGTCGCCGCGGCCACAGCAGAGCACCAGCGCGTTCGACCACCGGAGCCCGGACGGGTCGCGCCCGATCTCGGCGCACGCCTCCCGCACCCGGTCGAACTGCGTGGCGGAGTCCTCCACCGAGGCGAAGGGAAGATTGAACTCGTCGGCGTACCGGGCGGCGAGGCGCGGGGTGCGCTTCGGGCCCGTCCCGCCGAGCAGGATCGGCGGGCGCGGGTCCTGCACCGGCTTCGGCAGCGCGGGCGAGTCGGTCACCGGGTAGTACCGGCCGGCGAAGTGGAAGGTCTCCCCCCGCGGCGTCGCCCACAGCCCGGTGATGACCGCGAGCTGCTCCTCCAGCCGGTCGAACCGCTCCGCCAGCGAGGGGAACGGGATCCCGTACGCGGTGTGCTCCTCGGCGAACCAGCCGGCGCCGATGCCCAGCTCGACCCGGCCCCCGCTCATCTGGTCGACCTGGGCCACGGTGATCGCCAGGGGACCGGGCAGCCGGAAGGTCGCGGCGGTCATCAACGTGCCGAGCCGGATCCGGCTGGTGTCCCGGGCCAGGCCGGCCAGGGTGGTCCACGCGTCGGTGGGGCCGGGCTCGCCGCTCACCCCGCCCATCTTGAGGTAGTGGTCGGAGCGGAAGAACGCGCCGTAGCCGGCGTCCTCGGCGCAGCGGGCCACGCCGAGCAGCTCGTCGTAGCTGGCGCCCTGCTGGGGTTCGGTGAAGATCCGCAGTTCCATGCCCCGAGCATATGGAGCCCTCGCGGGCACATCGGGGGGACAGGGCCGCTTCCCCACCAGCGCACGTGACCTGGGGCGCATGCCTTGACAAGCATATGAACCGACCGGCATATTGGGCAGGTGGCCGCCGTCGACGCCTTCACCGTCCTCGCCGAGCCGACCCGCCGCCGGATCCTCGACCGGCTCCGGCACGGCGAGAGCAGCGTGAACGAACTGGTCGACACCCTGGGGGTCAGTCAGCCGGCGGTCTCCAAACACCTGCGGGTGCTCCGCGAGGCCGGCTTCGTCAGCTGCCGCACGGCCGCCCAGCAGCGCATCTACCGCATCGAGCTACGCCCGTTGCAGGCCGTGGACAGGTGGCTCGACCCGTACCGGCGGCTCTGGACCCGCCACCTGGACGCCCTGGAACGGCACCTCGACAGTCAGGAGCAGTGATGGACCGCGACAAGTTCCGCCCGAGCCCGCCCTCTCAGGTGAGCTGCGAGACCACCGACCAGGGCGCCGCCCTGGTGCTGGTCCGCGTCCTGAGGCATCCGCCGGCCACCGTCTGGGCCGCGCTGACCGACCCGGCGAGGCTCGCCGAGTGGGCGCCGTTCCTCACCGACCGGGATCTCGGCTCGCCCGGCCCCGCCGTGCTCACCCTGGTCGACGGCGAGACCCGCGAGGAGCACCCGGCGACGGTACGCCGGGCCGAGCCGCCGCACCTGCTGGAGTACACCTGGGGCGACGACCTGCTGCGATGGGAGCTGGACCCCACCGTCGGCGGGACCCGGCTCACGCTGCGGCACACCACGGCCGACCCGGGCGTCGTGCCGAGCGTCGCGGCCGGCTGGCACCTCTGCTTCGACGTGGCCGACCACCTGCTCGACGGCGACCCGGTCGGCCCGATCCGCGGCGCGGAGGCGAAGGAGTTCGGCTGGCCGGAGCTGCGCCACGCGTACGCCCAACGCCTCGGCCTGGACTGAGCCGGCCGGTGGCGGGCCGCGGCGACCCGCCACCGGCGGCCGTCAGACGTACGGCCGGGTGGCGTACGCCTTGCGCAGCGCGGCGAGCCCGGTCGCCTTGGGCGTCAGCGTGCCCCAGCCCGAGTTGAAGTAGTTGGTCCGCACGATCCGCGGCCCCCGCTCGGCGTTGAGCTGGGCGATCACGGCCGGGACGGTGGCGATCCACCCGGCCTGGTCCGGCACCTCGGCCACCCGGACACCCCACTCCGCGACGAGCACCGGGCGGGAGAGCCCGACCGGGCCGAGATCGGCGACCGCCCAGTCCTTCGTCCGGCGGAACCGGGACAGCGCCGTGTGGCTCGCGCTGGTCGCGTAGACGTTCCACTGGAGGAAGTCGAGGCGCGACATCAGCGACTCCGGGTGGGTGCGCTGAAAGCAGGCCCGGTCGAACCCGCCCACCCCGACCGAGAAGGTCGTCCCGGCCGGCAGCGCCCGCGCCTTGAACCAGTTCACGATGTAGGTCATCGCCTGCACCGCCCGGGCGTCCGACTCCGCCCAGGTGTACGCCTTCCCCGCCTCGCTCGTGCCGAACTCGTGGTCGGTGTCCAGCTCCGAGGCGAGCTGGATGTTCACCCCGAAGCCCATCGTGCGGTACTGGGACAGGGCGCGGGCGAACAGGCCGTCGCACCGCCCGGCGAGGACCTGGCCGTAGCCGTACGCCTTGGGCCAGGTCGTCCCCGGTCGCTGCTGGATGGTCATCGCGGGCTCCGGGACCGTGTACGACGTGCCGTCCACGGTGAAGGTCTGCGGCCCGGCGTTGGGCGCGCCGTAGTGCTTCAGCTCCAACACCATGTTCACCTGCACGCCGGCCCTGCCCAGCGTGATCAGCCACGGTCGCTGGTATCCGGGAAAGACGTAGCCGTCGGCGAAGCTGCGGTATTGGGTGAGCGAGCGAAAGTTCCCGCCCGCCATGTCCGCGGTCGGGTCGGCACCACCGGAGAGGTAGTAGCCCCCGAGCACGGGCTGGGCGATGGCGTAGTCGGCGGTGCCGGTGGCGGTGCGCCCGCCGGTGTCGCGCACCGTGACGGTCACCCGGGGCATCACGCCACCGCCCGGTAGACGGCCACGGCCCCGTTGTCCGACATCCGGCTCCAGGCGCGACCGGAGTCGTCGGTGACGGTGACGGTGAGCGGGTCGATGACGGCGGCGACACGCACCGGAGCACTGCTGTTGCCCTGCGCGTCGGTCACCACGATCGTGACGGTCAACGGCCTCGTGTCGGCGTCGGCGTAGGAAACCGTGAGGGTCATCTGGTCCCCCGGCGAATACGTCGACGCGTTCAGGGATGCGGTCAAGGTCGGAGTGGCCATGGCGGCCCCTCCTCTCTGGCTCGGTCGCCGGCGACGCACGGCACACGGCCGACGCCGGTCCGGTCGGGTGTCCGGATGCGGGAGGCCGGGGCCGCCGGGGCGCACGGGGCGCGGCCGGCCGGCGGGGACACCGGCCACCAGAGTTGGGGTGACGTCCTTGTCCGGGTGGGAACGGCACCGCTCCGGGCGCCCGGTGCGGGCCGCGACCGCGGCCGGCCGGCTACGCGGTCGGACCGGCGCTGGTACGCCGTGCCCGCCGCGGCGGCTTGGCCGGGCCTTGCGGATGGCGGCGTCGGCGGCGACCGTGCTGTCCCCGCCGGGCCGGAGGAATGGGATGTGGCCCGCCATCCGTCAGCCTCTTCACCTGCTACAACAGTGCGACGCCGGACCCCCCGCCGTCCTGTCCGCTATCAGACAGTCGACTCGCGTCGATACCATCCGGGCTGCCCATCGGGTCGACCGGAGAGGTGCCGAGTGCTCAGGACGACTAGGCGAGTCAACACGACGATGAGCATCTGGCGGCAGGGCCTGTGGCGATACCGGCTGACCACCGCCGGTGCCGCGCTGGCGGCGTTGAGCATCGCCACGGCCGTGCGGACGCCACCGGTCGCGCTGAGCGTGGCCGCCGCGGCGGCCGGCGCCGTGGTCTCCACGCTGGAGATCCTCAACAACCGGCGCCGCGCCCGGCAGTACCGCTTCCAGCACCGCGCCGCCGACGACTACCGGGACATCGCCGAGCAGGTCGCCGGCGCCGGCCGGCTGCTCGAGAACGCGCACAGCCTCGGCGTCGTGCTCGCCGACGAGAGCGCGCGGCTGCGCGGGCACCGCATCGACGTCCGGATCGAACCAACCGACTACGTGCTCGGCCGCGACCTGAAGCGCTGGTCGTTCGACTTCCTCGCCCGGCACGCCCGGACCGCCGCCCTGCACAACGACCCCGTTCTGGGCCTCTCCAGCGACCTGCCGACCGGCTCCGACGACGCGGTGGTCACCCTGCGCCGGGCGCACTACTTCGACTTCTTCTGCAGCAACCTGCTCGCCCCGTACGACGTGCAGGAGGCCGGCCGCCGGACGCCGGTGCTGCGCGGGCGGGACCTGCTCCTCGACCACCGGGGTCGGCTGCGCGGCTTCCGGGACAGCCGGCTGGCGAACGTCGTCGGCGTCTCCACGCTGGCGTTCACCATCGACGGCCAACTGCTCCTCGTCGCACAGAGCCGGGACAACGTGGGCAGCCCAGGGCTCGTCGCGCCGTCCGGCTCCGGATCACTGGAACCGCGGGACGCGCCCGCCGGCGAGCTGACGTTCCAGCAGGTCATCCTCAACGGCGCGCTGCGGGAGATGCGGGAGGAGTGCCACGTCGAGCCGAACGAGATCGCCGGAAGCGCGGTGCTCGGCTCCGGCCGCTGGCTCAGCCGCGGAGGGGTCCCGGAGTTCGCCGCCGTGGCCATGCTCAAGGTGACCGCCGACGAGGTGCTCGCCCGGAGCGTCCGGTGGCGCGAGCGGCCATACGTGGGCGAGGTGACCGCCGTGCGGGTGAGCCCGACGGCCGAGTGGGACGCGGCGGAGCCACTCGCCCTGCTGCCCGTGACAGACCGGCACGCCGCGTCCTGGCCGTTGGCCTTCAGTCTCGCCTGCCTGACCGCGTGCCTGGCGGACGAGGCGTGGCCGCTGTGCGACGAGCTGGCGGCGGTCGTCGACCAGTGACCGCCAGGTGCCCGCCGCCCGGTGCACGCCCGATCGCGCCCTGCCCCGCCGGGACCCTGCCTGGCATCATGGGATCGACCCCGACGGCCGGCGGTGGTAGGTCCCGAGTGGACGGTGTGGAGGTCCGATGCCCCCGACGGTGGCGATAGTCGGCAGTGCCGAGCCGGGTCGCGGCTACGATCCGCCGCTGCGTGACACGGCGTCGGCCGCCGCGGCGGCCGAGGAACTCGGCCGCGAGCTGGCCGCACAGCAGTGCCGGATCGTGGTCTACTCCGGCGACGACGAGTTCATCGAGTCGGCCGTGGTACACGGCTACGTCGCCGCCGGCCGGGCCGAGCCCGGCTCCGTCCAGGTCCGTGGCCCCTACGACGCCACCACCGCCGGGTTCGCCGAGGTGCCGCGACGGCCGGAGCTGTTCCACGTCCTGCCCGACGCGTCGAGCGACTGGGAGGTGAGCTTCTACCGGTCCCTGCTCGCGGTGGACGCCGTCCTGCTCGTCGGCGGCGGACGGTCGACCTTCATCGCCGGCCTCATCGCGCTGTCCCGCCGGGTGCCGCTGGCTCCGGTCGCCGCCTTCGGCGGCGGGGCGGAGAAGGCATGGCAGCGGCTGCGGAGCGAGCCGGGCCAGGCCACCGAGGACGACCTCGCGGCCACCGCCGGGGAGTGGCGACCCGGCTCGGCGCGGGCGATCGTCACCTCCCTGGTCGAGCAGCACCGGCGGCACGAGCAGGAGCGGGAACGGCTGCGGCGGGAGTCCGCCCTGGAGGCCCGCCGGGGGACCCGCAGTCTGCTCGTCGGCCTGGGGCTGCTGCTGGTGGCGCTCGCCGCCGTGCCGCTGTCGTACGCCTGGGAGCCGGCGAGTTGGCGGGCACTGGCCGTCCTCGCGGCCGCCCCGGTGCTCGCGGCCATGTGCGGCGCGATCATGCGCAGCGCCTCCGACGGCTCCGGCAACCGGCTGCGCGCCGCGGTGCTCGGCGCCTGCGCCGGCGCGGTCGCCTTCCTGCTCTTCGTCGCCGCGCAGCTGTCGACCAATCCGGAGGTGCTGTCCGGCGGCGGCGCGAAACGCCTCGTCTTCTTCGTCCTGGCCATCGGCTTCATCGCCGGGTTCGGCTTCGACGCCGTCTACGCCAAGCTGCGCGGCACCGACGTGACCACCACCTCCGCCGTCGAGGTGGCCACCGGCCCTGTTGCGGGTCGATAGTCCGCTGCCGCCGCCGGGCGGTTGCTCGCGGTCCGGCGGTGACTCCCGTCGGCGGTGACCTGACGTCAGCCGGAGGCGGTGCCGCGGACCGCCCAGGCGCGGGCGGTGAGCCGGATCGCGTCGTCCGGCGCGGTGGGCGGCGGGGCGGCGAGCAGGTCACGCAGCCGGTCGCGCTGCGACTCGGGTCGGGCCACGAGGTAGCCGGGGCCGGGCCCTGACCGCCCTGGAACGGAATCCAGAAGTCGGCGAAGTCGCCGAACACCGTCGGTGAGGACCTTCGTCAGCCAGGCCTCGGGGACCTCGATGCGGTCGACGTCGGCCGCCTGCCAGCGCAGGAACGCCTCCTGGACGGCATCCTCGACCTCCGCGGCGGAGCCGAGGAGGCGGTAGGCGATGGCCTCCAGTCGCGGCCTGGCGGCCTCGAACCGGTCGACGACCTTGGCGGTCAAGGGCATGACCCGACCCTGGCCCGGACCGCGTGGACCGGTCGACGTCGAGGGCGCGTAGGACAGTGCGTGGCGTTGGATCCGTCGGGTTGACCTCAAGCACGGTTGATGGTTGAAGCTCACTCCATGGTCGACATCAACAGGGCAGCATCCAGGATCGCGGTCATTGGCACGGGGGCCATCGGTCGTGCGGTGGTACATCGATTGTTGGGAGCCGGGCGTGACGTCGCGGTGTGGAACCGTACCGAGAGTCGCGCGGCCGACCTGGTGACCGCGGGGGCGCGGCGAGCGCGCTCCGTCCGGGAGGCTGTGTCGTCCAGCACCCTCATTCTCCTGACCCTCACGGACTACCCAGCGGTGGAGCAGTGCCTTGCCCAGCTCGACACGGACCTGTCCGGGCGGACGATCGTCGGGATGTACACGGGCACCGCCGGCGAGGCGCGGCTGGCCGCCCGTCGGGTCACCAGCCTGGGCGCGCAGTACCTCGACGCGGGGATTCAAGCCTCGCCCGAGACGATCGGCACCGACGCCGCAACGATCTTGTACAGCGGCTCCCGGCACGCGTTCGAGCAGCACACGGCGACCCTCGAGCTGTTGAGCAGGCCACGCTTCGTCGGAGAATCGCCGGAGGCGGCCGCGGTCTGGGACCTCGCCCTCTTCGGGGTGTGGTACGACGCCCAACTCGGCCTGCTACGAGCCCTGGACGCCGCGCGTGCGGCCGGTATCGACGTGACAGAGTTCGCCCGCACGGCAGGCAGCCAGCTGGGCCACGTGGTCACGGCGGTGTCCGCCACCGTCTCGGAGCTGCACCAGGCCGCCTATCCCCCGGGCCCCGCGAACCTCACCGAGCACCTGACGGTCGTCCGCCACCTCATCGACCTGCGAGCCGGCCGACCTCTCGGCGACGGCGGACTACCGGAGGTGGCGGCGAGACTCGACGCGCTCATCGCAGCCGGCCGCGGAGGCGAAGGCCTGACTGCGACGGTCGGGTAGCGTCCGCCGCGCGAGTGGCTGACCAGGGGATCTCCGGTGGGGTGGGCGGACTCTCACCACAACCCCGCCGTCCGTGGACCTCTTGTCGACCTAATGCCTACCGTCTCCGCTAGGCAGACGGGGACGGGGCCTCCGGTGGGCGTCCGGCGGCGCGGCGCGCGTCCGCGAGGGCGACGCCGAACAGCACGACGGTAGCGACGGCGGCGGCGAGCAGCGGCGGGGCGAAGAACAGCGGCGGCGCCAGCAGGGCCAGAACGGCGATGCCGACGAGCCGGCGCAGGGCGAGCCGGTTGAAGACGGCTCGTTCCAGCCGACTGCGGCCGAACAGGAAGAGCGCCGGCCCGCCGAGGATGGCCACGAGCCAGACCAGCTTGGCTTTCCCGGAAGGATGCGCCAGCACGACTTCCGAGCCAGCCGCGGCCAAGGTGATGCCGAGCACCATGAGCAGATGGGCCACTCCGATGATCCCGCCGGCGGCCGCCCGATTCGACGACATCTCGACGGCCTCGGCGAGCACCTGGCCAGCGCGATAGAAGTAGATCCGCCACATCACCACGGACGACAGGAATGTGATCACCAGGGCCACCGTTGCGGCGAGCGTGGCGGGGTGATTGGCGTAGGTGAGGCCTATCGACACCACCGTCTCGCCGAGCGCGATCAGCAACAGTTGCTGGTAGCGCTCGGGGAGGTGACTGCTGCTGGCCATCCCCCATCCGCTGATCGGTGGTCGGCGCACGCCGGGTATCGGCCATCTGAGCCGCGCCACGACCAGGTCCACGGTGAGGGCGATCAACCACAGAATGAGCCGATGGTGTCCGCGCATCGCCGCCCCGGCGAGCCAGATGATGCCGGAGACACTGGCCCAGATGGCCAGCCGGGCGTAGAGCGCCCGTACCTCCTCGTGCCCCCGCAACAACCGCCGGAGCAGCAAGGGGCGGCCGACGTGCAGCACCACGTACACGACGGCGAAGGCGGCGCCGCGTGCCTCGTACTCGTAGGGCACGGACGTCGCCATGATCAGCAGGCCGAACGCGCTGACCAGGACCAGCAACTGGATCCAGCGATTGCGGCAGTCGAACCGGCTCGTGATGTACGCGGTGGTCGTCCACACCCAGAGCAGCGGCAGAGCCAGGACGATCAGGTCCAGCGGCGCCATCCACTGCAGGCGCAGGTTGTCGGAGAGAAGGTCCGGCACCATCCGGCTGACGACCCCGAGCAGGGCGAAGACCAACACCAGGTCGAAGAACAACTCCAGGAAGCTGACCTGCCGGGCGTCCTCCTCGCCGCGCAGGATGCTCTCGACCTGCGCCGGCTGCGACGGTCGCCCCATCCGACCATGGTCGCGGGCGGGTCGCCTTGCGTGCACCGGTTTCGCCCGTCATCAGACCCGGGCGGTGACGGCGGAACTCGTTTTCACGAAACCCCGAACGGCAGTGTCGCGTTTCCGGCACCGGGATGCTGCCGGCAAGGAGCACGCTCGGCACTTCGACCGCAAGATCGGTCCCGCCGGCCGCCGGGTCGTCGTCGGCATGGCTGAGCAGGGTGTTTCCGTGGTGGGGCGGGCGGGACTCGAACCCGCGACCGAGGGATTATGAGATCAAGATGGCCGACCCGTTGGCCTGGGCACCTGCGGGTCTAGCAGACGAAACGCCTCTCGACATCTCACACCGCTCCCCCGTCGTCCGTCGACCTCTTGCGGACTAGATGCGGACCGCTCGTCTTGGCGGGGTCTCAGCTGGTAGGCGGTCTTGTCGAAGCCCGAGGGTCGTCCGCCGTGAAGCCCGAAACCGTTGATCATCCCGCACCGACCGGTTGTAGCCTTGGCCCTCATGAGTTGGCTGCCTGAGGACTTCGTCCACCCCGTCTACGTACCCGTGCCCAACACCGCGCTTCACCTGCGGCCGATCCGGGAGGCGGACACCGCGATCGACTACCCCGCCGTGATGGGCTCCCGAGAGCGTTTGTGGGAGATCTTCGGCCCGGCCTGGGGCTGGCCGAAGGAGACAATGACCTTTGAAGAGGACCGCATCGACTTGCTGCGGCACGAGAAGGAGATAGCCGCGCACCAGTCGTTCAACTACGCGCTGCTGGACGAGGAGGAGACGGCAATCTTCGGCTGCGTCTACATCGACCCGCCCGAGCGCACCGGCTCCGACGGAGAGGTCTCCTGGTGGGTGGTGGACGACCTCCTAGGCGGCGAGGTGGAACGCGCACTCGACGCGCTGGTGCCGCAATGGATCGCCGCCGACTGGCCTTTCCAGCAGCCCCGTCATCTGGGCCGTGACATTACCTGGCAGGACTGGCTCGCGCTGCCGCGCGCCTCGTGACACGTCCGAGGCGGCGCACGACGCAGAGGCGTTCGGGGCGGATCTCCTGGTTGGGTAATCGACAGATCACCCAACCTCCCGGCGATAGGTGGCCGCCAGTCCGCCCCCATCCCCGGATAGGTGCCAAGGACTGCGGCGCCCGGCCGGGGTCAAGGGTGGCCGTAGGCCATCGGCGTGCCGACGCGCAGCGCCCTTGACGCCGGGCGGGTGGCGTAGAGGATCGGGCACCCGGGGAAGGGTCACGGCCTGGTCCTCGTCGTCATCGAACCGCGGGCGGTACCCACGAGAGTCCGGGGGCAAGCAGCTCTGCTGCGGGGCAGCGATCGCCCCGCCCTGAGTGGACAAGAGCAACCCCGACGGCGATCGTTCCGGCCCAGCCCTTCATCTCTCTGGTCCTCCGCAACGTGGCCGGCCGGCCCGGCCGAGGCCGGAGGTCGCCAGCAGGCCGGGGCCGGGCCGGTGCGGCCCGCTTGCGGGCCGCCTTGATTCTGTAGAGGGCAATTCGGCAACCACATCACCCCGCTGCTGTCCTCCGTCGACTGATGCGCGGCGTTCGTCCGCCACCTGATCTGCGGCACAGCCGGCGCGCGGGACGCGGATTGTGCGGATGCCGCTCGAACGGTGTCGCTACCTGTTGAGCTCGCGGTTAGCGTCTGCCAGGGACACGGTTCGGCGGGGCCAGCGGACCAGCTGCTGCACGACGACGCCATGCCCGTAGGCATCATCGTCCTCTGCTGGAATCCCAAGTTCCTGCAGGTAGCGGGTCAACAAGGCCCGATCCAGGCGGTCCCGGATGCGGCGGGCGGTATACCGGGACAGATCCTCGAACGGCAAAGGGCAACCGGACTCGTACCACTTCCACCGGCCATCGGCAGCGACCGCCGACAGAGTCCGTTCATATATGAGCGGCGGTTCGCCCTGGGGCCCCATGACCCACAGTTGCGTCCCCTCATGCCCTGGCCCATGACGAGGTGAGTGCTCTGCCACGACGCACCTGACGTCCAGATCCCTGGCAATGGCCGGCCCGATGCCTGTCAAGTCACCGCCGTTCACGAAGTTGTTTAGGTACGCGGTCCAATTGCCGCACCGCATCACGAGCTCCCGTGCCCAGGGCGCCTCGAAGGGAACCAAATTTTCCAGCACTTCCGGATAGGGGCGTGGCGGCGAGACACGTAGCTCGACCTCGGTGTGCACCTTGCGAACAGCGTCGAGCACAGAATCCGGCGATGCGTGGATGTACTGGACGGACCAACCGATCGGACTCGCCGAGCCCCCCAAAAGCCGAGACATGACGCGACCCTAGCGACAAGGCCTCCATCAGCACCGGCAGGATCCTGGTACACACCCTCACCGGCATGGCGGGGCGTTGATCGCCGGAAATCTGGGCCTAGACGGCTCGACCTGTCGCACATCAGCCGGCGGAGGTCTGTCGCAGATCAGTTTGTTCGAGGACGACCTGGACCAGGTGGCGGACCGCTTGGACCGGCGGCGGGTCGTGCTGCTGCGGACTCAGTGCGGACTGAGGGTGTCGGCCCAGACCTCGATGCGGTTCGCCCGGGTCGTCGGCAGCAGGGCTGACCAGGGGTTTTGCTTGGTGGGGCGGGCGGGACTCGAACCCGCGACCGAGGGATTATGAGTCCCCTGCTCTAACCGGCTGAGCTACCGCCCCGGCACCGCGCCGGATCTTATCCCGCTCGGTCGATCACCGGCCAGCACCGGCACCGATGCGCCTTATCGGCGCCGCCGTTGCCGCAGCAGCACGATGGGCAACGCGAGGATAGCAGTGAGCAACCAGCTCACCACGACGATGCCCCACAGCCAGCCGTCGCGCTCCTCCGCCGGCGTGGCGAACGTGCCGACCGTGAAGATGAGGGCGAGCCCGCCGACGCCCAGCACGGCCAGCCAGCAGAGCACCAGCACCGGGATCTCCCACCAGGACCGCCCACCCGGCCGGCCCGCCGCCGACTCGGCCGGCCGGGGCCGCGGGATATGTTCCGGATCCCGGGCCGGCATGACCACCTGCCGGTCGGCCGGCACCTGGGCGTCGATGGTCGGGACGGTCGCGGGATGAAGCTCGAACAGGGTCGGCTCGATCCGCAGCGAGATGCCGTCCTCGCCGATCAGCTGCCGGCCGCCGTCCGGCCAGGCGAGCAGCACCGCGCACTCGGCGTACCGGATGGTGGCCGGGCCGTGGGAGGCGAGGTAGCTGACCCCGTCCGTGCCGACCCGTAGCTCCGCGGTGCCCCGCTTCTCCCGGTAGGTCGTGCCCGCCACGGCGTCGGCGGAGCAGGTGGGCGCCGCGACGAAGCCGGCCCAGTCCGCCCGGTGCCCGTCCGGCACCATGAGCAGCGCGGAGGACGTCGCCTCCCGCGCCACGTCGTGCAGGTCGCCGATCGTCACCGCCTTCAGCTCGGCCCGCTGCTCGTCCAGGCTGAGGTTGGGCTCGCCGGTGAGCAGGTTCAGGGCGCGCGACGGCAGCCGGGCGGCGTCCACCTCGGCGGTGGCGAGGAGGTCCTCCCGCTTGGCCACGGTGGCGTCCAGGTCGGCCTGGTCGAACCGACCGACCCGCAGCTTGGCGAGGACGTCGACGAAGCCGCCGAGCACGGCGTCCTGCTTCTCGGGCAGCGCGTCGGCGAGCGCGCGGAGGGTCACGTGCCCGTCCCCGCGAGGCTCGTAGCCGGTCTGGATGGCGTAGGAGAGCCCGCCCTCCTGCCGCAGCGCGCGGTACAGCTCGCGCTCCAGCACGCCGGTGAAGACGTTCGCGGCGGTCCGGCGCCGCACCACCGCGTCGAGCACCACCGCCCGCGACCCGTTGACGAAGTACGCCGGGGTCTGCGGCAGCGCCGACGACACCGGCGGGACCGGCTGGCGGACCCCCTCCGGCAGCGGCAGCCGCAGCCCGGCGGGCACCCGGTCACCGGCGATCCAGAGCACCCCGTTCTCCCGGGTGAACCAACGGGCGACCCACTGCCGGAGGTCGTCGGCGGTCAGCGCGGGCAGACCGAACTCGGGGTAGCTGCTCAGGCCGTGGTCGCGGGCGCCGTGCCGCCACAGCGCCAGGTCGCCGATGGCCGCGGTGCCGCGGCTGCTCCACTCGGTCCGGAGGATCTCCTTCTCCACCTCCATCCGGGCGAGCGGGAGGTCCAGCAGGCTTCCGCAGACGGCGGTGAGGAAGTCCGCGATGTCCTGCTCGGACCCCTGCATGTGGAAGCTGGTGAAGATGGGCGCGGTGACGCCGTTGAAGTGGTAGTCGGCCAGCCCGAGCGGGGCGAGCGCGAGGTGTTCCACCAGGTGGGTGATGCCGCTGCGGGCCAGCGTCTCGTCGGCGGTGCCGACCCGGAAGGTCAGCCCGGCATGCATCGGGCCGGCGGTCGGCGCGAGCAGGGTGGTCACCCCGTCGACGTCCAGGTGCTGGATCACGCGACTCCACCCTTCCGGTACGCCTCGGCACGGAACCGCTGGAACTGCTTGCTGTGGTCGCCGTCGATGTAGCCGAACATCGCCTCGTCGCCGAGTGGCCCCAGGGCCTGGAACTGCTCGGCGGCCGCGGCGTACTCCTCGATGAGCACGAACGCCATGGCGAAGAGACTGCGGACCCAGACCCAGCCGTGGACGTGCCGGAAGTCGGGATGCCGGACGGAACGGTGTGCCGCGTCGTTGATCTCCTGGCGGACCTGCGGGCTGCGCAGGTAGGTCCGGGCCGCTTCGAGGCCGTCGCCGTCCAGGGCCTGTTCCAGGTGGGCCTCCGCGACCAGCACCGCGTTGGGCGCCCCGGGCGGCGCCCCCTCGGCGCACTCCCGGGCGAAGCCGTGCGCCCGCTCCCAGGTGCCGCTCCACTTCGGGCAGAACTGTTGCAGCAGCGAGGCCTGCGCCGGCAGGTGGTGCGGGTGGTGCTGGGCCAGCCGGTCGTACCGCCGTCGCGCCTCGGCCTGGCCGAGTTCCAGCCCCCGGCAGTTGGTGATCCGCTGGGTCCAGGCGGTGGCGTCGTCGGGGTGCCGGGCGGTGACGTCGATCAGCACCTGCTCGGCCCGGCGCAGGTGGTCGTGGAACTGGGCGAACTGCTCCCGGCTGACGTACTGGGCGCGGTAGGACGAGCGGATCCGCCAGCCGGCCCGGATCAGGTGCGCGCCGAGCATGGTCCCGGCGAGCGCGTCGTCCGGGTCCTCGGTGACCACCGTGCGCAGGAACGGCTCGACGCCCTCGGCCTCCGCCGCGACGCCGACCAGGAACGTCCGGGCGTTGCTGTCGTGCTGCGCGAGGAGCGCGCGCAGGGCCGGCCAGTCGCCGGCGGCGAGCGCGTCGCGGACCGGCGTGACCTCGGGGTACGCCGCGGACGGCTCGAAGTTCGGTGGCGCGAGGGGTGCGGGCACGGCGGAGAGCCTAGGTGATCATCAGTCGACGCGGCTCCCCCATTCAGCCGAGGCGGAGCTGGGCGAGGACCGCGCCGGCGGCCCGCCAGCCGCTGGCGAGCGCGCCCTGGATCGACGGGCTGGCGCGGTGGTCCCCAGCGACGAAGAGCCCGTCGCCGAGCGCGACCGGCTTGCGCAGCCGGCCCTGCGGGGGCGGCGCGGCGGGCAGGGCGGCCGGCACCCGCACGGTCGTCAGGTGGGTCCAGTCCGCGGTGGACCGGCCGTAGAGGCGGGCCAACTCCGCGCGTACGGTCGGCTCGGGCGGGGGCGTCGGGCCGACCACCGAGGTGGCCACCAGGTGCCGGCCGTCCGGCGCGTACGTCGGTGCGGCGTGGCTGACCACGACGGTGTTCGCGACGAGTTCCCGCCGGTCACCGTCGACCAGCAGGATCGGCTCGTCCAGCGGCGCGGTCCCGGTGCTGTGGTAGTAGGTCGTGTAGCTGTGCATGCGTACCGTCGGCAGGCCCGGCAGCAGCGTGGTCGCCGCCGGTGGATCCACGGCGACCACGACGGCCCGGCAGCGGAGGTCGCCGGCCTGGGTGCGGACCCGACCGGGCGCGACCTCGGCGACCGGCGTGTCCAGGTCGATCAGGTCGGCGGGCAGCGGGGCGGCGATCGCCCGGGGCAGCGCGGCCATCCCCTCGGCCGGCAGGCCGATCCGGCCGCGGGCGAACGAGCGGAGCACCATGGCCAGCACCCGGCTGGACGTCTCCAGCTCCCGGTCGATGAAGACGCCGGAGAGGAACGGGCGGATCAGCTCCTCGATGATCGCGTCGGAGAGGCCGGCCCGCCGCAACGCGACCTCGCTGGTGGTCTCGGGGGCGGCGAGCAGCCGTCCGGCGGGCAGGGTGGCGCAGCCGGCGGCCAGCCCGGCCAGACGCAGCCGGTCGCGCAGGGAGCCGACGCCGGCGAGCGCGGTGCGCGGCCCGCCGGTCGGCTCGCGCAGCGGGTTGACCAGCCGCACCAGCCGGTCGTCCCGGCGCACCAGCACCCCCGAGGTGAAGGTGCCGAGCTCCAGCCGGTCCACGTCGAGCAGGGTGCCGAGCCGGGGGTAGGCGGTGTTGAGCACCTGGAAGCCCCGGTCCAGGAGGTAGCCGTCGACCGCGTCGGTGGCGACCCGGCCGCCGAGGCGGCCGCCGGCCTCCAACAGCCGCCAGGGCGTGCCGGCCCGGTGCAGCCGGCGGGCGGCGGCGAGCCCGGCCAGGCCGCCGCCGATGATGACCACGTCCGTCTCAGCCGGCATCGCGCCGCCCCTCCTCGTGGTTCGTGCGGGCCAGCCGGCCCGGCCACCAGACCTTCGGCCCGATGTCGTACGCGAGCGCGGGCACCAGCAGCGAGCGGACGATGATGGTGTCGATCAGGACGCCCACCGCGACCGCCGTACCCAGTTCGACCAGCACCACCAGCGGGAGGACGGCGAGCGCGGAGAACGTCGCGGCGAGCACGATCCCGGCGGAGGTGATCACCCCGCCGGTGACCGCGAGGCCGACCAGCACGCCGGCCCGCGTGCCGCGCCGAAGCGACTCCTCCCGCACCCGGCTCATCAGGAAGATGTTGTAGTCGATGCCGAGGGCGACCAGGAAGACGAAGGCGAACAGCGGGAAGGCCGCGTCCACGCCGGGGAAGTCGAAGACGTACCGGAACAGCAGCCCGCAGAGCCCGAGGGTGGCCGCGAAGGAGAGCAGCACCGTCGCGATCAGCAGGATCGGGGCGAGGAGCGCGCGCAGCAGCAGGGCCAGGATGACCGCGATGACGGCGAGCACCACCGGGATGATCACATTCTGGTCCCGCTCGGCGGCCTCGGTGGTGTCCACGTTGATCGCGGTGAAGCCGCCCACCACCGCGTCCGCGTCGGGCACGCGGTGCACGGCCGCGCGCAGGTCGCGGACCGCCCGCTCGGCGCCGTCGCTGTCCGGCGGGTCGGCGAGGGTGGCCTCCAGCTGGATCCGGCCGTCGACCACCAGCGGCGGTGCGGCCGGCCCTCCGGCGGCCCGGTCGGCGGTGACCGGCCGGACGCCGGCCACCTCGCGGACGCCCTGGGCGGCCTCGGTGACCTGTCGGGCGGTCCGCTGGTTGGTGACGATGGTCGCCGGGCTGCCGGTGCCGGCCGGGTAGTGCCGGGCGATCACCTCCTGGCCGGCCACCGAGTCGGTGCGCTCGGTGAACAGGTCGGACTGGCCGAGCGTGGTGACGCCGAGCTGGGTGAGGCCGAGGGCGAGCAGGCCCAGCAGCACGGCGGTGACCAGCCAGACCGGGCGGGCCCGGCGGGCCACGAAGCCCGCGATCCGGGCCCAGACGCCGTGCTCCGCCCGCGGGTCGGCCCGGTCGTTGCGGGGCCAGCGTGGCCAGAACGCCCACCGGCCGCCGAGCACCAGCAGGGCCGGCAGGAAGGTGAGCATGACCAGCAGGGTGGCGGCGATGCCGGTCGCGGCGACCGGGCCGAGCGCCCGGTTGGAGTTGAGGCTGGACAGCAGCAGGCAGAGCAGGCCGAGGATGACCGTGCCGCCGGACGCGATGATCGCCGGCGCGGCCCCCTTCCAGGCGGTCCGCATCGCGGCCCAGGGCCGCTCGTGCCGGTGCAGCTCCTCGCGGTAGCGGGCGATCAGCAGCAGCGCGTAGTCGGTGCCGGCGCCGAAGACCAGGACGGTGAGGATGCCCTGGGCCTGCCCGTTGAGGGTGACCAGGTCCGCGTCGGCCAGCAGGTAGACGACGAGCGACGCCAGGGCGTACGACATCCCGGCGGCGAGCAGCGGAAAGAGCCAGAGCACCGGGCTGCGGTAGACGATCAGCAGGATCACCAGCACCACGCCGAGGGTGACGAGCAGCAGCGCGCCGTCGATCGCGGAGAAGACCTCGATCAGGTCGGCGAGGAGGCCGGCGGGCCCGGCGACGTCCACGGTCAGCCCGTCGGCGCCGCCGCCGGTGATGTCCCGTATCTGGTCGACCACCGTGCCGATCCGCTCTCCCTCGGCGTCGTCGATCGGCACCACCACCTGGAGCGCCTGACCGTCGGCGCTGGGAATCGGTGGGGGCAGCGGCCCGACCACGCCGGGCAGCTTCGCGATCCGGCCGGCGTCCGCGGCCACCCGCTGCTTGTCGGCGTCGGTGAGGCCGCTGCGGCGTTCGTACACCACGAGGGCGGGGGTGGTCTGCCGGTCGACGAAGCCGCGGCTCAGCTCCTGCGCCCGGGTGGCCTCGGCGTCGGCGGGCAGGAAGGCGGCGTTGTCGTTGGTCGCCACGTCGCCGAGCCGTCCCGAGTAGGGGCCGGCCACCGCGCCGACGACCAGCCACGCAAGGACCACCGCCACCGCGATCAGGGTGGCCCGGCCGCGGCCCAACGGTCCGGACATCCGCCCCCACCCGTGAATCGACGCACCGATCGACGCCGGAGAAGCCTGGGCCGACCCTCACATCCTGCCGGCCGACCGCTCCCGATGTGCCGAAATGCCCTGCTCACCCCGATTCGTGCCCCGTCGCGCCAGCGCATCACGCGCGCCGCTCCGGCCGCACCCCGGGTCATTCGTTGATCTTGCAGTTCGCGCCCGTCAATTGCCCGGTCGTGCGCCATTCGCCGGACGGAAATTGCAAGATCGCCGGCGGGAGAGGGCCGGGAACGCAGAACGCCCGGCGGCCAGGGGCCGACGGGCGTCGAGGAGAGGTGGCTCCCCCGATTGGACTCGAACCAATAACCTGCCGGTTAACAGCCGGCTGCTCTGCCAATTGAGCTACAGGGGATCGCACCGCCCGGCGAGCGGATCTCTCCGACGCCGTGCGACGGGGACAAGAGTACAGGATTCCCGGGGGTCTTGGTCCAGGGGGTTACCGGGCCCACCCGGGCGGCTCGGTGGCCGGGCGGCGGCCACGCGACAACCGACACAGCAATTGGGACAAATCGTCATCACGGCACAAGCAGGTATGAGCCCGGAGCAGGATGGGTAGTTAGCTGCGGACGACAGGACGCAGGCGCGAGTTGGTCGCACCCGGCGGGACACCCGACGGAGCGACGGCGCGTCAGGTACGGAAGGAGCCGCCATGCGCGGAAAGATCATGTTTCTTGGCGGGCTGGCTGCGGGCTTCGTCCTGGGCGCCCGTGCCGGCCGGGAGAAGTACGAGGAGCTGGTGGTCCGGGGCCGCAAGGTGCTTGACCACCCGACCGTCCAGGAGGCGGCCGGCGTGGCGCAGGCCCAGGCCAACCGGCTCTACAGCGAGGGCAAGGACAGGCTCGGCCACACCAAGCTGGGCGAGAAGCTGAGCAGCAACGGCAACAAGCAGGAGCTGACCGCGGCCGACGACGCGTTCGCCGGCACCCCGGCGACCGTCGGCGCGAAGTCCGGCTCGTCCGGGGGCGGTTCGACCTCCGGGTCGACGCCGTCGGCCAGCACCACGCCGCGCAGCAAGCCGTCCGGCTCGGGCACCAACAGCAGCACCCTCTAGTCGCACCCCGGTACGGGCCCGACCGCCAAGCGGCGGTCGGGCCCGTACCGCGTCCGAGGGTCCGGGACGACCGCACCGTCCGGGCCCTCGGTGCGGCTGTCACCGGATGCGGCCCCTGCTCGCCACAAGGCGGTAACACCGCCGTGGAAGACTCCGGCCGGAGGTGGTGGTGATGGTGCTCGTCCGGCCGGAGAACACACAGCAGGCACGGCTGGTCCGGTTGCTCCGCGACGACGGTCCCCGGTCCCGCGTGGAGCTGGGCAACGCGCTCGGCCTGTCCCGGTCGACGCTGACCACGGAGGTGGAGCGGCTCGTCGCGCGCGGGCTGGTCGAGAACGCCGGGCTCGCGGCCTCCCGCGGTGGGCGCCGCTCCTCCCTGCTGCGCCTCGCCGGCGGGGTGCGCTTCGCCAGCGTGGTCGTGGCGCCCGACCGGGTCTCCGTGGCCGTGACCGACGGTGAGCTGAACATCCTGGCCGAGGCCGGCGACGCGGTGGACGTGCACAGCGGGCCGGAGTCGGTGATCGGCCGCGCCGCCGAACTCGTCGAGAAGCTCCGCGCCGAGCTGGGCGTGTCGGAGCTCACCGGGGTGGGCGTCGGCCTGCCCGGGCCGGTCGGCGTCGAGGGCGGCACCTCCGCCGCGCCCGCGGTCCTGCCCGGCTGGCAGCGGTTCCCGCTCCGGGACGCGATCGCCGCCGAGCTGGGCTGCCCGGCTGTGGTCGACAACGACGCCAACGTCCTCGCCCTCGGCGAGCAGCACGCCGGGATCGGCCGGACCTTCGACGACTTCCTCTACCTCAAGCTCGGCACGGCCATCGGCTGCGGCCTGGTGCTCGGCGGGACGCTCTACCGGGGTGCCACCAGCAGCGCGGGCGACATCGCGCACCTGCCGCTCGGCGAGGACGGGCCGCCCTGCGCCTGCGGGGAGACCGGCTGCCTGGAGGCGTACTGCGGTGACGCCGCGGTCGTCGGGGCAGCGCTGACCGCCGCCGGGACGGGCCGGTCCCCCGCGCTGGCCGCCCGGCTGGCCACGGCCGGCGCGCTGACCGTCCGCGACGTCGCCGTCGCGGCGACCGCCGGTGACCCGGCCGCGCAGACGCTGGTCCGGGACGCCGCCCGCCGCGTCGGTCGAGTGCTGGTCGGCCTGGTCAGCTTCTTCAACCCCGGCATCGTCGTGATCGGCGGCGCGACGGACGGCCTCGGGCACATCCTGCTCGCCGAGATCCGCTCCGTGGTTTACCGCCGGTCGGCGCCGCTGGCCACCGGCACCATGCCGGTCGTCCTCTCCGACCTGGCCGGCCGTGCCGGTCTGGTGGGCGCGGCGCGGCTGGTCAGCGAGCAGGTCTTCGCCACCGGCTGACCGGGGGCCGAAGGGTGGTCGGCCCCCGGTCGCCGGTCGTCTCAGTCCTTGCTGCTGAACGCCGCGTCGAAGGCGGCGGTCGGGGCGTCGAAGGCGAGCCGGCGGACGAACTGGAGGGCCTCCGGAGCGCCGACCAGCCGGTCCATCCCGGCGTCCTCCCACTCGATCGAGATCGGCCCGTCGTAGCCGATCGCGTTCAACGCCCGGAAGCAGTCCTCCCACGGCACGTCGCCGTGGCCGGTGGAGACGAAGTCCCAGCCGCGGCGCAGGTCCGCCCAGGGCAGGTGCGAGGAGAGCCGGCCGCGCCGGCCGTCACCGGTGCGCACCTTGGCGTCCTTGCAGTCCACGTGGTAGATCCGGTCGGCGAAGTCGAAGATGAAGTTGACCGGGTCCAGCTCCTGCCAGACGAAGTGCGACGGGTCCCAGTTCAGCCCGAACGCGGGCCGGTGGTCGATCGCCTCCAGCGTCCGCTTGGTGGTCCAGTAGTCGTATGCGATCTCGCTCGGGTGCACCTCGTGCGCGAAGCGCACCCCGACCTCGTCGAAGACGTCGAGGATCGGATTCCACCGGTCGGCGAAGTCCTGGTAGCCGCGCTCGATCATCGACGGCGGCACCGGCGGGAACATCGCCAGGGTGTGCCAGATCGACGAGCCGGTGAAGCCGACGACGGTCTTCACGCCGAGCTTCGCGGCCGCCCGGGCGGTGTCCTTGATCTCCTCGGCGGCCCGCCGGCGTACGCCCTCCGGCTCGCCGTCGCCCCAGATCCGCGCGGGCAGGATGTCCTGGTGCCGCTCGTCGATGGGGTGGTCGCAGACGGCCTGCCCGACCAGGTGGTTGGAGATCGTGTAGACCTTCAGGTTGTGCTTGGCCAGGGTTTCCCGCTTGCGGTCGACGTACGAGTCGTCGGCCAGCGCCTTGTCGACCTCGAAGTGGTCGCCCCAGCAGGCGATCTCCAGACCGTCGTAGCCCCACTCGGAGGCGAGCCGACAGACCTCGTCGAACGGAAGGTCGGCCCACTGGCCGGTGAAGAGCGTGATGGGTCGCGCCATTGTCCTTCTCTCCCCTGTTGTGATGGGGATTCCGTACGGGCGGACCGGGGCGAGGGTGACCGGTCGAGCCGGTGCACGGCGACGGCGCGGCGGGACGCCGGTGGGTGCGGGACGCACCTGGGCCCGTCGGGTTGCGCCTCCCGCCGGGTCACCGGCCACCTCCACGGTCGCCGCCCCCAACTCTAGGTCCGCCGGGACGGGCGCGGAAGGCCCCGCCTCCCCGCGAGATCCCGGCGCGGCCACCCCCGCACGGACCCGGCGCGGAGGCCATGCACGCCCCGGCGCGACGGCCTGGCGTGTGGGCCCACGCGGACGAATGTGGCGGGCCCCGACCGAGCTGACTCCTCGGTGAGCGTTATGACTCAGAGGCATAAATATGGCTCTTGTGACGTGTTTGTGGGTGGTTGGGCGCGTCCTTGATGGCGCACGCCGTTGTCCTGCCTAGGTTCTGGCTTGTCGAGGTCAGAACTGGATGGGCGGGAGAACGGCGTGCGTTCTGCCAGGGTATGGGCTGGGCTGCTCGGGGTCGAGCAGGCGGTGGTGGAGGGTGTGGAGTTCGATCCGGACGAGTCGGTGGTGGTGGCTCGGGTGCGGGTGCGTAAGGGCGCGTCGCGGCGGTGTCCGTATTGCCGGCGGCGGTGTGCCCGTTATGACGCTGGGGTGCGTCGTCGGTGGCGGGCGTTGGATCTCGGGACGGTGCGGGCGGTGATCGAGGCGGACGCGCCTCGGGTGTCCTGTCGGGTGCATGGGGTGGTCGTGGCGGCGGTGCCGTGGGCGCGTCACGGGGCGGGGCACACACGGGCGTTCGACGCGACGGTGGCGTGGTTGGCGGTGCACACGGCGAAGTCGGCGGTGTCGCAGCTGATGCGGGTCGGTTGGCGCACGGTGGGGTCGATCGTGGCCCGGGTATGGGCCGATACCGGTGGCCTTGAGGACCGGTATGACGGGTTGCGTCGTATCGGGATCGACGAGGTCAGCTACAAGAAGGGGCACCGGTATCTGACCGTGGTCGTGGACCATGACAGCGGCCGGTTGGTGTGGGCGGCGCCGGGTAGAAGCGCCACCACGTTACAGGCGTTCTTCGACCTGCTCGGTCCCGAGCGGGCCGCGAAGATCACGCACGTGTCGGCCGACGGCGCGGACTGGATCACGACGGTCGTGCGGCGCAGGTGCCCGAACGCGGTCCGCTGCGCCGACCCGTTCCACGTGGTGGCCTGGGCCACCGACGCCGTTGACCGGGTTCGCCGTCAGGCATGGAACGAGGCCACCGGGCGAGGAGCCGGCCGCCGCGGTGTCGCCACCGGCGAGGCCCGAGAGCTGAAGAACACCCGCTGGGCGTTGTGGAAGAACCCCGACAACCTCACCGACGCCCAGCAGGCCAAACTCGCCTGGATCGCCAAGACCCATCCCCGCCTGCACCGGGCCTGGGCGTTGAAAGAGGGCCTACGGCTGGTGTTCACCCTGGCCAGGACCAGCCCGACCACGGCGGTCGAAGCCCTCGACCGGTGGATCGGATGGGCCCGACGCAGCCGCATCGACGTCTTCGTCGACCTGCAACGACGCGTCACGCGACACCGCGACCAGATCATCGCCGCCATCGAACACGGCCTGTCCAACGGCCGGATCGAGTCGGTCAACACCAAGATCCGCCTGATCACCCGGATGGCCTTCGGCTTCCACTCAGCCGAAGCCCTCATCGCCCTGGCCATGCTCAGCCTCGGCGGCCACCGACCCGAACTACCCCGACCATGACCCCGACCCACACATCAATCACAAGAGCCATAAATATGCCTCTGAGTCATAACGGTCGCGGGCATGTGCCGGCCTCGGACCGCTTCGCGGGTGGGCCGATAGCGCTGCCGGTGACCGCGCGGAGGGGCGGGGCCTAACCCCCGGGGCCGTCGGCGATGGTCAGGACGAGGGCCCCGCGCCGGTGGGAACGTCGGCGCGGGGCCCTCGCGATCAGGGGCGGCGAGCCAGGGTCAGGGCAGCGTCCACTTCTGGTTGGCCGCGTTGGCGATGCACGTCCAGAGGTGCACCACCGTGCCGTCGGCCGAGTTGTTGCCCGAGACGTCCAGGCACTTGCCCGACTGCGGGTTCCGCAGGATTCCGTCGGTCTGCGCCGACCAGTTCTGGGCACCGGTGCCGTTGCACGTCCACAACTGGATCTTCGTGCCGTCCGCCGAACCGCCACCCGAGATGTCGAGGCATTTGCCCAACGCCCGGATCGTCGAGTTCGGCGTCACCGTCCAGGTCTGCGCCGTACTGCCGTTGCAGGTGTAGATCTGGATCTGCGTACCGTCGGCCGTGCCGCTGTTGCGGACGTCCAGGCACTTGCCGCCCAGGCCCCGGACCGGGCCGGTGCCGGTGCCGCCACTCCCCTTCACCAGGGTGAAGTCGTCCACGTCGAAGAGCCCACCGCCCGACCCGGCGAAGGTCAGGTAGAGGTTCTGGGCTCCGGACGGGACGCCGGAGAGGGTGGTGGTGACGTCGGCGAAGGTGTTCCAGCCGCCGGTGTTGGGCACCGCCACCCAGCCGAGGACGGGGCCGGTGGCCGAGCCGGTGCGCACCTGCAGGGTGCCGCCCGGCCCGCCGGACACGACCCGCGCCCGGAACGACGTCGTCCCGGTCAGGTTGAGGCCGTTGTACGCCGCCCAGTCGCCCGGGTCGATGTAGCCGATCGTCTGCCCGCCGTTGGCTCCGGTCTTGCCGACCGCGCTGATCCCGTTGGCCGAGCTGAACGCCTCGGCCTGGACGGTGACGTTCCCGGTCGGCGGCGGGGTGGTGCCGAGTTCCTTGATCCGGATGTTGCGGAACGACGCGTCGTCGCCGGTGCCGTGGTTCTGGATTCCGATGTGCCCGGCGAGCGAGCGGACCGGGTCGGTGTTGGTGAAGTCGTTGATCTTCACCCCGTTCAGGAAGACCTGGAGCCGCTCACCCTCGACCAGCAGCTCGTAGGTGTTCCACTCCCCGGCCGGGTTCAACGCGGCGTCCCGGGCGGCGATGTCGGCCGACTTGAAGGTGTAGACCGCGCCCGTGGTCCGGTCGACCGCGTCGGTGGGATCGATCTGGATCTCGTAGCCGTTGTTCACCGCCGACCAGGGGTCGCTCGACGGCGGGAAGCCGATGAAGACGCCGGAGTTGTCGTCGCCGGCGAGCCGCCAGTCCAGCTTGAGCGAGTAGTTGGTGAACTGCTTCGCGCTGTACCAGTACAGGCCCATCCCGCCGACGGAGGTGAGGGTGGCGTCGGCGTTGGTGAAGCTGCCCGGCCCGGCCTGCGACCAGCCGCTGGTGGAGCCGTTGTAGAGGGTGGTGTAGCCGGTCTCGGGGCGGCAGTCGGCCTTGGTCCGGCCGGCCGCGTACCGGATGCCACCGAGCAGGTGGGCCCGGAAGGCCGGCTCGGCGTACGAGGCCTGCGTGTGCCCGCCACCGGTGTAGAAGGCCCGGCCGCCGTTGTAGGTCTTGCACCAGGAGTGCGGGTGGTCGGCGCCCATCCCGCCGCCCGAGTAGGACGACTCGTCGAGGGTGGCCAGCACCCGGGCGGTGGAACGGGGGTTGGTCTGGTAGTTGTACCACTCGTCGGTGCGGGTCCAGGTCTGCGGCAGGTGGCCGCTCGCCGCGTGCGCCCGGTTCTCCACCTTGATGTTGGCCTGCTGGATTGCCGGGTGCGAGGCGAAGTACGCGCCGACCAGGTTGCCGTAGAAGGACCAGCCGTACTCGGTGTCCGCGGCGGCGTGCACGCCGACGTAGCCGCCGCCCGCGCCGATGTACGACTCGAACGCGGTCTGCTGGCTGGCGTTGAGCACGTCGCCGGTGGTGTTGAGGAAGACGACGGCCTCGTACTGGGCGAGGTTGCCCGTGGTGAACGCGGCGGCGTCCTCGGTCGCGGTGACCGTGAAGCTGTTCGCCGCGCCGAGGTCGCGGATGGCCTGCGTGCCGACCGCGATCGAGTCGTGCCGGAAGCCGGCGGTCTTGGAGAAGACCAGCACGTCGTACGGGGCGTCGGCGGCGCTGGCCGGGGCGGCCGGGGTCGTGCAGGCGATGACGGCGAGGACGGCGGTGGCCGCGCCGAGGACGGGTCGCAGGAGTCTGCGCATGTCGCTTCTCCTAGGGTCGGTCGGGAGGGGCCACCCGCCTCGACGGTACGCCGGAACCGGCGGCCCCTCCGCTCAACTCAGGGCAGGGTCCACTTCTGGTTGGCCGCGTTGGCGACGCACGTCCACAGGTGCACCGGCGTGCTGTCGGCCGAGTTGTTGCCGGACACGTCCAGGCACTTGCCGGACTGCGGGTTGCGGATCGTGCCGTCGGCCTGCGCCGACCAGTTCTGCGCACCCGTGCCGTTGCACGTCCACAGCTGGATCTTCGTGCCGTCCGCCGAGCCGCCGCCGGAGACGTCCAGGCACTTGCCCAACGCCCGGATCGTCGAGTTCGGCGTCACGGTCCAACTCTGCGAGGCACTGCCGTTGCAGGTGTAGAGCTGGATCTGCGTACCGTCGGCGGTGCCGCCGTTGCGGACGTCCAGGCACTTGTTGGCCAGACCCCGGATCGGGCCGGCGCCGCCGCTGGAGGTGCCGGTGTTCAGGGTGAACGTGTCCACGTCGTAGAGCGCCCCGGTGCCCGACCCGGCGAAGGTCAGGTAGAGCGTCGTCGTGCCGGCGGGCGGACTGGTGACCGTCCCGGTCACCGTCGTGAACGTGTCCCAGCCACCGGTGACCGGAACGGTGGCCGACCCGATCACGGCGCCGGTGGCGGAGCCGGCCCGCAGTTGGAGCGTGCCGCCGGCGCCGGCCGAGGAGACCCGGGCGGTGAACGACGTGACGTTGCCGACCTGGTACGGCTGGAAGGCGATCCAGTCCCCGTTGTTGATGTCGCCGACGGTCTTGCCGCCCTCGGCGGCCGCCTTGTCGAACGTGTTGATGCCCGACGAGGTCTTGAAATGCTCGGCCTGCCGGTGGCGGGGCTGGAGGGTGTGCTGGGTGTGCGTGGTGAGCCCGCCGGCGTCGGTGTACTCGGCGTCGAAGATGGCGAAGATGTTCGCCGCGTAGTCGTGCTCGCCGTCGACCGGGATGGTGATCGAGCCGGAGCAGCCGGTCTGCGAGGTGATCTGGTGGCCGTGCTGGTCGTGCCCGAGCACGTAGGTCATCTTGACCTTGCCGCAGTCGATCGCGCCGTCCTCGGGATCGGTCACCGTGATGTTGAACGGCACCGTGTCGCCGAAGGAGAACAGCTTGCCGTTGCCGGGCGCGTTGATCGTCACCGTGGGCGCGGTGTTGCCCACGCTGATCAACACGTTGGCGCTGCCGGTGGCGCCCTGCGGGTCGCGGACGGTCAGCGTGGCGGTGTAGTTCCCGTTGGTGGTGTAGGTCTTCGTCGGGTTGGCCGCCGTGGAGCTGGTGCCGTCGCCGAAGGTCCAGGCGTACGTCAGGGCCCCGCCCTCCGGGTCGGACGAGCCGGCCGAGGAGAACGTCACGCTCAGCGGCGCGGCGCCCGAGGTCCGGTTGGCGCTGGCCACGGCCGTCGGCGCGCGGTTGCCCCCGCCGATGTACTCGAACCGGTAAAGCGCCGAGTTGGCGTCGCCGTTGAAGTATCCGGTGCCGTAATCGAGCACGTAGTACGCCCCGTCCGGGCCGAAGGCCGAGTCCATCACCTGCTTGCCCGTCCAGGGGAAGCTGTCGATGGTGCCCGGCGAGCCGTCGGCGTTGACGTGGATCGGCTTGATCCAGCCCCGGCCGAACTCGGTGGCGAAGAACAACCCGTCGAAGGACTGCGGGAACTTCACCGTCGACGGCGAGGAGGCGTTGTACCGGTACACCGGGCCGCCCATCGGGGACTCGGAGCCGCCACCGAACGCGGGCGGGGTGCCGGCGTCGCCGCCGTACCGGATCCAGGACGCCTTCGCGGCCGGCAGGGTGGACAGGCCGGTGTTGCGGAACGAGTTGTTCGTCGGCCCGCCGGTGCAGTTGAACTTCGGGCCGGTGGCGTTGGTGGCGAAGTTCCACTCGTTGTACGTCTCGGAGCTGGTGTTCGTCCCGGTGCAGTACGGCCAGCCGTAGTTGCCGGGCCCGGTGACCCGGTTGAACTCGACCTGGCCGGATGGCCCACGGGTGGCGCTGGTGGAGCCGGCGTCCGGCCCGTAGTCACCGACGTAGACGATGCCGGTGGCCTTGTCCACGCTCATCCGGAACGGGTTGCGGAAGCCCATCGCGTAGATCTCCGGCCGGGTCCCGGCCGTGCCGGCGGCGAAGAGGTTGCCGGCCGGGACGGAGTACGTCCCGTTCGCGTTGACCTTGATCCGGAGGATCTTGCCACGCAGGTCGTTGGTGTTGCCGGCGCTGCGCTGCGCGTCGTAGCCGGGGTTGCGGTTGGTCCGCTCGTCGATCGGCGCGTAGCCCGCGGAGTCGAACGGGTTGGTGTCGTCGCCGGTGGAGAGGTAGAGGTTGCCCGCGGCGTCGAAGTCGATGTCACCGCCGACGTGGCAGCAGAGGCCCCGGTCGGCGGGCACGTCCAGCACGTCGACCTTGCTGGCCTGGTTGAGGGTGAAGTCGGCGTTGAGGGTGAACCGGGACAGCCGGTTGACGCCCCGCCAGGCGGAGAAGTCGCTGCCGGTGGCCGGCGCGTCCCCGGCGGGGGTGGACAGCGGCGGGGCGTAGTAGAGGAAGACGTGCCGGTTGGTGGCGAAGTTCGGGTCCACCCCGACGCCCTGCAGGCCCTCCTCGTCGTGGGTGTAGACCGGGAGTGTTCCGATCACCGAGGTGGTGCCGTTCGCGTCGGTGCGGCGGAGGGTGCCGTTGCGCGCGGTGTGCAGCACCGAACGGTCGGGCAGCACGGCCAGCGACATAGGCTCGCCCATCTCGGCGACGCCGCGGGCGAGTTCGACCTGCTGGAAGTCGGTGGCGTTGATCGGGTGCGCCTGGGCCGGGGTGGGGCCGCCGAGCGCGGCCGGGCCGGCGCCGAGCGAGACCGTGCCGGCCGCCGCGACGAGCAGCAGCGCCGAGCCGGCGGTGAACCATCGTCGGGGGCGGTGGTGGAATTTGTCCACTGTGGACATATGGAGCTGTCCCTTCCTGACGAGTGACTGCCAGGGCGGGGCGCGCGCCGACGCGCCGGATGCCGTAGCGGGGTTGCGGAAGGCCCGCCGGGGTGCCGATCCGGCCGGCCGTGACCACCGGTCGGTGGAGCCACGTGCTCGGAGGTCACCAGTCGATGGGTTCCCGCGCCGCCGGTTCACCTCGACGAAACAGTGTGGTATTGGCCACGACATTAAATTGCGGATGTCGATGTGTCTATACCTTCTGCCGATCCAGCCCCGACTTTCGCTGGATCGGTCAAAAGTCCCACGCGGGAGCCGGTCAGGAGCGCCGGTCGATCGCCTGCCCGGCGAGACCGACCAGCGCCGCACGGGTCGCGTCGTCCACCGGCGCGCTCTCCAGCGCGGCCAACGCCCCCTCGGTCCGGACCCGGATCATCTGCTCGATCCGCTCCCGCGCGCCGGTGCCCTCGATGATCGCGCGCAACTCGGCGGCGCCGTCGGCGTCCAGGTCGGGGTTGCCGAAGAGCTCCCGCAGCCGGGCGGTCTGCGTCCGGTCGGCGGAGCTGCGGGCCAGCGCCATCATCACCGTGGGCTTGCCCTCCCGCAGGTCGTCCAGGACCGACTTCCCGGTGACCGCCGGGTCGCCGAAGACACCGAGCACGTCGTCGCGCAGCTGGAACGCGTCGCCGAGCGGGTCGCCGAACTCCGCCAGCGTCTCGATCAGCTCCGGCGACCCGCCGGCCAGCGCCGCGCCGATCTGCAGCGGCCGGGTGACGGTGTAGCGGGCCGCCTTCATCCGGATTACGGTCAACGCGCTGGCCACCGAACCATCCCCGACGCCGGAGACCAGGTCCAGGTACTCCCCGGCGATCACCTCGGTGCGCATCAGGGCGAACATCGCGTACCCCCGGTGCACCTGCTCGGTGGTGAGCCCGCACTCGTGGAACATCTGGTCCGACCAGGCGGCGCAGAGGTCACCGCAGAGCAGCGCCGTGTTGCGGCCGTACGCCTCGGGATCGCCCCGCCAGGACGAGCGGGCGTGCAGGTCGGCGAAGAGGCGGTGCACGGACGGCTCGCCCCGGCGGCGGTCGCTGCCGTCGAGGATGTCGTCGTGGATCAGGGCGAACGCGTGGAACAGCTCGAGCGCGGCCGCGGCCACCACGATCGGGGAGCCGTCGTCACCACCGGCACCCCGCCAGCCCCAGTAGCAGAACAGCGGCCGCAGTCGCTTGCCACCGGCCAGCACGAACCGCTGCAACGCGGTGAAGACCCCGCGCGGCGCGCCGTCCGGCCACTCCGGCCCCTGCCGGTCGAGGAACGCGGCCAGCTCGGCGTCGAAGCGGGCCCGCAGCCCGCTCGCGTCGGTGGGCGCCACGGTGACCGTCACGACGCCTCCCCCGCACCGGACGCCACCGGGCCGGTCGTCGCGCCGGACGACGCCGGACCGGCCGACGCACCGGACGACGCCGGACCGGGCGACGCGCCGGCCGACGCCAGCCCGGCCAGTTCCAGCAGGAGCGCCTTGACCTCGGTCGCGGCGATGCGGTCGCGGGCCGCGGCCGGGTCCGAGCAGAGCAGCACCGGGGCGTCCGCCGGGTCGGCCGGCAGTCGGCCGTGCGAGCCGCGTACCGCCCGCGCGCCGGCGTCCAGCCCGACCGCGCTCATCAGATATCGCAGGCCGAGCTTCTTGCGGGCCAGGGCCGTCGCGGCGCGGCGCTTCGCCGCGAGCGGGGCGGCCGGGTCGAAGAAGAGTTCGGCCGGGTCGTACCCGGGCTTGCGGTGGATCTCGACCAGGCGGGCGAAGTCCGGCGCCCGGCCGTCGTCGAGCCAGTAGTAGTAGGTGAACCAGGCGTCCGGCTCGGCCACCAGCACCAGTTCGCCGGCGCGCGGATGGTCCAGCCCGTGCGCGGCCTTGCCGTCGGCGTCCAGCACCTCGGCCACGCCGGGCAGGCCGGCGCAGAGCTTCGCCACCGCCGGTACGTCCGCCGGGTCCCGCACGTAGACGTGCGCCACCTGGTGGTCGGCCACGGCGAAGGCCCGCGAGGTCCACGGGTCGAGGTACTCCATCCCGGCCTGGGTGTGCACCCGCAGCAGACCCTCGGCGCGCAGCAGGCGGTTGACGTCGACCGGCCGGGAGACGTCGGTGATGCCGTACTCCGACAGCGCCACCACGGTCGCCTCCCGGGCCCGGGCCGCGTCCAGCAGCGGGCCGAGCACCTTGTCGAGCGCGGCCGCCGCGGCGGCGGCCTGCGGCGAGGACGAACCGTACCGTTGCAGGTCGTAGTCGAGGTGGGGGACGTAGACCAGGGTAAGGTCGGGCGAGTGGTCGGCGAGGATCTGCTCGGCGGCCTTGCAGATCCAGGCCGAGGACGGCAGCCCGGCGGTCGGCCCCCAGTAGGTGAAGAGCGGGAAGGTGCCCAGCCGCCCGGTGAGCGCGTCGTGCAGCTCCGGCGGATCGGTGTAGCAGTCGGGTTCCTTGCGCCCGTCCGCGTAGTAGACCGGGCGCGGCGTGACCGTCCAGTCGACGTCCGCGCCCATCGCGTACCACCAGCAGACGTTGGCCACCGTGTAGCCGGGCTCGGCCCGGCGTGCCGCCTGCCACAGCTTCTCCCCGCCGACCAGCGCGTTGTGCTGCCGCCAGAGCAGCACCTCGCCGAGGTCCCGGAAGTACCAGCCGTTGCCGACGATCCCGTGGCCGGCCGGCAACTCCCCGGTCAGGAACGTCGACTGCACCGAACAGGTCACCGCGGGCAGCACCGTGCCCAACTCCGCCCGGAAGCCGGTGTCGGCGACCGCGCGCAGCCGTGGCATGTGCGCCAGCAGCCGCGGAGTCAGCCCGACCACGTCCAGCACCACCAACCGCTTGCTCATGCCGGCACCTCGCTTCCCAGTGGCGTGAGGCCGAGCGCGGCCAGCTCGTGGCGGGCGAAGGCCAGCTCCGCCGCGATCCCGGCGGCCAGCTCCGCGTCGGTGCGCGGCCGGCGCGCCTCCGGGAGCACCCCCCAGGTGTACGTCTCTACGTCCAGGTGGTCGCAGCCGGCGTCCGGGCCGGCGTAGAGCGCGGCCAGCGCGGCGCGCAGCACCGGCAACGTCGAGTCCAGCGGCGGCTCGGGCGGGGCGTGCAGCGGCACGTGGTAGTGCACCCGCCACGGCCCGGGCAGCGCCGCGTCGAGGGCGGCGTCCAGGTCGTCGGCCGCGTACGCCGGGTCGGCCGGGTCGGTGGTGCCCGCGCAGCCGGCGCCCCGGGTCTGGTGCAGGAACCGGGGCTCGACCCAGCGTCGCAGCGCCTCGGCGGAGGCGGCCGGGTCGGCCGCCTCCAGCGCGGCCGAGACCTGCACCTTCACCACCGGCAGGCCGGCCGCGTGCAGCCGCGCGAGGGCCTCCGCCGGGTCCTCCCAGGCGCAGGCGAGGTGCGCGAGGTCCACACAGACGCCGAGTCGATCATTGTCCACGCCGGACAGTATCGCGGCGGATTGTTTCGTGCTCTCCACCAGGCATCCGGGTTCCGGCTCGAAGCCGACCCGGATCCGCCGGCCGGTGTCCCGCTCCACCGCGGCGAGACCGGCCGAGAGTTGGTCGAGCCGGCGTCGGCACGCCTCGGCACGGGCGCCGTCCCAGGGCGACCGCCAGGCCAGCGGCAGGGTGGAGATCGAGCCGCGGGCCGCGTCGTCGGGCAGCAGGTCGGCAAGCACGCGGGCCAGGTCGAGGGTGTACGCCAGCCGGTCCGGGGTGGTCCAGTCGGGGTGATACACGTCACCCTTGACCACCGGGGCCTGGAAGGCCGCGTAGGGGAAGCCGTTGAGGGTGACCACCTCCAACCCCCGGGCGTCCAGTTCCGACCGCAGGCCGAGGCGCGTTGCCGGGTCGCCGGCCAGCTCCGCGGCGACCGGGGCGGCCAACCACAGCCCCAGGCCGAGCAGGTCGGCCCCGATCGCCTCCCGGACGGGGACCGCGTACGTGTCCAGTTGGGCGAGGATGCCGGCGAGGTCCTCGGCCGGGTGCACGTTGGTGCAGTAGCCGAGATGGACGGTCTCGCCTCCCGGATGTCGCAGCCGCATCAGCTGCCTCCGCGCAGGATCGAGTTGCCGGCGAAGGTGCCGGCCGGCGGGGCGGCGTCGGCGAGGTCGCTGAGGTCGAGCCGGCCGGACTGGCCGTAGAACTCCACCGGGTTGCGCCAGAGCACCCGGTCGACGTCGTCGTCGTTGAACCCGGCCAGCAGCATCGCCTCCGCGGTGGCCCGGGTGAGCAGCGGGTCCGACCGGCCCCAGTCAGCCGCCGAGTTGACCAGCATCCGCTCGGTCCCGTACGCCCGCAGCAGCTCGACCATCCGCGGCGGCGACATCTTGGTGTCCGGGTAGATCGAGAAGCCGAGCCAGCAGCCGGTGTCCCGGACCAGCTTCACGGTCACCTCGTTGAGGTGGTCGACCACCACCCGGCCGGGTTCGATGCCGGCCTCGCGGACCACCGCGAGGCTGCGCTCCACACCGCGGGCCTTGTCCCGGTGCGGGGTGTGCACCAGCGCCGGCAGATCGTGCGCCACGGCCAGGGCGAGCTGGGCGGCGAAGGCCTCGTCCTCCTCCGGCGTCATCGAGTCGTAGCCGATCTCTCCGACCGCCACCACACCGTCCTTGTCGAGGTAGCGGGGCAGCAGGTCGAGCACCTTCCGGCAGCGCGGGTCGTTGGCCTCCTTCGGGTTCAGCGCGATCGTCGCGTGGTGCCGGACGCCGAACTGCCCGGCGCGGAACGGCTCCCAGCCGATGAGCGAGTCGAAGTAGTCGGTGAACGAGGCGGCGCTGGTGCGCGGCTGCCCCAGCCAGAACGCCGGCTCCACGATCGCGCGGACGCCGGCCGCCGCCATCCGCTCGTAGTCGTCGGTCGTCCGCGAGGTCATGTGGATGTGCGGGTCGAAGATGCGCATCACGCCTCCTGTGCGCTGAGCCGGTCGGATCGCGCGTCGGCGCGGTCGGATCCGCCGGCGGGACCGGCGATGGTCGCCCGGCCGGCGGTGAGCCGGTCGAGCAGGTCGATGGCGTCGTCGGGCATGGTGCGGCCGGCGGCCTGTCGTTCGGCGGCCAGGCCGGCCAGCATGACGGCCAGCTCGCCGTCGGCACGGGCGTCGACGTCGGCGACCCCGGCCAGCGGCACCGCCATGAACACGCACTTCAGCACCGCCTGCCGCCAGGCGGCCGGGTCGAGGTGCCGGGCGTACGGGCCGAGGGCCGCGGCGACCAGCCGGGTGTCGTTGGTGCGGATGGCGTCGTGCAGCAGGGGCACCCCGGCCGTGCCGACCGGCAGCAGCGGCAGCGCCTTGAGCACCGCCCGCCGCTCCGCCGCGTCGCCCTGTTGGTACAGGACGTCGGCGTACCGGGCGTGGTCGGTCGGCAGCGCGGTGAGCAGCAGCGCGCGGGCGGCCTCGTCGGCGGTCCAACCGGGCAGGGCGGGCAGGTCGTGGCGGCCGCAGCGCCGGCCGGCGGCCGGGAAGAACCGGGTGATGGTCGCCGGTTCCGTCGCCACCGCGCGCAGCGCCGTGTCCAGCCAGTCGGGATCGGGTACGCCCCGCAGGGCCGCCCGGAGCTGATCCGGTGTCATGGTGCCTCCCCTCGGCGCCGGCTCCGGACCGGAGCCGGCACGATCTCGCATGGCCGCCGGGTCTGCCCGGCCCGCCGCTGCGCCGGTGCCACGGCGGCGGCGCGGGACGTCCCGGACCCCCTGCTCCGCACCTACATACGCACCGCGGCCTCTCCGGCCGGTGACGCGTCGACGGGTGCGGAGCTGAGGGGCGGTGCGACGGCCGCCGCCGCGGCGCGCAGGAAGTCCAGCGACCGGGCCGCCACGGCGGGCGCGGCGTGCGAGTGCCGGGGCAACTCCACGGCGACCAGGCCGCGGTAGCCGGCGTCGTCCAGCGCGCGCAGCACGGGCGGGAAGTCGATCTCGCCTTCGCCGAACTCGAGGTGTTCGTGCACACCCCGGCGCATGTCGTCGATCTGGACGTTGACCAGGTGCTCCGCCACCTCGTGCACGCACCGGGGCGCGGACCACGGCTCCAGGCAGCGACAGTGTCCGATGTCGAGGGTGATGCCGAAGCAGCCCGGGTCGTCGAGCCCGGTACGCAACCGGCGCCAGCCGGCGATGTCCTCGACCAGCATGCCTGGCTCCGGCTCGAAGCCCAGCGGCACGCCGACCCGGTCGGCCGCGTCGACCACCGTGGCGCACCCGGCGACCAGCCGGTCCCAGGCGGTCCGCGGCGGGACGGCCTCGGGGCGTACGCCGGCCCAGAACGACACGGCCTCCGCACCCAGGTCGGCGCCGATCCGCACGGCCCGGCGCAGGAACTCGATCCGCCGGGTGGGGTCGTCGTGCAGCAGGGTCGGCGCGTGCTTGTGCCACGGGTCGAGCAGGTAACGGGCGCCCGTCTCGACGACCACCGCGAGGCCGAGGGCCTCCAGCCGGCGGCGGACGGCGGACACCCGCCGCACCAGGGCCGGCGCGAACGGATCGAGGTGGTCGTGGTCCAGGGTGAGCGCCACCCCGACGTAGCCGAGGTCGGCGAGCACGGCGAGCGCGTCGTCCAGCCGGTGGTTGGCGAACCCGTTGGTGCCGTAGCCGAGGCGGGGCGCGGTCATGTCGGCGACACCTTCCGGGCGAGCCGGCGACCCAGCGGCGCCGCCGCGGCGACCGCGAGCCCCAGCAGCCCGGCGCCGCCGCGCGCGGTCAGCGCGCCCTGCAGAGCGGGCAACCCGGTGATCCCGGCGCCGACCGCGGCCCGCACCCGGCCCGCGGTCGGCTCGGCGACCACCCGGGCCTGCGCGGCGCCGTAGCCGGCCGCGTACCAGGCGGCCAGCGCCGCGGGCAGCGCGGCGGCGAGGGCTCCGCGGCGGGACCGGGACGGGGCCGCCGCGCCGGCGTCCCAGGCGGAGATCCGCCGTGGCGTGCCGCGGCCCGGATCCCGACGGGCCGCGGCACGGTCCTGGGCGGGGTGGGCGCCGGCATCGTCCGGGCCCCGGTGCGGAATCGCCCGACGCGGGTGCCGGCGGGGTACGGCGGCGGCGCTCGCGGCGACCAGCGCGGTGCCGGCGAGGGTGCCCAGCGGCAGCGTGGCGTCGGTGCCGCTGACCTCCCGACGGGAGAGCGCGGTGACCGTCCAGGTGTGCGCGGCCACGGTCAACGCCGCCGGCAGGGCGCGGGCCAGCCGCCCGCCGGTGGCGCCGAGCAGCACGTCCAGCCCTCGGCAGGCGGCCATCACGGCCGGGCCGGCGGCGGTGTTCTTCGCCCTCAGGTCGTAGCCCCAGACGGCCGCGGCCAGCGGCACCGCGACCGCCGCCGCCCGCCGGCCGCCCGCGGCGGCGGCCAGCCCGAGCCCGGCGGCGGTGAGGCCGGCGGCGAGACCGACCGCGGCGGCGGGCTGGACCCGGCCGCTGGGGATCGGCCGCTCCGGCCGCTCGACGGCGTCCAGGCGCCGGTCGGCCCAGTCGTTGGCGGCCATGCCGGCCCAGTAGAGCAGCACCGAGGCGCCGGCCAGGGCGGGCGTACGCCGGTCGAGCGCCCCGGCCGCGGCGGCCCCGGCGACCACGTCACCGGGCACCGAGAGCGCCGCCGGCGCCCGGACCAGCTCGGCCAGGTCAGCCAGCGTGGCCATCGGCGCTCTCCCGCCCGGCGTGCAGCTGGCGGGTGAACTCCGTCAGCCGGGTCCACTGCTCGGCGAGCGAGTGGGTGGGCGCGCCGAGCGGGTCCTTGAAGAAGAACGCCAGCTCGGCCAGCGGGCCGACCCGGCCGGCGGCGTGCGCGGCGGCCGTGAGCCGGGCCAGGTCGAGCACCAGCGGCGCGGCGAGCGCCGAGTCGCAACCGTGCCAGGTGAACTCCATCCGCATCCCGGTGCCGAGGAAGCCGGAGAACGTGATGAGGTCCCAGGCGGTCTTGAAGTCGCCCAGCTCCTCGACGAAGTCGATCCGGGTGTCGCCCTGCGGCACGTAGCCGAGCGTCTCGCCGAGCACGCGCTGCTTGCTCTCCACCTTGGCCGCGTTGGCGGCCGGATCGGCCAGGTTGGCGCCGTCGCCGCCGCCGAGCAGGTTGACCCCGGACCAGGAGCGCACGGTCAGGTGCCGCATCGCGAACATCGGGGCGAGCACCGACTTCACCAGGGTCTCCCCGGTCTTGCCGTCGTGCCCGGCGTAAGGCAGCCCGCGCTCGACCGCGAGCGTGTGCAGCGCCGGCAGCCGGGCCCCGGTGGACGGGGTGAAGTCGACGTACGGGCAGCCGGCCGTCAGCGCCGCGAACGCGTAGAGCGAACTGGCCGGCAGCACCTCGTCCGGGCCGGCCAGGGCATCGCGCAGGGCGGCCGGATCGGCGTGCCCGGGGTGCGGTCGGGCGGCGGGCTCGGTGGCCGAGACGTTGACCACGACCACCCGGTCGAGCCGGTGTCGCTCGCGGAAGTCGGTGAGGTCCCGGACGGTGGCGGCCGCCCGGTCGGCCTGGCTCGCCCCGGTCGGCGCGGGACGCAGCTCGTCCTCGACCGCGGCGAGCTCGTCGGGGAGGGCGGCGACCAGCCGGCCGGGCAGCACCCCGCTGGCGGCGAGCGCCTCGGCCCGCTTGCAGAGCGGGGTGGTGACCACGTCGTGGCCGCCGAAGACCAGGTCGGCGAAGGCCGGCAGGGCGGGGCCGCGCAGCTGGGGCAGTTCGGTGACGCAGCCGGTCGGCCCGGCGAGGCCGGCTCGCAGCGCGAGCCCTCCGACGATGCTGGTGGTCGCGACCGAACCACGCGCCCCCACCAGCCAGACACCCGTACGCATGGCGCCCCTTCCCCGGTCAGGAGGACCGTTGTGCATCGAATTATCTTGATATCAGAATTTGATTCCGAAAGATATAGATGGTCCCGAAAACATGGATGTGTTCGGATGGGCCCCGTCCGCCCGTCCCGTGCCGAGGACGGTCCGGCGTCGAAGTCGGCGGCGACGGCGCCGGACCGGCTCCCGACGCGGTCCGAGCGGACGAGGCTGGCAGGCAGGGTCGGTCGGCGTCTCGACCCTGCCTCCCCCGCATCCGGTACGCCGGAGCGTGGCACGCCCCGGCCGGACGTCTCAGCAGTCGCGGTCCGCCGCGGGTCGGCGGATCTGGTCGGTGACGGTCGCGCGAGAGGCGGGCGGTGCCATCTGCTCCTCCGGATCGTCGAGGTGGTGGCGGCCCTCCGGTGCGGCCGGGGAATCCCGGTCCGGCCGCACCGGACGGCCGTCCTGCTCGTGCGCCACCGGGCCGCGGGCCCGGCTGCACGCCCTCCGGGCCCGACCTCGTCCCGGCCGCGGGGCGCAACCGCGGCCGGTCCCTCGCCGGTCGGTCCGGAAAGCTTCTCGGGGCGGTGTCGGCGGGGATCTCCGTCACCGCGAACGGGTCAGGGCTGGGGGCCCGGCCGGACATCCGCCCGGCCGGGCCGACGGTCAGACGGCCACCGCGGTCAGCGCCGGCTCCACCTCGGTCCACGAGGAACCGAGCTCCGCCGAACGGGTCACCGCGTCCAGCACCAGCTGGACCTGCAACGCGTCGGCGAAGGACGGCGCCGGGTCGGCGCCGGTGGCGATCGCCTCGATGAGGTCCCGCATCTGGTGGGTGAAGGAGTGCTCGTACCCGATGATGTGGCCCGGCGGCCACCACGCCGACATGTACGGGTGGTCGCCCTCGGTCACCAGGATGCGGCTGAAGCCCTGCTCGGCGGTGGGTAGCGTCGCGTCGTAGAACTCCAGCTCGTTGAGGCGTTCCAGGTCGAACACCAGGCTGCCCAGCGAGCCGTTGATCTCCACACGCAGGGCGTTCTTGCGACCGGTGGCGAACCGGCTCGCCTCGTACGTGGCCAGCGCACCACCGTCGAGCCGCGCCACGAAGATCGCGGCGTCGTCCACGGTGACCGGACCGGTGGCCGGGCCGTGGCCGTCGACGGCGGCCGAGACGTCGCCCGCACCGTTGCCGTCGGCCGTGGCCGCCAGCCCGCTGGACTCGGCCGACAGCGGCCGTTCCCGGACGAACGTCTCGGTCACCGCGCTGACCCCGGTGATCCGCTGGTCGGTCACGTACTGGGTGAGGTCGATGATGTGCGCGCCGATGTCACCGAGCGCACCCGAGCCCGCCCTGTCCTTCTGCAGCCGCCAGACCAGCGGGAACTGCGGATCCACGATCCAGTCCTGCAGATACGTCGCGCGGACGTGTCGGATCACCCCGAGCCGTCCCTCGGCGATGAGCTGACGCATCATCGTGACCGCGGGCACCCGGCGGTAGTTGAACCCGCACATCGACCGCACCCCGGCGGCCTGGGCCGTGGCCGCCGCGGCGGCCATCGCCCTCGCCTCCTGCACCGTGTTGGCCAACGGCTTCTCGCACAGCACATGCTTCCCGGCGGCCAGCGCGGCGAGCGCGATCTCGGCGTGGCTGTCGCCGGGCGTGCAGACGTCGACCACGTCGATGTCGTCCCGGCTGATCAGGTCACGCCAATCGGTGGTGTACGCCTCCCAGCCGAGCCGGTCGGCGGCGTCGGCCACCTTCCCGGCGTCCCGGCCGCAGATCAGCGACATCCGGGCCCGCGCCGGCAGGTCGTACACCCGGTTCACGGTGCGCCACGCCTGCGAGTGCGCGGCGCCCATGAACGCGTAGCCGACCATGCCGACCCGCAGGTCTCTGTCTCTCGTGGACAAGGTGGGTCTCCCCCCGTGTGTCAGAACCCGAGCTTCTCGTAGTTGCTCGCGTTCTCCTTGGTGATCGTCTCGGAGGCGAGGGTCACTTCCTTGGGCACCTGCAGCTCCGTGAGGTCGCCCATGCCCCGGCCCTGCGCGATGAGCCGGGCGAGGGAGATCGCCGACGAGGCCATCGACGGGTTGTAGGTGACGGTCGCCTTGAGCACCGAGTTGTCGGCCTTGATCGCTTCGATCGCGAGCTTCGAGCCGGCGCCACCGACCATGAAGAACTCGGAGCGGTTGGCCTGCTTGATGGCGGCGAGCACACCGATGCCCTGGTCGTCGTCGTGGTTCCAGATGGCGTCGATCTTGGGGAGCGCCTGGAGCAGCTGGGCCGCCTCGCGCTGGCCGCTGTCGGAGGTGAACTCGGCCGAGCGGCGGTTGTTCACCTTGAACCCGTAGGTGGCCAGGGCCGCCGCGAAGCCGGCGCTGCGCTCGACGGTCAGCGGGATCTCCAGACCGGCGATCTCACCGATCACCGGGTTGGTGACGCCCTTGTCCTTCAGCTGCTTACCGATGAAGTGCCCGGCCGAGACGCCCATACCGTAGTTGTCACCCTTGATGACCAGCCGCGAGGCCAGTGCGTCGGGGAACACCCGGTCGAGGTTCACGATCGGGATGCCCGCCTGCATCGCCTGGAGGGCAACGGCGTTGACCTCCTTGCCGTCGTGCGGCAGCACGACGATGATGTCCGGCTTCTGGGCGATCAGCGTGCCGAGCGTGGAGCGCTGGGCCTCCGAGGTCGTGCCACCGTCGACCTCCTTCAGCTCCACGTCGGAGTAGGCGGCGGCCTGCGCCTTGGCGTTGGCGTGGATCGCGCCCATCCAGCCGTGGTCGGCGGCGGGGGCGGAGAAGCCGATGACCACCTTCTTGCCGGGAGCGTTGTTGCCGGCGCCGTCTCCGGCGGCCTTGGTCTGGGTGCTGGCCGCCGGCGTCTCGTTGCTGGTGCAGGCGGTGAGCAGGGTGGCGGCACCGACGGCGGCACCGCCGAACAGCAACCGACGGCGCGACAGGTCGCGACTGTGCTGGGTCATGACGACCTCCTGGGAGCGGGTTTCAGTTGGTGAGGGTGTGCGAGGTCCGGCCACTGTCGAAGATCTCGACGTCGCCAGGGACAACGTGCGGTGCGTCAGGTTGTGGTGGTGAGCCTGTTCCGCGCGAGGAGCCGAGTGACGGACTTGAACTGGAACTGCTGGACCAGGACGGCGGCGACGATAATGCCGCCCTTGACCATGTTCTGCGCCTCGATGGAGAGGCCGTTGATGGCGAAGAGGTTGGTGATCGTGGCGAAGATGATCACGCCGAGCAGTGAGCCGACGATCGTGCCGCGGCCGCCGCTGAGCAGGGTTCCGCCGATGATCGCGGCGGCGATCGCGTCCAACTCGTAGAGGTTGGCCATCGCCGCCTGGGCCGAGGTGGCCTGGGAGGTGAGCATGATGGCGGCGATGCCGCAGCAGAGGCCGGACAGCGCGTAGAGCAGCATGGTGTGCCGGCGGACGTTGATGCCGGCCAGCCGCGCGGCCTCCGGGTTACCGCCGACGGCGATGGTCCGCCGGCCGAAGGTCGTCCGGTTGAGCAGGACCCACCCCGCCACCACGACGGCGCCGAGGATGTAGACGAGGATCGGGATCCCGAGCACCTTGCGCGCCGCGATGTCGTTGATGAAGGTGCTGCTCGAGACCTGGGTCTGCTTGTTGGAGATCGAGGCCGCGAGCCCGCGGGCGGCCACCAGCATCGCGAGCGTCGCGATGAACGGCACCAGTCGCCCGTACGAGATCAGCACGCCGTTGACCAGCCCCACGCAGATGCCGACCACGATGGCCGTGAAGATCATGCCGCCGGCGCCGTAGCTCTGGGTGGCCACCGTGGTGCACCAGACCCCGGCCAGCGCCACGATCGCGCCGACCGAGAGGTCGATGCCGCCGCCGATGATGACAAAGGTCATGCCAACCGTGACCACGCCGACGACGGAGGCGAGCTGCAGGATCGCCAGGATGTTGTTCCAGACCCAGGTCGGATCGTCGTAGAGGTCGGGCTTGGTGATCGCCCCTACCGCGATGAGCGCGACCAGCACCCCGATCAGACCGAGGTTGCGCTTGGCGCCGTCGCCACCGTCACCCCGCCACCAGGAGAGCCGATTGCCGGTCGGGGTCGCCTTCTCGCTGGCCGCCGCCGTCACCGCCGGATCCACCGGCGGCGACTGCGCCGGCAGTGGGGCTGCCCGGTCCGGCGTCGCGGTGGGAGTCACGTCACTCATGCCGGTGCGCCTTCCATCAGGGACCCCGCCATGACGAGGTCGAGCACGGTGTTCTCGTCGAGTTCGCCGGCCGGGGCCTCGCGGACCACCCGCCCCTCCCGCATCACCAGCACCCGGTCCGCCAGGCCGAGCACCTCGGGCACCTCGCTGGAGACCAGCAGGACCCCGACGCCCTGGGCGGCCAGCGCCCGGATGACCTGGTACAGCTCGGCCCGGGCACCGATGTCCACGCCCCGGGTCGGCTCGTCGAGCAGGAGGAGCTTGGTGTCGCCGAGCAACCAGCGCCCGACCACCACCTTCTGCTGGTTGCCGCCGGAGAGGGTGCGCACCTGCCGGCGGACGTCGCGGGGGCGCAGCTCCAGGCGCTCGGCGATCCGGTCCGCCTCGGCGCGCTCCTTCGCGGTGTCGGTGAAGCCGGCGCGGGCGTACCGGGCGAAGGTGGACAGGGTGACGTTGCGGTAGATCGGCTCGCCGAGCAGCAGCGCCTGGCTCTTGCGCTCCTCGGGAGCCATCCCCATGCCGGCGCGGACCGCCGCGCCGACGTTGCCGGGCCGCAGCACCTGGCCGGCCATCCGCACCGTGCCGACCTCCGGCCGGCGCGCGCCGTAGATGGTCTCGAGCAGCTCGGACCGGCCCGAGCCGACCAGCCCGGCGATGCCGACGATCTCCCCGGGTCGGACCCGCAGCGACACGTCGGCGAACTCGCCGGCGCGGCTCAGGCCGTCGACCGCCAGCAACTCGGCGTCGGACCGCTCCTCGGTGCCCGGCCGCTCGGGGAAGACGTACTCGATGGTCCGGCCGGTCATCCGGCTGACCAGGTCGCGGGTCGGGGTGTCGCGGGCCGGCAGGTTCGCCGCGGTCGTCCGGCCGTCCTTGAGGACGGTCACCCGGTCGCCGATCTCGCGGATCTCCTCCAGCCGGTGGGAGATGTAGATGACGGCGATGCCCTGCGCGGTCAGCTCCCGGATGATCCGGAACAGGTTGCCGACCTCGTCGTGGGCCAGCACCGCGCTCGGCTCGTCCATGATGATCAGTCGCGCCTCGTGGGAGAGGGCGCGTGCCATGCTCACGATCTGCTTGCCGGCGGCGGGAAGCTTCCGGACCGTCCGGCCCGGCGGGATCTCGGCGTGGCCGAGCCGGCCGAGGATCTGCCGGGTACGCCGGGCCATCTGGCCGCGGCGGACGAAGCCGAACCGGCGCGGCTCGTGGCCGAGGAAGGCGTTCTCCCCGACGGAGAGGTCCTCGACCAGGTCCAGCTCCTGGTAGATGGTGGCGATGCCGGCGCGCATCGCGGCCTGCGGGTTGGCGAAGGTGACCGGCTCGCCGCGCCACTCCACCTGGCCGGAATCCGGCCGGTGCACCCCCGAGAGCACCTTGATCAGGGTCGACTTGCCGGCGCCGTTCTGGCCCAGCAGGCAGTGCACCTCGCCCGCGCGAACCTCCAGCTGCACCCCGTCCAGCGCGCGGACGCCCGGGAAGGTCTTGACCACGTCGCTGAGGCGCAGCACCACCTCGCCAGCGACGGTGTCGGCTGGAGCCTCGACCAGCGGCGCGTCCGGCGTCACGCCGTCCACACCCCCGACCGGCTCACCTGGTTCGCGCTCGGTCACCACGCCCTCCTCCCCCTCTCGTTTGACGCCTCCCCGAGGAACACGGTCACGACGCCTCCCCGAAGGCCACGTCGCTGGCCAGCACGGCCGCTCCGGCGACCCCGGCCCGCGGGCCGAGTTCGGAGAGGACGACAGGCAGATTGCCGGTGGCCAACGGCAGCGACCGGCGGTAGACCACGCTGCGGATCTCGGCGAGCAGGATGTGCCCGAGCTGGGCCAGCCCGCCGCCGATCACGATCATCGACGGGTTGGTGAAGCTCACCAGCCCGGCCAGCACCCCACCGACCCGGCGTCCACCGTCGCGGATCAGCTGGATGCAGGTCACGTCCCCCTCGACGGCGCCCTCGGCGACGTCCAGCGCGGTCACCACACCGTTCGCGGCCAGCCGCTCGGCGAGCGCGGGCGAGAGGCCGCTGCGCGCCGCGGCGGTCGCGTCCTTGGCCAGCGCGGCCCCGCTGAACAGCGCCTCCAGGCAGCCGACGTTGCCGCAGGAGCACATCGGACCGTGCGAGTCGACCTGAATGTGGCCGATGTCGCCGGCGCACCCGTCGGTGCCCCGGTAGACCTCGCCGCTCAGATAGATCCCGCAGCCGATGCCGGTGCCGATCTTCACGAAGAGGAAGTCGTCCACCGAGTGGGCGACCCCACCGTGCCGCTCGCCGATCGCCATGATGTTGACGTCGTTGTCGACCACCGCCGGGCAGCCGTGCTCGCGGGTGAGCAGCTCGCGTACGGGGAACCGGTCCCACCCCGGCATGATCGGCGGCGAGACCGGCACGCCGTCACGGAAGCTCACCGGGCCGGGAACGCCGATGCCGACCGCGTCGAGCCGCTCGTACGCGCCGTCCACCTTGGCTTTGTGCAGCAGCTCGTTGACCCGCTGGAGGGTGAGCTTCGGCCCGGAGCGGATGTCGGCCGGCTCCGCGTACGCCGCGACCGGCTCCAGTCGGCCGTTGACCACCTCGACGTCGATCGAGCTGGCGCCCAGGTCGACGGCGGCAAAGCGCAGGTGCGGGCTGAGTTCCACCAGAGTGGACCGACGGCCGCCCCGGGAGGCGGCCAACCCGGCCTCCGCCACGTAACCCAGCCCCACCAGCCGTTCCAACTCGGCCAGCAGCCGGGGGCGCGGCATCTGCAGCCGGTCGCCCAGCTCAGCCCGGGACACCGCACCCTCGTCGCGCAGCAACCGCAAGAGGCGTACGTGCAGCGGGTCCTCCGTCCGCACCGGGACTCACCTCCGCATCGCGGTCCTGTCACATCGACGCAATGGCGATGTGTTGTGTCCGACACAGTAGGAGTCTTCCGCGCCGCATGTCCAGGGCTTCAGCTGATCCGTCGCTAACTTTTGCTCAATCAGACAGAAGTTTTGGTAACGGGGGTGTCGTGGCGGCGCGTGCCCGCGTTTGGATCACCTGTTGCGCCGACGGCGTCGCGGACAGCGAGGCCGAAGCCACCGGCCGCGCGGCCGCCCCCCTCCACCCGACGCGCGATCACGGGCACACCGCGATCGACGCCCGGGGGCACCGGGCGGGCCGCCGCCCAGGCCCCCGACGCCGACGGGAGGGCCAGGGTCGGCCGATCAGGCGCGCGCGAGCCGCTCGCCCGAGCCGGCCGCGGCCCTCGGCGGCACCTTGAGTGGCATCCGATCCTCGGTCCGGCCAGCGGGATTAACGGCGGAGACCAGCCACGTCATTAGTTGTTTGATTGACAACCTTCAACGCCCCCGATAGCGTCCCGAACGACGACAGCTACGGGGGCGAGTCGCACACCGCAATTGTTCCATTGCGGCGACCTTCCGTTCTGGCGGGTCACGACACCCGAGACGAAGGGAACCCAATGAATCGGACGACGCGCTTTCTCGCGGCCGCATCCGCGGTAGCGGTCCTCGCGGTCCTCGCACCGTCCACGGCCCAGGCGGCGGCACCCTCCGCGGGCTCCAGCGCTCCTGTTGCGGTCGCGCCATCCGCGCCGCAAGCTGCGCCGGAGGCCGTCGACGGCGACATCGCCCCGCTCGGGAACTGCACGGCGGGCATCTTCTGCGGCGAGGTGAAGAACCGGCTCGGCCGCTCCCTGAAGATCTCCGGCAACTGGCCGTCCAACACCAAGACGATGTGGCTCCCGGCGGGCGCCGGGCCCGGTTCGGATTCCAGCTACTACTACGAGTTCCGGGACACCGACGGATTCCAGGTCCCCGCTGGCTACTACTACAGCGACACCGTCGGAAACAGGTACTACCCGGGTTGGCACAAGGTCAACGACCTTCAGGAAATCACCCTCAACAGCTGGTGCGATCTCGATTACTGCAGCTGAGGCAAGTCGCACTAAATGGAGATGCACTGCCCGCCGCCTGTTGTGAAATGGGCGGCAGGCAGTGCACCCGAAATCGGTTCGGCAATTCACCTGTCCGTTCGGCGACGCTTGGCCTTGCGGAGCTTGCGGTCGTCGCGCAACTCCACGTACGGCTCCTCGTCGGCGGCGTGGCCGGCCGCGATGGCCCGGCTGCGCTCCAACTCGGCGTCGAACTCCGCCCCGAGCAGGATCGCGATGTTCGTCAACCACAGCCAGATCAGGAACACGATCACGCCGGCGAGCGTCCCGTACGTCTTGTTGTACGAGCCGAAGTTGCTCACATAGAGCGCGAAGAGGCCGGACACCACCAGCCAGACCACGACGGCGAGCACCCCGCCCGGGCTGACCCACCGGAAGCCGCCGTGCCGGGCGTTCGGCGAGGCCCAGTAGAGGATGGCGAACATCAGGCTGACCAGGACCAGCAGCACCGGCCACTTCGCGATGTTCCAGACCGTCACCGCGGTGGAGCCGAGGCCGATCGCCTCACCGGCCGCCTCGGCCAGGCGGCCGGTGAAGACGACGATCACCGCGCTGATCAGCAGCATCACCCCGATCACGGCGGTCACCCCGACCCGGATCGGCAGCGTCTTCCAGATCGGCCGCCCCTCGGGCACGTCGTAGATGGCGTTGGAGGCGCGCATGAAGGCCGCGATGTAGCCGGAGGCGGACCAGAAGGCGGCGAGCAGACCCAGCACCGCGGCGAGGCTGGCCAGCCCGCCGGACTGCTTAGCCTGATCGATCGCCTGTTCGAGGATGCGCTGGATGTTGCCCTCCGGGATCGCCTGGCTCACGGTGTCCCGGACGCTCTCGGTCGCACCCGAGCCGAGCAGGCCGAGGATCGAGATCAGCACCAGCAGGCCGGGGAAGATGGAGAGCACCCCGTAGTAGGTCAGGGCCGCCGCCCAGTCGGTCAGGTTGTCCTCCTGGAACTCCCGCACCGTCCGGCGCAGCGCCGCCTTCCATCCGGTGCCGGGCAGCGCGGTCGGGCTCTGCGGACCCTCGTCCGGCCCGACCGGCCCGCGGTCACGGCGCTGGTCGCGGTCGGCGTGGGTGCCCTCGGCCGCCGGTCCGGCGCTGTCGTCCCGGTCGCCCGCACGCCGGGCGGAAGACTCGTCCGCGGCCATTCGACCCTCCTCATCGTCGGTGGTGTCCCCTCGACATGCCCCGACGACGACGACGGATAACCACCTACCTGTAGAGCAACCGGCCCATCCGGCGCGAAGCCACCAGGAGACCCAGCGCCATCACCGCGACCAGGTAGAGCACGTCGAGCAGCCAGGCCCACCCGGCGGTGCCCAGCGAGACCCCCCGGATCAGGTGCACCGACCGATAGAGCGGGGTCACCTCGACCACCCACCGCAGCACGACCGGGTAGGCCTCCGCGGGGACGAACGTGCCGGAGAAGAGGAAGAGGGTGAACTGGGCCGAGCCCATGAGGTCGAAATCCTGCCAGCTGCGCATGAACGTGGACAGCGCCATGCCGAGCGCACCGAAGGCGAAGCCCACCAGCACGGCGGCGGGGAAGGCGGTCACCGCCCGCCCGACCGTGGTCAGGTCCATCGCCGCCATCACCACCAGGAAGGCCGCCGAGTAGGCGCTGCCCCGGAGCATCGCCCAGCCCAGCTCGCCGAGGGCGATCTCGAACGGCTGCACGGGGGTGGCGATCACCCCGTCGTACAGCTTCATGTACTTCATCTTTCCGAAGAAGTTGAAGGTGGTCTCGGCGAGCGCCCCGGTCATCGCCGACGAGGCGAGCATCGCCGGTGCGACGAACGCCGCGTAGGTGACCACCTCACCACCGGGCAGCGTGAGGTCGCCGACCAGCGCGCCGACGCCCACACCGATCGAGAGCAGGTAGAGCAGCGGCTCGACGAAGCCGGACACGAGCAGCAGCCAGTAGACCGACTTCAGCGCCGCGACGTTGCGCTCGGCCACCGAGACCGACCGGCGCGACGCGGCCGACACGTCGACCAGCCGGGGCAGCACCAGACTGACCACGGAACCCCTCCCTAGACGACGAGCCGGCGGCCGAAGGCCCGGCGGGCGAGCAGCCACCCGCCCGACGCCCAGGCCGCGAGGTAGAGCAGGTGGCCGGCGACCGACCACTGCGGAGCGACGCCGAGCGTGGCGGCCCGGCAGAGGTCGACCGCGTGCCAGAGCGGTGTGGCGTACGCCAGCCAGCGCAGCGCCGCGGGCAGGCTCTCGACCGGGAAGAACACCCCGGCGAAGAGCGTCATCGGGATGACCGCGAAGCGGAACAGCATCGCCAGCCAGCTGTCGCTGGACACCGTCGCGCTGTAGGCGAAGGTCGGCGCGGCGACGGCCAGGCCGAGCAGCGCCGCCACCGGCAGCGCGGCCACCGCCCAGGGTGAGCGGAGCGCGCCGAACACCCCGGTGACCACCAGGAACGCCGCGATGGTGGTGAGCACCCGGACCAGCACGAAGAGCAGGTTGCCGGCCAGGATGTCGCCGACCCGCAGCGGGGCGGCGCTCTGCGCGAAGTAGGTCTTGATCCACTGGAAGTTGCTGAACACCGGCCAGGTCGCCTCGCCGATCGCCACCTGGAGCGCGGTCGAGGCGATCAGCCCGGGCACCAGCCAGTCGAGGTAGCGCACCCCGCCGACGCCCTGGTCGATGTAGGCGCCGACACCGAGGCCGAACCCGAGCACGGTCAGGACCGGCAGCAGGAACGAGGAGAAGACCCCCGCCCGCCACGTGCGCCGGTAGCCGACCAGGAAGAAGTTCAGCACGGCCAGCGCCGGCACCCGCGGCAGCGACGGCCGCGCCCGCTCCCGCACCGATGGCACCACGCCCGCCACGACCACCACCCCCGACTCGCCGTCCGCCCGCCCCGGCCTTTCCTACCCCGGGGGTACGACAGGCCGGAGCCACCCTATGGCCGGCCGGCGTACGTGTCGCGGCAGTTTCCGCCCCGGTTTGATCCACTCCGTTTCGCGGACCTGGCGGCGTCCCGGTCACTCGGACACCGCCAGGTCACCGACCCGGTGGTGGATCACGTCGTCCGGGGGTGACGGGTCAGATCCGGTGGACAGTCTTAATCTACATAGGTAGGATCAGTCCCGTGGAACCACTCGGACGCATCGGCGCCGCCACTGTCGACGTGCTCCAGGTGCTGCTCGACAGCGACCGGCCCCGCTGGGGCCTGGAGGTCATCAAGACCACCGGGCGGCCGTCGGGCAGCGTCTACCCCCTGCTGGAGCGCCTCGAACAGCACGGCTGGGTGGTCTCCTCCTGGGAGGTGGAGACCGAGCGGCGCGGTCCCCGGAGACGGCTGTACGAACTCACCGTCGAGGGTGCTCAGGAGGCCCGCCGGGTCTGCGCTCGCGCGACCGCGCGAGGCGTCACGCCGCGCCCCTTCCGACCTCGGGAGGCCGGATGAACCGGCTGGCCCTGGCCCTGGTCCGCTGCGCGACGGCGCTGCTGCCCGACACGGCGCTGCGGCGCCGCTATCTCGAACAGTGGCGGGCCGACGTCTGCGGCGCCGCCGAACTCGGCCTGTCGCCGATGCGGGTCGCGGCGGGAATCGCCCTCGCCGCCACCCGGATCGCGCTCACCACCCGGAAGGAGCCCGCCATGCTTCCCATCGGCCCACTCGCTCTCGCCGTGCGTCTCGTCGGCGGCCGGAACGCCCGTCGGCGAGCGGCCGCCCTCGCCGCGCTGTCCACCATGGCGCTGCTCGCCGGTGTCGGGGCGCTGCTCGCCCAGTGAGCCGGCCCCGCGGAACACGCCCCCCTGACCGACCGTTTCCGCGCCGACCACCTCATGAAGACGACGCCGATCGTTGACGGCTCAGGGACTTCGACACGCCGCGGAAGGTGCGTCCTGTCCGTCAACGATCGACTTCCCGCTCCGGCCGCGGCCAGGCTGACCGGCCCAGCGCGACTCAGTCGACCAGGGTGCGGCCGGTGAGGTGCAGGAACACGTCCTCGAGGCTGGTGCGCCGGACCAGCACGTTGGCCGGGACGAGGCCCAGGGCGTGCACCTCGGCCAGCGCCGCGTCGCCGTCGGCGACGTAGAGCAGGATCCGGTCGGGCAGCACCTCGACCCGCTCCCCCAGCCCGTCGAGCTTGCCGGCGAACGCCTCCTGCGACTCGGCGGCGAACCGCAGCTCCACCACCTCGCGGGTGGAGTGCCGCTCGATCAGCGCACGGGGCGAGCCCTCGGCGACGATCCGGCCGTTGTCCATCACCACCAGGCGGTCGCAGAGCTGCTCGGCCTCGTCCATGTAATGGGTGGTCAGCACCAGCGTGACGCCCTGCTGCTTGAGCCGGAACAGCCGCTCCCAGACCAGGTGCCGGGCCTGCGGGTCGAGGCCGGTCGTCGGCTCGTCGAGAAGCACGATGTCGGGTTCGTTGACCAGCGCCCGGGCGATGGTGAGTCGCCGTTTCATGCCACCGGAGAGCGGCTCCACCTTGCTGTCGGCCCGCTCGGCCAGCTGGACGAAGTCGAGCAGCTCGGTGGCCCGGTCCCGGGCGATCCGGCGCGGGATGCCGAAGTAGCGCGCGTAGGTGGTCAGGTTCTCCCGGACGGTGAGCTCGGGGTCCAGGTTGTCCAGCTGCGGGCACACTCCCAGCCGGGCCCGGATCGCCGGCCCGTCACGGACCGGATCCATGCCGAGGATGCGCAGCTCGCCGCCGGTGGGCGGGGAGATGCAGCCGATCATCCGCATGGTGGAGGACTTGCCCGCGCCGTTCGGCCCGAGAAAGCCGAACGCCTCGCCGGGAAGCACCTCGACGTCGATGCCGTCGACGGCCGTGAAGTCGCCGAACCGCTTCACCAGCCCCCGGGCCTGGATGAGTGGTTGAGCCGTAGTCACCGCCTGACCCTAGCCACCGGGTCCGACAGCTCCACCTCATTTACGCGCCTCGCGCCGCCCCCGCCGGCAGTCCATCGACGTGTATCGTCCCTCTGTGTCGACCATCCGCTCCTCCGACGGTTCGCCGCCGACGCCGCGCCCGGCCGGTTCGACCGGCACCGGAGCCGAGCCGGACGGGGTTGCCCCAGCGCCGCGACCGGCGGGCGGCGCGAACGCCTCGACCGACGAGCCCATCGACACCGCCGGGCCACCGGCCGATCCGCGCGGGGGCGACGAGCCGGCGGGCTCGGCCGAGGCGCCGGACCCGGCCCCGACGCGGGCGGGCGCACCGGCACCGGGCCGCGACGACGGCGAGCGGGCGGCGCGGCCCGGCGCGCCCGGCGGGGTGCCGGAGCTGGCCACCCAGTTCGAGGACGAGAAGCCGGGCCGGGTGCTGACCGGGCCGGCCGGCCTGCTCGTCGCCGGCGTGGCGCTGGCGGTCGGCCTGCTCGCCCTCTGGCAGGTGTTCCGGCCGCTGCCGCAGGGCAGCAAGTACTACCTGATCATCTTCCTCGCGGGCATCCTGCCGCTGGTGTTCCTCGCCTACCCGGCCGACCTGCGGTTGCGGGAGCGGCTGCGTCGCACCCGCCGGTCCGCTGCTGGCGGGTCGACGGTCCAGGAGGGACAGCGGCCCGGCGACAAGGGCCGGCAGGCGGCAGCGGCGGCGCGCAGCCGGCCGTCCGTCACCGACTGGGCGCTGGCCCTGCTGGCGCTGGCCGCCTGCCTCTACCCGGTGCTGCCGCTCCCGCTCGGCTCGGGCGGCGGCGGGTACGACGCCTTCCTCGACCGGCAGGGCCTGCTCGTGCCGCTGGACCTGGCCATGGGCACCGTCCTGCTCCTGCTTCTGCTCGAGGCGTGCCGGCGGACCACCGGGTGGATCCTGCCCGCGGTCTGTCTGCTCTTCCTCGGCTACGGCTACTACGGCGGGCTGCTGCCGCAGTCCTGGCCGGTGGCCCACGCGGGACTGGACTTCAGCCAGCTGGTCGACGCGTTCTACAACTCCGACAGCGGCTTCTACGGCCCCCCGCTCGACGTCGCCGCCTCGTACATCGTGCTGTTCACCATCTACGGAGCGGTGCTCGACCTCTCCGGCGCCGGGCGATTCTTCGTGGAGCTGTCCACCGCGGCGTTCCGGCGCTCGCGCACGGCCGCCGGACGGACCGCCGTCGCCTCCGGATTCCTGCTCGGCACGGTTTCCGGTTCCGGAGCGGCCACCACCGTGAGCATCGGCGCGGTCACCTGGCCGATCCTTCGGCGGGCCGGCTACCCGGCGGAGCGGGCCGGCGGCATGCTGGCCGCGGCCGGGGTCGGCGCGATCCTCTCGCCCCCGACCCTCGGCGCGGCGGCGTTCATCATCGCCGAGTACCTCGGCGTCTCCTACCTCCAGGTCCTCGGCTGGGCGACCGTGCCGACCGTCCTCTACTACCTCGGCATCCTGCTCTCCGTGGAGATCGACGCACGGCGCTCCGGCGTGCGCCCGGTGGCGATCGACGCCACCTCGCCGTGGCGGCTGCTGGCCCGGTTCGGCTACCACTTCGCCTCGCTGCTCGTCATCATCGTGCTGCTCGCCGTGGGGATGTCGGCGACCCGGGCGGTGGTCCTCGCCACCGCGCTGGCGGCCGTGCTGTCCTTCCTGGACCGCGCCAACCGGCTCACCCCGGCCCGACTGCTGACCGCCCTGGTCACCGGCGTACGCGGGGTGCTCGCGGTGGCCGCGGTGTGCGCCGCCGCCGGGATCATCACCGCGACCACCACCAAGACCGGCCTCGGTCCGCAGGCGGCGGCGCTGCTGCTCGACGGCGCCCGGGCGGTCACCTCGGACCCGACCCTGGTGCTGGCGCTCACCGCGGTGCTCGCCGCCGTCGCGCTCAGCCTGCTGGGTCTCGCCGTGCCGGTCACCGCCTCGTTCGTGATCGGTTGGGTGATCATCGGTCCGGCGCTGATCGACCTGGGGGTCGCGACCCCGGCCGCCGCGATGTTCGTCTTCTACTTCGCGGCGCTCTCCGAGGTGTCCCCGCCGACCGCGCTCGCCGCCGTCGCCGCCGCCGCGGTCACCGGCGGCCGGCTGGTGCCCACGATGTGGCAGACCCTGCGCTACGCGCTGCCGGCGTACCTGACCCCGATCGCCTTCGTGATCACACCCGCCGGGCTGGGCCTGCTCGGCATCGGGGGCCCGCGACAGGTCGCGGTCGCCGCCGTGGTGGTCGCGCTCAGCGTCGCCGTGCTGGCCGTCGCGGCGGGCGGCTGGCTGCCCGGCGTGGGCCCCGCCGGCGGGCCGGAACGGCTGCTCGCCGCGCTCGCCGGCGTGACCCTGCTCTGGCTCGACCCCGTGCCGGTGGCGATCGGCGTCGGGCTGGCCGCCCTGGCGGTGGCGGGGGTGTTCGTACGACGCGGATCGGCCGGTCGAGCCGGCGGGCCGCGGGCCGGATCACCGGTGGACCTCAGGGAGGTAGGACAGTGAGCGGGAAGAAGATGCGGCTGGTCGCGGGCGTCGGCGTGCTCGCCCTCGTCGCGGCGGGCACGGTGGGCTGCGGCGGCAAGCAGGGCGGCGCGGCCCGGGACGACACCGCGAGCGAGGTGACCTGCGAGGTGACCCGGGACACCCGGGTGGGCATCGCGACCGGCAACGCCACCGGCGTCTACTACGTGGTCGGCAACGCCCTCGCCGGTCAGCTCTCCGGCGCCACCGGCGGCAAGCTGAGCGGCACGGCCGCCGAGACCGGCGCCTCGGTGCAGAACGTCGAGCAACTGGTCGCCGGCCAGTACGACGTGGCCTTCTCGCTCTTCGACACCGCGGTCAACGCGGTGCAGGGCAAGGGCAGCTTCACCTCGGCGCAGCCGGTGCAGGCGCTGGCCCGGATCTACGACAACTACACCCAGGTGGTGGTGCGGGCCGACGCCGGCATCGCCTCGGTGGCCGACATGAAGGGCAAGAGGATCTCCACCGGTTCCCCCAAGTCGGGCACCGAGGTCATCGCCAACCGGCTGCTCGAGGCGGCCGGCCTCGACCCGGCCAAGGACGTCCAGGCGCAGCGGCTCGACCTCACCAAGACGGTCGAGGGCGTCAAGGACGGCAGCATCGACGGCTTCTTCTGGTCCGGCGGCCTGCCCACCGGCGGGGTGACCGACCTGTTCACCACGGCCGGCGACCAGGTGAAGTTCCTCGACATCACGCCGCTGCTGCCGAAGATGGCCGAGCTGAACCCCGCCTACCAGGCAGGCACGATCGGCAAGGACGCGTACCGCACGGCGGCCGACACCCCGACCATCGTGGTGCCGAACGTGCTGCTGGTGCGCGAGGACCTGGACGCCAACGTCGCCTGCGCCATCACCCGCACGCTGTTCGAGAAGAAGGACGCGCTGGCCCAGGCGAACCCGGCCGCGAAGGGCATCACCCTCGACAACGCCCGCAACACCGACCCGGTGCCGCTGCACCGCGGCGCGGAGAAGGCGTTGCAGGACCTCGGGGCACGCTGACCCACGGGTCGTCGGCCGCTCCCGCCTCAGACGTCGGCGGGAGCGGTCGCCGCCCGGGCGGCGGCGACCAGCCGGCCGGTCTCGGCGACCACCTCGGGGTCGTCCACCGGAGTGCCCGGGTCGTAGCGGACCGTCCAGCTCAGACCGTCCACACCGGGCACCCGGCGGGCGGCGATCCGGCCGGAGCCGCCGGGCACCGGGTGCTCCTGGGTGTACGCCACGGAGCGGGTGACGCGGGCCCGCACCTGGTGCGGCAGGTCGCCCGGATCGAGCAGCAGGTAGGTCTCCGCGGGGCCGTCGGCGACCACCCGGTAGGCGTCCCGCTCGGCGAGCTCCTCCGCCGGGGTGACGGTCAGCTCGCGCCCGGACCAGACCGCCTTGAGCAGGTCGTGCCAGCCGAGCCGGTGCGCCCGGCCGGGCAGCCAGAGCCCGAGGTTGCTGGCCACCAGCACGCCGTCGCCCTCGCCGTTGCCGGAGGCCGCCCAGGCCAGCACCCGCTCGTCGGGCGCCAGTGGCGGCCGGTCGGCCGGCGGCAGCTTCGGCCTGCGGTTGAACAGTCCCATCTCAGAGGCCTCCCGCCGCCTGCTCCCGCAACGCCCGGGCGTGCTGCTCCAACGACAGCAGCTCGCCGAAGAGCGCGAAGTACTCGTCCTTGTTGCTCACCGGGTTGATCCGCTGGATCCGGGACTTGAGGTCCCTGATCCGGCCGGTCACCGACCCCCACTGCAGGCGGGCCATGGTCACCGACACGTACCGCGGATCCGGGTCGCCGTCGATCCGCAACGGCTCGACGGCCAGCTCGGCGACGAGGGCCTGGGCAGCGAGGTCCTGGGCGGCGTCCCGGACCGACTCGATCCACACCGCGCCGCCGGTGGCCGCCGAGGCCCCGCCGGCCGCCGCGACCGCTTCGCGGAGCGCGACGTGGACGGGGTGCCGGTACTCCGCGGCCTCCACCGCGTCGAACATCGGCCCGGCCAGCACCGGCTGCTGGAGAGCGAGCTTCAGCGCCTCCCGCTCGACCATCGACTGAGGGCTGTCCACGCTCGGCTCGGCGGCCGGCCGGGGCGCCGGCGCGGAGGCCTCCCGGCCGGCGGGGGCCGACGCCGCGGCCAGCACCGCCCGCTGCACGGGCTCGATCTCCATGCCCAGGTCGCCGGCGAGCTTGCGGACGTACTCCGGACGCTTCTCGCGATCCTTGAGTTTGGCGACCAGCGGCGCGGCCCGGCGCATGGCCTCCACCCGGCCGTCGACGGTGTCCAGGTCGTAGCGGCTGATCACGTGCCGCAGCGCGAAGTCGACCAGGGGCTCGCGGCGGGCGACCAGGTCGCGGACCGCCAGGTCGCCCTTGGCCAGCCGCAGCTCGCACGGGTCCATGTTGTCGGGGCTGACCGCGATGAAGGTACGCCCGACGAACCGCTGGTCGTCCTCGAAGGCGCGGAGCGCGGCCTTCTGCCCGGCGGCGTCCCCGTCGAAGGTGAAGATGATCTCCCCGGCTCGTTCGTCGCTGTCGAAGAGCACCCGTCGGAGCACGGCGATGTGGTCCGCGCCGAACGCCGTGCCGCAGGTCGCCACCGCCGTCGGCACGTCCGCCATGTGGCAGGCCATCACGTCGGTGTAGCCCTCGACCACGACCACCTTGCCCTGCTTGGCGATCTCCCGCTTGGCCTGGTCGATGCCATAGAGGACGTGCGACTTCTTGTAGATCGGCGTCTCGGGGGTGTTGAGGTACTTCGGGCCGTCGTCGTCGTCGAAGAGCTTGCGGGCGCCGAAGCCGATCACGTCGCCGGTGATGTCCCGGATCGGCCACATCAGCCGCCGCCGGAACCGGTCGATCAGGCTGCCGGAGCGGGACGGGCGGGACAGCCCGGCGGTGGTCAGCTCGTCGGCGGTGAAGCCCTGCTGGCGCAGGTGTTTGGTGAGCAGGTCCCAGGCGTCCGGGGCGAAGCCGCAGCCGTAGCGGTCGGCGGCCGCCCGGTCGAAGCCGCGCTGGGCGAGGAACTCCCGGGCGGGCCGGGCGCCGGCGGTGGTGAGCTGGGCCCGGTAGAACTCGACGGCGGCCGCGTGCGCGGCGACCAGCCGCTGCCGTTGCCCCTGCTGCGGGCGGCTCCGGGGGGTGGCGTTGTCGGCCTCGACGTAGCGCAGCTGGAGCCCGGCGCGCGCGGCGAGCCGCTCGACCGCCTCGACGAAGCTGAGGTGATCGGCGTCCATCAGGAACTTGATGGCGTCGCCACCGGCGCCGCAACCGAAGCAGTACCAGACGTTGCGGGCCGGCGAGACGTTGAACGACGGGCTCTTCTCGTCGTGGAACGGGCAGAGCCCCTTGAGGTTGCCGCCGCCCGCCGCCTTGAGGGTCACCGTGTCGGAGATGACCTCCGCGATCGAGGTGCGCTCGCGGACCAGCGCGATGTCCTCGTCCCGGATCCGGCCAGCCATGGATGCACCCCCTCGGCGTACATCCTGCCCTGCCGGACCGACGACGTACGGGCGGGGGCGCGGGGTGTGGCGCGGACCGCGTACATCTTGCCCGGTTTCGCCCCAGGTTCCGATCCGCAGCGGTGAGCATGGGCAGATGCGGAGGCGACGGGGCGACGGAGCCCGCTGGAATCGACTGGCCGGCCGGCTCGTCGCCCGTCGACCGACGGCCACCCGTCGACGAGGCCGGCCACCGGCACGCCACCTGGTTCGAACTCTTCGCCGCACCCCGGGACGGGCCGGTCAGGCGGCGACGGACTCCTCGGCCTCCGCCTGCCGGGTCCACTCGGGCTTGCTGGCCCGCCAGCCCTCGTCGTCCATGCCGCGACGCCAGTAGCCGGAGATGGAGAGCATGTCCCGGGGCACGCCCCGCTCGACGCGGAGCAGCCGGCGCAGCTCCTTGACGAAGGTCGCCTCGCCGTGCACGAACGCGTGCACCGCCCCGGCCGGGAAGTCCAGGCCTCGCACGGCCGCCACCAGCGCCTGGCCGACCGGCCGGTCACCCCGGTGCAACCAGGTCAGCTCGACCGCGCCCGGGCTGGGCAGCGACTGCTCCTCGGCCGGGCCACTGGTCTCGACCAGCACCCGGGCCGGGGCGCCGAACGGCAGCCGCTCCAACGCCGCGGCGATCGCCGGCAGCGCGCTCTCGTCGCCCACCAGCAGGTGCCAGTCGGCCTCCGGGCTCGGGGCGTACGCGCCGCCGGGGCCGACGAAGTGCACGGGGTCGCCGGGGCGCAGGGCCGCCGCCCACGGGCCGGCCAGCCCCTCGTCGCCGTGGTGGACCACGTCGACGGTCAGCTCCCCCGCGCGCGCGTCCCACGCCCGTACGGTGTACGCGCGCAGCCGCGGCCACTGCTCACGCGGCAGGTCGCGGCGGATCGCGGCGAGGTCGGGCGCGGTCGGGTAGGTGACGCCGGGCGGCGGGAAGACCAGCTTGATGTAGTGGTCGGTGAACTCGCCCACCGGCAGGCCGGCCAGGTCCTCGCCACCGAGGACCAACCGGATCAGGTGCGGGGTGGGCCGCTCGGTGCGCAGGACCCGAACCGACGTCACCTTCGTACGGCGCTCCGTCATGCTGGTTAGGCTACCCTAACCAGCCGAGCTGCCCACCGGCGGTGTGCCGTGTCGGACCAGCCGGGTGTGCCAGGCCACCGCGGCCGGGTCGGTCAGCGAGGCGACCTGGTCGATCACCACCCGCAGCCGGGCGTCGTCGTCCGGCGCGGTCGCCCACAGCGGGGCGAACACCGGGTCCAGACCGTCCGGTGCCCGCTCGACCAGGGCGGCCACCAGCTCGGCGAGGATCTGGCGCTGCCGTTCGTACCGCTCCCCGGCGCCCGCGCGTCGCATCACATAGCGCAGCGCGATGCCCTTCAGCAGCGCGCAGCGCGCCCGCACCGGCCTGGGCACCACCAGGTCCGCGCCGTACCGGCGGTGCGGGCCGGGGCCGAACCGCTCCTGCGTGGCGGCCACCGCGGCGGAGACGAAGCGGCCGGTCAGCACGCTGGTGGTGGCCTTGAGCGCCGCCTGCGCCCGGTGGCTGCCGTCGTAACCGGCCAGCGGGGCGAGCACCGGGTCGGCGAGCAGGTCGACCAGCACCGCACCGAGGTCGGCCGGGGACTCGCCGGAGTAGGTGGCCGCCACGTCGGCGCAGAGCGCGGCCCGTTCGTCGGCGTCGTCGAGCAGCGGGCGGAGCCGCACGTACCCGCCGTGGATGCCGTCCTCGACGTCGTGCACCGAGTACGCCACGTCGTCGGCCCAGTCCATCACCTGCGCCTCCAGGCAGCGCCGGTCGCCCGGGGGCGCGCCCGCCCGGATCCAGCCGAACACCTCGGCGTCGTCCGCGTACACCCCGAACTTGCGCTGCCCGGGACGGCGCCGCCACGGGTACTTGCCGACCGCGTCGAGCGAGGCGCGGGTGAGGTTCAGCCCGGCGGAGGAGCCGTCCGGGGCGACCACCTTCGCCTCCAGCCGGGCCAGCACCCGCAGCGTCTGGGCGTTGCCCTCGAAGCCGCCGCACGGGCTGGCGAGCAGGTCGAGAGCGGCCTCGCCGTTGTGCCCGAACGGCGGGTGGCCGAGGTCGTGGGCCAGCCCGGCGACGTCCACCACGTCCGGGTCGCAGCCCAGCCGCGCGCCCATCTCCCGGGCGATCTGGGCGACCTCCAGCGAGTGGGTCAGCCGGGTCCGCAGGAAGTCGTCGGTGCCGGCGGTGTGCACCTGTGTCTTCGCGGCAAGCCGGCGGAACGCCGCGGAGTGCAGCACCCGGGCGCGGTCCCGCTCGTACGGGGAACGGCCGTACCCGGTGTCCTTCGGCGGCTCCGCGACCCGCCGTTCCACGTCCGGCGCGACACCGGACGGCTGACCGCTCAACCGGTCACCGACCCAGGGTCTGTGTCGTCCGGGCCCGCCGCGGGCCGGCCAGGGACGTGGACACCGGCCCTAACTCCGTTGCCGGAGCACGCAGAATTCGTTGCCCTCCGGGTCGGCGAGCACCGTCCAACCGACGTCGCCCTGGCCGATGTCGACGTGCCGGGCGCCCATGTCGACCAGCCGCTCGACCTCGGCCTCCTGGTCACTGGGGCGCAGGTCGATGTGCAGCCGGTTCTTGGTCTCCTTGGGCTCGGTGACCGGCACGAAGACGATGCCGGGGAGCCGGTCCGCCGACTGACGGATCTCCACCTCGTTCGGCCGCTCGTTGACCACCTGGTAGCCGAGGGCCTCGGCCCACCAGCGGGCCAGCCGGGCCGGATCGTGGGCGTCGACGGTCAGGTTCTCCCAGACGCTGGTCATGCAGCCACCCTTCCGCATCGACGGGTTACGAGCCAGCCAAGGTTACGCCGGTACGCGCGGCGCGGCGCGCCGGGCGAGAACAGCCGCCACCCGGCGCGGCGCGCGGAGCGAGGGCAGCCCACACCCGGCGCGGCGGGCGGGGCGCGACGCCCGCGGACGCGGCGGGGCCGCCAGGCCTGCCCCGCCACGTCCGGATCGCTCAGCGGCTGTCCGAGCCGGCCGTCTCCACCGCCGCCCGACCCGCCTCCAGCCGGGCCACCGGCACCCGGAACGGCGAGCAGGACACGTAGTCCAGCCCGACGGAGTGGAAGAAGTGCACGGAGTCCGGGTCGCCGCCGTGCTCGCCGCAGACGCCGAGCTTCAGCCCGGGCCGGGCCGCCCGGCCCTCCTCGGCGGCGATCCGGACCAGCCGGCCGACACCCTCCCGGTCGATCGACTCGAACGGCGAGATGCCGAAGATCCCCAGCTCCAGGTAGCGCCAGAAGAACGCGCCCTCCACGTCGTCCCGGGAGAAGCCCCAGCCCATCTGGGTGAGGTCGTTGGTGCCGAAGGAGAAGAACTCGGCCGCCTCGGCGATCTGCCCGGCGGTCAGCGCCGCCCGCGGCACCTCGATCATCGTGCCGATCAGCACCTCGACCCCGCTGTCACCGACCACCTCGGCGATGATCTTCTCGGCCTCGGCGCGGACGGTCTCCAGCTCCTGCACGGCCCCGACCAGCGGCACCATGATCTCCGGCTTGGCCGCCACGCCGGCGCGGGCGCACTCGACGGCCGCCTCCGCGATCGCCCGGACCTGCATCGCGAACAGGCCGGGGATGACCAGGCCGAGGCGGACGCCGCGCAGCCCGAGCATCGGGTTCTGCTCGTGCATCCGGCGCACCGCGGCGAGCAGCGCCTCCTCCTTGGCCACGTCCTCGCCGCGCTCCTGGGCGACCGCCACGTTGACCGCGAGCTGTTCCAACGGAGGCAGGAACTCGTGCAGCGGCGGGTCGATCAGCCGGACGGTCACCGGGAGACCGTCCATCGCCCGGAAGATCTCCACGAAGTCGGCTCGCTGCATCGGCAGCAGCGCCCCGAGCGCCGCCTCCCGCTCGGCGTCCGTGCGGGCCAGGATCAGGTGTTCGACCAGCTCCCGCCGGTCGCCGAGGAACATGTGCTCGGTGCGGCACAGGCCGATGCCACCGGCGCCGAAGCGCCGGGCCCGGGCCGCGTCGTCCGCCGTGTCGGCGTTCGTCCGGACCGCCAGCCGCCGCCGCTGGTCGGCGTGCGTCATGATCCGGTGTACGGCCCGGACGAGCGCGTCGTCGGTCCGCTCCGCGTCGAGGGTGCCCTCGAAGTACTGCACCACCTCGGACGGCATGACCGGCACCTCGCCGAGGTAGACCTTGCCGGTGGTGCCGTCGATGGAGACGACGTCGCCTTCGGTGACGGTCCGCCCGGCGACGGTGAACTTCCGCTGCGGCACGTTGACGTCCAGCTCGTCCGCGCCGGAGACGCAGGTCTTGCCCATTCCCCGGGCCACCACCGCGGCGTGGCTGGTCTTGCCGCCCCGGGAGGTGAGGATGCCCTTGGCCGCGATCATGCCGTTCAGGTCGTCGGGGTTGGTCTCCCGGCGCACCAGGATCACCGACTCCCCCTCGGCGGCCAGCTCGACCGCCCGGTCGGAGCTGAAGACCACCTTGCCCGACGCCGCGCCCGGCGAGGCGCCGATGCCCTTGGCCACCGGCTCGAACTCGTGGTCGAGCCGGAACCGCGGGAACATCAGCTGGGCGAGCTGCGCGCCGTTCACCCGGTGAAGCGCCTCGTCGAGGTCGATCAGGCCCTCGTCGACGAGCTGGCCGGCGATGACGAAGGCCGCCGCCGCGGTGCGCTTCCCGACCCGGGTCTGGAGCATCCAGAGCTTGCCCCGCTCGATGGTGAACTCGATGTCGCAGAGGTCCTTGTAGTGCTCCTCCAGCCGGGCCATGTAGCTGAGCAGCTCGTCGTACGACGTCTTGTCGATCCGCTCCAGCTCCTGCAGCGGCACGGTGTTGCGGATGCCGGCGACCACGTCCTCGCCCTGCGCGTTGGCCAGGTAGTCGCCGTAGATGCCCTGCGAGCCGCTGGCCGGGTCCCGGGTGAAGGCGACGCCGGTGCCGGAGTCCGGGCCGAGGTTGCCGAAGACCATCGCCACCACGTTGACCGCCGTGCCGAGTTCGGCCGGGATCCGCTCCTGGCGACGGTAGACCACGGCCCGCTCGGCGTTCCACGACTCGAAGACCGCCCGGATCGCCAGGTCGAGCTGTTCCCGCGGGTCCTGCGGGAAGTCCCGCCCGGTGTGCTTGAGGAAGATCCTCTTGTACGCGTCGACCAGCCCGCGCAGGTCGTCGGCGTCGAGATCCAGGTCGTTGGTGGTGCCCTTGGCGCGCTTGGCGTCGTCCAGCGCGTGCTCGAACTCCTCGCCCGGGACCTCGCAGACGGTCTTGCCGAACATCTGGATCAGCCGCCGGTAGGAGTCCCAGGCGAAGCGGTCCGCGCCGTCGGAGCCGGCCCGGTCGGCCGAGGCGCCCGCCTGTCGCGCGAGTCCGACGACGCTGCGGTCGTTCAGCCCCACGTTCAGGACGGTCTCCATCATGCCGGGCATGGAGAACTTGGCGCCGGACCGGACGGACACCAGCAGGGGGTCGTCCGGGTCGCCGAGCGGCCGGCCCATCTCCCGTTCCAGCGACCGCAGGTGAGCGGCGATCTGGTCGGCGAGCCCGGCGGGCTCCTCACCGGTGGCGAGATACGCCTTGCAGGCCTCGGTGGTGATGGTGAAGCCGGGGGGAACCGGAAGGCCGAGGTTGGTCATCTCGGCCAGGTTGGCCCCTTTGCCGCCGAGCAGGTCCTTCAGGTCCTTGTTGCCCTCGGCGAAGTCGTAGACGTACTTGTGTTCCGCCGTCTCTTGCGCTGCCACCAGAGCCTCCCACGCGCGCCGGTCCGACACTTAACGAAGGTTCAGTTGCTCACATACCCCCGGGTGGACCGCCGGTAATCCACGATCCACGCCGATCGGTGGGCGAAGGTTAAGCGAACATCGAGTGACCTGGGACCGTTCGGTGACAATAGGCACAGCTATCACGACTATCCGCGTTCGTACCGGTTTTTGGGAACGCTTCCACGCGCACGATCACGCAATCCGGCGTTCCGCCGTACCCTTGACGGCACGCGTTTCGGTGAACTTCACCTTTGCCATAACCGCCGCAAATACACCCCCCGGAGCCGCCGCCGTGTCGACCCTCCCCTCCGCCGCCGACCCGCGCCCGCCGGCCGCCGCCGAGCCGGACCGACTGCCGCTGCGCGAGCCGGCCGCCGGCGAGCTGGCGTGCGCCGCCGAAGGCGACGCCGCCGAGCTGACGGGCGCCGCCGAACGTCCCGTCGGCGAACTGGCGCGGACCGCCGAAAGCGACGCCGCCGAGTTGGCGCGTACCGCCGAGCGTGCCGCCGGCGACCTGCTCGCCCCGGCCGCCCCGGTCCGCCTCGGCGACGTCGTGCCGGCGCCCGAGCAGGTCCGACCCGACCCCGACGCCGACCACGTGCTGACCCCCGACACGGTGATTCGCGTCAGCGGCGACCCCGCGGCGCTGGCCGTCGCCGAACAGTTGGCCGCGCTGCTGCGCCCGGCCACCGGGTATCCACTGCCGGTCACCGACACCGCGCGCCCGGAGGCGGCCGGCGGCATCGCGCTGGCGCTGCTCGACGACGACACGCTCGGGCCGGAGGGCTACCGCCTCGACGTGACCCGGAGCGGGGTGCGGATCGCCGCGGCCGGGCCGGCCGGGCTGCTGCACGGCGTGCAGACCCTGCGCCAACTGCTCCCGGCGGCGATCGAGAGCCGCGCCCCGGTCGCCGCGCGCTGGGTGCTGCCCGGCGGGTCGATCGTCGACCGGCCCCGGTTCCCGTACCGGGGCGCGATGCTCGACGTGGCCCGGCACTTCTTCACCGTCCCCGACGTGCTCCGGGTGATCGATCACCTGTCCCGGTACAAGCTCAACCACCTGCATCTGCACCTCACCGACGACCAGGGCTGGCGGATCGCGGTCGACTCGTGGCCGCGGCTGGCCACGGTGGGCGGGACGACCGAGGTCGGCGGCGGCCCGGGCGGCCACTACACCGCGGCCGACTACCGACGGATCGTCCGCTACGCGGCCGCCCGGCACATCACGGTCGTCCCCGAGATCGACCTGCCCGGGCACACGAACGCCGCGCTCGTGGCGTACCCGGAGCTGGCACCGGACGGCGTCGCACCGCCGCCCTACACCGGCACCGAGGTCGGCTTCAGCTACGTCGACCCGGCCAGCGAGCGGACGTACGACTTCATCGCCGACGTGCTCGGCGAGGTGGCCGCGCACACTCCCGGCCCGTGGCTGCACATCGGCGGCGACGAGGCGTTCAAGGTGAAGGGCGAGGCGTACACCGGCTTCGTCGAACGGGTGCAGCGGATCGTCGCGGCCACCGGCAAGACGGTCGTCGGATGGCATCAGATCGCCCCGGCCGAGCATCGGGACGGACGGGTGCTCCAGTGGTGGGGCACCAACGGCGACGACCCGGCCACCGCCGACGCCGTACGCCGCGGCGCCCGGCTCATTCTCTCCCCCGGCAACCACGCCTACCTGGACATGAAGTACGCCCCGGACACCCCGATCGGGCACGACTGGGCCGGCCTGATCGACGTGCGGCGCGCGTACGAGTGGGATCCGGGCAGCCACGTGACGGACGTACCGGCCGAGGCCGTCCTGGGCGTGGAGGCGCCGCTCTGGACCGAGTCGGTGACGACGCTGCCGGACATCGAGTTCCTGCTCCTCCCCCGGCTGCCCGCCGTCGCCGAGTTGGGCTGGTCGCCCCGGTCGACGCACGACTGGGCGGGCTTCCGCGACCGGCTCGCCGGTCACGGCCCCCGCTGGACCACCGCCGGCATCACCTTCCATCCGGCACCGGAGGTGCCCTGGGCCCACCCGGCACCGGAGGCGCCCTGGCCCACCCAGCCGGCCAGCGACCCGACCACACCGGCCGCGGAGCCGGCCACCGGGGTCGCCGCGGCCAGCGCTCCCACGATCCCCACCCAGCCGACGCCGGACAACGCACCCGATCCCGCCTGACCAGCCCGATGCCCGCCGCGCGCGCCGGCGGCCGTCGCTGTCGCGGTGTCCCAGTTGTCCGACACCGCGACATCCACGGCTGTCGCAGCCGCCCATCCGGAACGAGACCGCCAGGGGCGGTGGCCGGTTCCGGGGCCGTGCGCAGGGCAGGACCGTCGTGCCCCCGAGCCTTTAGAGCTGATGTCGTCAACGAATCAGGCGGCAGAGGCTCAGGCCTGAACGGCTCAGGCCCGGACCGATCAGGCCCGGACCGACCAGGCCCGGACGTCAGGGCCCGAACCGACCAGGCCCGGACGTCAGGGCCCGAACCGACCAGGCCCGGACGTCAGGGCCCGAACCGACCAGGCCCGGACGTCAGGGCCCGAACCGATCATGCCCGGACGAGTCAGGCCCGGACGTCAGGCCCGGACGAGTCAGGCCGGGATGGACCAGGCCCCGATGTAGTAAACGACCCAGCTCTAAAGGACGCGCGCTCCTCCCCGCGGGCACGGGCACCGGACGCACGCAGGACACCCGGCATGCAGCGAGCACTGAGGTGTCGCAGCCACGCCACGCCTCACCGCAGCGCGGAGCGGGGCGGGGTGGGGTGGGGTGGGGTGGGGTGATCGACTCCGTGTCGCCGATATGGCGGCATCCAGATGGCGGGGATGCCGCGTTTGGGGCCCCACGGAGTCGATCATCCCGCACGCGCCAGTCGAACCCTTCTCCCGGAGCCGGAGCGCCGCTCCCGAGGAGCCGGAGCGGGGTACGGCCGACGGGTCGACGGGCCGGCGTGGGGCGGGTTGGCTGGTGTGTTGATCAAGAGGTTCGCGTCAGCAAGCCCGGCTCGGGCGACGCAAATCTCTTGATCACCGGCCGGGGCGGGTGGGCGCGGATGGGCGGGCGGGCGCGGATGGGCGGGCTGTCCGGTTCTCGGGGTGGCCGGGTGGGTGCGGTGTCCGGGTTTGGGGTCGGGTGTGGCGTGGCCGGGGCCACTCCGGTGGCGGAATCATGCCCGGGCCCCGGTCGTTGAACATGACATGCCGCGCGGCCCCCCGGCCGCCGGCCCCGGAAAGAACGACCCCCTTCCAGGGCCCGGGAATCACCGACCCACCCCGGTCGTTGACTCCCTGCGACACCACGGCCCCGGGCCACCCCGCCCGACCGGCCGGAATGATCGGCCGCCCCGGGTCGTTGACATCCCCCGGCGCCGCAGCCCCGAGGCACCACCCCCAAGGCCGCGACCGCCACCGGCCACCGCGCCGGAATGACCGGGCCGCCCCGGTCGTTGACCTCCCCCGGAGACGCCCGAGCAGGCCCCGCCGCCAGGCGCACCTCCACCCCCCTCACTCTTTGGCACACACCCGCCCCCCGGCGGTATGTGCCGGGCACCCCCGAACAGAGAGGCACACATCATGCGTACCGATCTGATCCGCAAGACCGCCCTGACCGCCGTCGGGTTCGCCGCCGCCACCGGCGGCATCGCCGGCCCCGCCATCGCCGCCCACGCCGCCGACGCCAAGCCCGCCGCGGCCCAGGTCCAGACCGACCGCAAGAACCACAACGGCGAGCGTGAACTCAACGTCCGCTACGAGGCCCAGCCGAACTTCTACTACTGCGGCCCCGCCGCCACCCGCAACGCCCTGTCCGTCCAGGGCAAGAACATCGACGTCGACGCCATGGCCAAGGAAATGGGCACCACCGAAGCCGGCACCAACAGCATCAACGACATCACCCCGGTCCTGAACAAGGAAACCGGTAACAACGCCTACCACAGCGTCGAGATCAGCAGCACCAAGGCCGACGACAAGCAGACCGACAAGCTGCGCGACGACATCGTCCGCACCGTCGACGACGGCCGCGCCGTGGTCGCCAACATCGCCGGCACCACCACCGACACCGACGGCAACACCCACTCCTTCGAGGGCGGCCACTACATCAGCGTCATCGGCTACCGCGACGGCGGCAACACCGTCACCATCGCCGACAGCGCCGACCCGAACATGGCCTCCTACCGCATCAGCGTCGACCACCTGGCCGACTGGATCGCCACCCGCGGCTACTCCACCAGCTGACCGGAGCAGCCACACGGACCGAAGGGCCGGCCCCCACAAGGGGCCGGCCCTTCAGCGTCCATCCACACACCACCAAGGGCCGACCCCACCCAGGGCCGGCCCTTCGTCGTCCATCCACACACGAAAGGGCCGCCCCCAGCCAGGGGCGGCCCCTCTTCGTCTCGCGGTCAGCCGCCGGAGTCCGCGAGCTCCGCGCCCTCGGGGACGGAGTCGTCGTCCCGGCTCGCCAGCCAACCGTCGGGCAGGAAGACCTTGCCCGGGGAGTTGGTGCGGCCGCGCGGCTGGCCCAGGGTGGCCACCGGGAAGGGCTCGGTCGGGTCGAGCTTGCCGAGCAGGTCGTCCAGCTGGGCCAGGCTCTCGATCATCGCCAGCTCCCGGCGCAGCTCCCCGCCGATCGGGAAGCCCTTGAGGTACCAGGCCACATGCTTGCGGAAGTCGGTGCAGCCGTCCCGCTCGCCCCGCGCGGGCGTGCTCGACCCCGCGCTGAACTGCTCGACCAGCAGCTCGGCATGCCGGCGCATGGTGCTGGCGACCTCGCCGAGGCTGGGCAGCCGCCGTTCCGGTCGGCCGTTGAACGCGGCCTCCAGGTCGGCGAAGAGCCACGGCCGGCCGAGGCAGCCCCGACCGACCACCACCCCGTCCGCGCCGGTGTGCGCCACCATCCGCAGCGCGTCGTCGGCCTCCCAGATGTCGCCGTTGCCCAGCACCGGCACGTCGAGCGCCTGCTTCAGGGTGGCGATCGAGTCCCAGTCGGCGGTGCCCGAGTAGCGCTGTGCGGCCGTACGCCCGTGCAGGGCCACCGCGGCCACCCCGGCGTCCTGGGCGGCGAGGCCCGCCTCGACGTACGTCAGGTGGTCGTCGTCGATGCCCTTGCGCAACTTGACCGTGACCGGCACCCCGGCGGGTGACGCGGCGTCCACCGCGGCCCTGACCAGTCGGGCGAAGAGCCGGCGCCGCCACGGCAGCGCCGCGCCGCCGCCCTTGCGGGTCACCTTGGGCACCGGGCAGCCGAAGTTCAGGTCGATGTGGTCGGCCAGGTCCCGCTCGACCACGATCCGGACGGCGGCGGCGGTGGTCTCCGGGTCGGTGCCGTAGAGCTGGAGGCTGCGCGGCTGCTCGTTCTCGCCGAAGGCGATCATCCGCAGCGTCTTCGGGTTCCGTTCCACCAGCGCGACGGTGGTGATCATCTCGCAGACGTAGATGCCGCCACCCTGCTCCCGGCAGAGCTGCCGGAAACCGACATTGGTGATGCCGGCCATCGGGGCGAGAACCACCGGCGGCCACACCTCGTGCCGCCCGAGCGTGAGCGGGCGCAGGCGGGGAAGGGTCGGGGCGGTCACCCGCCAAGTGTACGGGGCCCCGGCCGACGCTCTTCCGCGCCGGCCGGGGCCCCGTGCAGCTCAGCAGCCCGGCAGGCGCTCGATGAGGTAGCGCTCGACCTGGTCCAGGGAGATCCGCTCCTGGGCCATGGTGTCCCGGTTGCGTACGGTCACCGCGTTGTCGTCCAGGGTGTCGAAGTCGACCGTCACGCAGAACGGCGTGCCGATCTCGTCCTGCCGGCGGTAGCGGCGGCCGATCGCCTGCGAGTCGTCGAACTCCACCACCCAGCGCTTACGCAGCGTGGCCGCCAGCTCCTTGGCCTTCGGCGAGAGCGCCTCGTTGCGGGACAGCGGCAGCACCGCGACCTTCACCGGCGCCAGGCGCGGGTCGAACCGCATGACGGTGCGCTTGTCCACGCCGCCCTTGGTGTTCGGCGCCTCGTCCTCGTCGTACGCCTCCAGCAGGAAGGCGAGCACCGCGCGGGTCAGACCGGCGGCCGGCTCGATGACGTACGGCATCCAGCGCTCCTGCTTGGTCTGGTCGAAGTACGACAGGTCGACGCCGGAGTGCTTGCTGTGCGTGGAGAGGTCGAAGTCGGTCCGGTTCGCGATGCCCTCCAGCTCGGCGAACTCGGTGCCGCCGAACTGGAAGCGGTACTCGATGTCCACGGTCCGCTTCGAGTAGTGCGACAGCTTCTCCTTGGGGTGCTCGAAGAAGCGCAGGTTGTCCGGCGACAGGCCCAGGTCGAGGTACCAGTTCCAGCGCTCCTGGAGCCAGTACTCGTGCCACTGCTCGTCGGTGCCCGGCTCGACGAAGAACTCCATCTCCATCTGCTCGAACTCGCGGGTCCGGAAGATGAAGTTGCCCGGAGTGATCTCGTTGCGGAACGACTTGCCGGTCTGCGCGATGCCGAACGGTGGCTTCTTGCGGGCGACCGTCTCGACGTTCTTGTAGTTGACGAAGATGCCCTGGGCGGTCTCCGGGCGCAGGTAGTGCAGCCCCTCGTCGCTCTCCACCGGGCCGAGGTAGGTCTTCATCAGGCCGTTGAACATCTTCGGCTCGGTGAAGGTGCCCTTGTTGCCGCAGTTCGGGCAGCTCAGCTCGGACAGCGAGGTCGGCGGCCGGCCGTGCTTGGCCTCGTACGCCTCCTCGAGGTGGTCGGCGCGGAACCGCTTGTGGCAGAACTGGCACTCGGTGAGCGGATCGACGAACTCGGCGATGTGGCCGGAGGCCTCCCAGACCTGGCGGGCCAGGATGACCGCCGAGTCCAGGCCGACGACGTCGTCGCGCTGCTGGACCATGGTCTTCCACCACTGCCGGCGGACGTTCTCCTTGAGCTCCACGCCGAGCGGACCGTAGTCCCACGCCGACCGGGTGCCCCCGTAGATCTCGCTGGAGGGGAAGACGAAGCCTCGGCGCTTGGCGAGGCTGACGACGGCGTCGATACGGTCGGCTGGCATGTTTCCTCCTACGCCGGCTGGCGGTCGGCGGGGGCGATAGGGACGGGACGAGCAGTTCGGGACAACGGTACGACTCGCTGGACCCCGGGCCCAGCAGAATACCGGGGCCGGGTCAGCTGACCCCGCAGACCTCCATGCCGCCGGTCTGCTGGTCCTGGCCGAGGATGACCTGCTGCCGCTCCCGCTGGCCGCCCTCCAGGGTGACGTCCACCGGCACGGTGAGGTTGTTGGTGTCCACCTCGCCGACCCGGAACGCGGACACCTGCGGCTCCGCGGCCGCCCGCTGCTCGAAGTCCGCCCGCGACTCGCGGCGCTTCGCGTCGTCGCAGAGCTGGTCGTACGCGTCGCCGTAGTTCCGGTCGACGAGCGCCTGGTAGTAGTCGGCGGAGACCGTCCGGCCCTGCTCGCGGACCGCCTGCACGCCGCTCACCGCGAGCCCGATCACGGCGGCGCCGCCACCGCCGCAGCAGAGCACCACGGCGAGCGCGCCGACCCCGAGCCCCAGCCAGAGCCGGGCGCGCCGCCCCTCGCTGGGCGGCGCGGCGAACGGCGGCGAGACCCCGGGGCCCGGCGGTGGGGTGGGCGGACCCGGCGGCTGGCCGCCGTCCTGCCCGGGCGGCGCGGGATGCGGCGGTGGGGCGGCCGGGCCGGGAGCGGTCATAGGAGCAGGGTAGTGCCCGTGGGCTCAGCGGTAAGGACCAGCGGCCCGATCACTTGCGGTCACCACGACCGCGCCGCCCGGCGCGACGCTGGCCAGCGCCTCGTACGCGGACGGCTCGTCGACCGACTGGGCGAGCAGCGGGACGCCGGTCACCTTGACCTCGAAGCCGCCCAGCGCCCGCCGGTAGGCGCCGACCGACTCCCACTCGGTGACCAGGCACCAGTGCCGCGGGTCGTCGAGGGCCCGGACCAACTGGCCGCGCAGGTAGCCGGGGCGGGCGGCGAGCGCGGTGAGGGCGGCGTGGGCCCGCTCGGTGAAGTCGTCCGCGACATCGACCTCGACCACGAACCGGTTGGTCACCAGCACCGGGTTCCTCCTCGTAGAGTCTGTGGGATGCAGCGTACGCAGAGCCCCCTGCTGGCCCGGCTGGCCCGGGCGAATCCGACGGCGGTGTTCCTGGCCACCCTGGCACTGGTGCTGGTGGCGCTGTTCACACCCGGCCCGGTCGGCGGCGTGCTGCTGCTGGCACTGGCCGCGGCCCTGGTCGCGCTCCTGGCCACCACCTGGCCGGTACAGGCGCCGCAGACTCGGCTCATCCGGCTGCTGATGCTGACGCTGCTGGTGGCGGTGGCCCTGGTGAAGCTGCTCTGACATGCAATCATGCGTTTTTGACAATCATTATCGTTACGGCGGACAGTTGACGCCATGAACAACCGCTCCACTCCGCGCGTCCTGGCCGCCGTCACCACCGCCCTGCTCACCCTGGGCGGGGCCGCCGCCTGTTCCACCGACGGCGCGGCCGGTGCCGACCCGCAGCGGGTCGACGTGGTGGCCGCCTTCTACCCCCTCCAGTTCATCGCCGAGCGGGTCGGCGGGGACGCCGTCCGGGTGACCAACCTGGTCAAGCCGGGCGCCGAGCCGCACGACCTGGAACTCAACCCGGGCCAGGTCGGCGACATCAGCCAGGCCGAGCTGATCGTCTACCTCAAGGGCTTCCAGCCCGCGGTGGACGAGGCGGTCGCGCAGAACGCGAACGACCGGGCCTTCGACGTCACGACGGTCCAGCCGCTGCGGGACGCCGCCGCCGGTGGCCACGAGCACGAGGGCGAGGCCGAGCCGGCCGACCACGAGGAGTCCACCGGGGGCAAGGACCCGCACCTCTGGCTCGACCCGACCCGGCTCGCCACCGTCGCCGACCAACTCGCCGACCGGTTGGGCAAGGCCGACCCCGACCGGGCGGCCGACTACACCGCGCGCGCCAAGGCGCTGCACGCCGACCTGGCGACGCTGGACACCGAGTTCGCCGACGGCCTCAAGGCCTGCGAGCGCCGGGAGATCGTGACCAGCCACACCGCCTTCGGCTACCTGGCCGAGCGCTACGGGCTGGAGCAGGTCGGGATCACCGGGCTGACCCCGGAGACCGAGCCCTCGCCGCAGCGGCTGGCCGAGGTGGCCGGGGAGGCGCGGGAGCACAAGGCCACGACGATCTTCTTCGAGACGCTGGTCAGCCCGAAGGTCGCCGAGACCATCGCCGGCGAGGTCGGCGCGAAGACCGCGGTGCTGGATCCGATCGAGGGACTGTCCGCTGACAACGGCGGGGACTACCTTTCGGTGATGCGTACCAACCTGCAGACGCTGCGAACGGCGCTGAGCTGCTCGTGAACCCACCGGTGATCACCGTCGAGCACGGGGCGGTCGGCTACGACAGCCGTCCCGTGCTCCGTGACGTATCCCTCACCGTGACCGCCGGCGAGGTGGTCGCGGTGCTCGGCGCGAACGGCTCCGGCAAGTCCACCCTGATCCGGGCGGTGCTCGGCCTGGTGCCGCTGACCGCGGGGTCGGTCAGTCTCTTCGGCCGCCCGCTGCGCCGGTTCCGGCAGTGGGAGCGGGTGGGGTACGTCCCGCAGCGGCTGGGCGCCGGCGGCGGCGTGCCGGCCACCGTCCGGGAGGTGGTGGCCTCCGGCCGGCTCGCCCGGCGGGGGATCCTCCGCCCGCCCGGCGCCGCCGACCGGGCCGCGGTCGACACGGCGCTGCGCGCGGTCGGGCTCGCCGACCGCGCCGCCGACCCGGTCGCCACCCTCTCCGGCGGTCAGCAGCAGCGCACCCTGATCGCCCGGGCCCTGGCCGGCCAGCCGGAGCTGCTGGTGCTGGACGAGCCGACCGCCGGGGTGGACGCCGTCAGCCAGGACGCGTTCGCCGGCGCGCTGCGCGAGTTCGTCACGGGCGGCGGGACGGTGCTGCTCGTCGCGCACGAGCTGGGCCCGCTGCGCCCGTTGATCGACCGCGCGATCGTCGTCCACGCCGGCGGGATCTGTCACGACGGCCCGGTGCCGGACCCGGCCGGCCACCACGCCGAGCCCGACCACGACCACGTGCATCCGCACTGTCCCGACGAGCCCGTCGGTCTCTGGAGCAACTGAGCATGGAACTCTTCCAGTACCCGTACATGCAGCGTGCCCTGATCGCGGCGCTGGTCATCGGGCTCGCCGCCCCGGCGCTCGGCATCTACCTGGTGCAGCGTCGGCTGGCACTGATCGGCGACGGGATCGGGCACGTGGCGCTGACCGGCGTCGGCGCCGGCCTGCTGCTCAACCGCTCCCCCGTGCTCGTCGCGGTGATCGTGGCGAGCCTCGGGGCGATCGCCATCGAGCTGGTCCGCTCCCGCGGGCGGACCTCCGGGGACCTGGCGCTGGCGCTGCTCTTCTACGGCGGCATCGCCGGCGGCGTGATGCTGGTCGGGCTCTCCGACAGCACCCCGGCCAACCTCGTGGCGTACCTGTTCGGGTCGCTCATCACCATCTCGCCGCCCGATCTGATCACGATCGTGGTGCTCGGCGTGGCGATCCTGGTGCTGATGCTCGCGCTGCGGCCGGCGCTCTTCGCGGTCTCCCACGACGAGGAGTACGCCCGGGTGTCCGGCCTGCCGGTGCGCACGCTGAACATGCTGATCGCGGTCACCACCGCGGTCACCGTGACCATCGCCATGCGGGCGGTCGGCGTGCTGCTGATCAGCGCGCTGATGGTGGTGCCGGTGGCCGCCGCCCAGCAGGTCGCCCGCGGCTTCCTGGGCACGATGACGGCGGCGATGGCGCTCGGGCTCTTCGCCGCCGGATCGGGCGTGTGGGTGGCGGCCAACGCCGACACCGCCCCGGGCGCCTCGGTGGTGCTGATGGCGATCGCGTCGTTCCTGGTGGTCGCGCTGGCCGCCGGGGCGTGGCGGATGCTGCGCCGGCGTGCGGCGACGCCGGCCTCGGCACCGGACCCAGAACCGCACGAGGTGGTGCTCCACTGATGCTGATCACCGCGGGGCCGGCGGTATTGGTTACCGTTACAGGGTGAGCGACGGATCCGGCTACGACGTCTTCGAGGGTGCCGGCGAGCTGTTGCGTGCCCTGTCGGCGCCGATCCGGCTGGCGATCGTCAGCGAGTTGGCCGGCGGAGAACGGTGCGTGCACGAGCTGGTCGAGAAGCTCGGCGCGGCGCAGCCGCTGGTGTCGCAGCACCTGCGGGTGCTGCGCGGCGCCGGTGTGGTACGCGGCTCCCGCCGGGGGCGGGAGATCGCCTACACCCTGGTCGACGAGCACGTCGCGCACATCGTGGCGGACGCGGTCAGTCACGCCGGGGAGGGGTCATGAGGCAGCGACCGGTCGGAGGGGGCACGTCGTGAGCGAGAGCGGCACCGCCGTCCGCAACACCCGTCAGCGCAGCGCGGTCAGCGCCCTGCTCGGCGAGGTCGAGGGTTTCCACAGCGCGCAGGACCTGCACGCGATGCTCCGCGCCCGTGGCGAGCGGGTCGGCCTGACCACGGTCTACCGCACGCTGCAGGGCCTGGCCGACGCCGGCGAGATCGACGTGATGCGCCCGCCCGGCGGTGAGCACCTCTACCGCCGGTGCAGCGAGGGACACCACCACCACCTGGTCTGCCGAGCCTGCGGGCGGACCGTGGAGGTGGCCGGGCCCGCCGTGGAGAGCTGGGCCGAGCGGGTCGCCGCGCAGCACGGCTACGCCGACGTCAGCCACACCCTGGAGATCTTCGGCACCTGCCGGGCCTGCGTCCACTGACACCCGCCGCGCCGCCGGCCCGGTGACGTACGCCGGCCGGGCGGGCGGGTGCCTGCGAGCGCCATCCGTGGGACGCTGTCCGGCGTGAAGATCTACGCCGATCGTTTCCCGACCGCCGCCCGTCAGTTCCTCACCGACCTGCTCGTCGTCGCCTGGGTCTACGGGGCGATCCGCTTCGCGATGTGGCTGCACGACCTGGTCCAGAAGCTCGCCGTCCCCGGGCAGAAGCTGGAGGGAGCCGGTGGCGGACTCGCCGACAACCTGGCCGAGGCCGGCGGCAAGGTCGGCCGGGTGCCGCTGGTCGGCGACGAACTCACCGCGCCGTTCGAGCGCGCGGCCGGCGCCGCCCGGGCGCTGGCCGAGGCCGGCCGCGACCAGCAGCAGCTGGTCGACCAACTTGCCCTCGCCCTCACCGTCGCGGTGCTGATCTTCCCGCTCGGCCTGGTGCTCGTCGGTTGGCTGCCGCTGCGGCTGCGCTGGATGCGCCGCGCCGGCTCGGCCGCGAAGCTGGCCGCCGCGCCCGCCGGCCGTGACCTGCTCGCCCTGCGGGCGCTCGCCACCCAGCCGCTGGGCCGGCTGACCCGGATCGCGCCGGACGTGGCCGAGGCGTGGCGGCGCGGCGACGACGCCACCGTCGACGCCCTCGCCACGCTGGAGCTGCGCCGACTCGGTCTGCGCGACGGCCGCTAAGGTCGTCGGGTGTTCTACTTCCTGCTCGTCATCGCCGTGCTGCTGCTCGGCTACGCCGCCGTCCTGGTCAGCTTCGTCCGCAAGGACCGCAAGATCCCGCCCGCGGCGTACCTGGGCCTGGCGGCACTCAACGGGCTGATCCTCGCGGCGATCCTGGCCTGGGCGATCGCCCGCTGACCGGCCCGCGACTGCCGCCGGTGCGGGCGGCGGGCGGCGATGACGCCGATTCACCAACCCCACGCACCGGCGCTGTCCGCCCCGCCCGGCCCCCCGCCGGGCGACTGCTCACCGCGGCGGCGGGATGCGGCGACGGACGTCGGACGCGGTGGACGGGCCGGGCGACCAGGGCGCCACCCAGGGGGCGTCCGCCGGCGGGGTGATCACACCGTCCTCCAGGGCCGCGTACCGGCCGGCGAGGATGCGCTTGGCGGCCGCGACATCGACCGGGTCGGTGTTGTCCCACAGCGCGGTGAAGAGCGCGTCGACCCGGACCCGGGCCTGCCGGCAGAACAGGTCGGCCAGCTCGACGTTCTCCGGACGGCTGTCCCGCTCGGCGTGCGCCCGGACGCAGACCGCGGCCATCGCGAACAGTTCCGCCCCGATGTCCACCACCCGGCCCAGGAACGCCTGCTTGCGCTCCATCTTTCCCTGCCAGCGGGACATCGCGTAGAAGGTCGACCGGGCCAGCTTGCGCGAGGCGCGCTCCACCTGCCGCAGGTGACCGGCGAGCCGCCCGAACTCGCCGTACGCCCCGGGGGCCTGGCCCCGCCCCACGGCGAGCGTGGGCAGCCACTTCGCGTAGAAGACGCCGGCCCGGGCTCCCGCCTTCGCCTTACGGCCGAGGCCGGCGTCGGGGTCGATGATGTCGCCCGCGACCGAGAGGTGCGCGTCGACCGCCTCCCGGGCGATCAGCAGGTGCATGATCTCCGTCGAGCCTTCGAAGATCCGGTTGATCCGCAGGTCGCGCAGCAACTGCTCGACGGCGGCGGGCCGCTCACCCCGCGCGGTCAGCGACTCCGCCGTCTCGTAGCCGCGGCCGCCCCGGATCTGGATCAGGTCGTCGGCGATCCGCCAGGCCATCTCGCTGGCGTAGAGCTTGACCAGGGCCGCCTCGATCCGGATGTCGTTGCGGTCGTCGTCGGCGAGCAGGCAGCACAGGTCCAGCATGGTCTCCATGCCGTACGTGGTCGCGGCGATGAACGACAGCTTCTGCGCGACCGCCTCGTGCTCGCCGACCGGCCGGCCCCACTGCACACGGTCGGCCGCCCACTCCCGGGCCACGTTGAGCGACCACTTGCCCGCGCCGACACACATCGCCGGCAACGACAGCCGGCCGGTGTTCAGCGTGGTCAGCGCGATCTTCAGACCCTTGCCCTCGCCGCCGATGACGTTCTCCCTGGGAACGACGACGTCGTGGAACCGGGTGACGCTGTTCTCCAGGCCACGCAGGCCGAGGAAGCCGTTGCGCCGCTCGACGGTGATGCCGTCGGCATCGCCCTCGACGACGAAGGCGGTGATTCCCCCGCGGCGCCCCTCGGCGGCCGGCACCCGCGCCATCACCACGAGCAGTGTCGCGACCGTCCCGTTGGTCGCCCAGAGCTTCACCCCGTTGAGCCGGTAGCCGGTGCCGTCCTCGGTCGGCTCGGCGGTGGTGGCGAGCCGGGCCGGGTCGGAGCCGACGTCCGGCTCGGTGAGCAGGAACGCGGAGACCTCGCCCGCGGCCAGCCGCGGCAGGAAGCGTTGCTTCTGCTCGGCGGTGCCGAACATCTTGAGCGGCTGCGGCACGCCGATCGACTGGTGCGCCGAGAGCAGCGCGCCGATCGCCGGACTGATCGAGCCGGCCAGCATCAGCGCCCGGCAGTACTGGAGGTTGCTGAGCCCGAGCCCGCCGTACGAGCGGTCGATCTTCATACCGAACGCGCCGAGGCGGGCCAGCCCCTGGAACACCTCGTCAGGAATATGCGCGTCGCGCTCGATCGCCGCGCCGTCGACCTCTGCGATGAGGAAGGCCCGCAGCCGGTCGAGGAACTCCTCCGCCCGGGCGTCCTCGGCCGGGTCGGACCGGGGCCAGGGGTCGATCAGGTCGAGCCGGAACCGGCCGAGGAAGAGTTCCTTGCCGAAGCTGGGACGGTCCCAGGCGGACTCCCGGGCCGCCTCGGCGACCTGGCGGGCCTCCTTCTCGGACACCTGCCCCGCCTCGCCGGGCAGTGGGGCGGCCATGCCGCCGCTCGTGTCGGGCCGCTCCGGGACGGCGCCGGACTCCTCCGGCACGGGTCGGCTGTTCTGCGTCGTGGTCACGGCTGCCCCCTCGAACCTCGGTCCGCTGCGTCAACGTGCTCGACACAAGCAACGCTACCCCCGGGTGTTACCCAGGGGTAGCGTTGCGTGAAGATCGAGTTTCGGCGATCGCCGGGGTCAGTCGCCGGCGAGCGTACGAGGATTGTCGTCCTCGTCGTCGATGTCGTCGTCCCCCCAGCCGCGGCGGGCGAACGGCAGCACCATCCAGAAGGTGAGGAACCAGACCGCGGTCAGCGCGCTGAGCACGAACGCGATCGGGCGGTCGAGCACGAAGTCCGTGATCAGCAGCACCGCGCTGACCATGGAGATCAGCATGAAGGCGAGCCCGCCGCTGGCCATCCGGTGCGCGAACCGCACCAGCTCCGGCTTGCGTCCCTGGCGGAACAGCGCCCGGTGGAACGCCACCGGCGAAATGATCAACGCGGTGGCGGCCGCCGCGGCGAGCAGCGAGACGATGTAGACGTCCTTCTGGAACGGACTGGTCCTGGTGAAGCCGTTGCTGAACGGGAGGGTCAGCAGGAACGCGAAGAGGATCTGCACGCCGGTCTGCGCCACCCGCAACTCCTGGAGCAGGTCCGCGAAGTTGCGCTGCCAGCGTTGCTTCTCGGTTTCCTTCGACACGCGTTACCTCCGCTCAGACGCTACTGCCGGCGGCCCCGGCCGCCGGCAGCAACGCCAATGCCCGATCACGCGGCGCGTGAAACCGACTCACGAAGGGGCGGGGCTTCGCCCGACCGTGCTCAGGAACCGCGGCGGATCCGGCCGGCGTACCGGGCCTCCAGGGCGTTGTTGTGCTCGTCGCCGCCGGCGATGTTCGCCGACAGGTAGACCGGCGGCTGCTCCCCCGCGGCGAGCAGCCGCGCCACCACCTCCACGGTGATCTGCTGCGCGAGCAGCGCCGCCGTGATCGAGGAGACCGCGCCGACCGCCCCGCCGCCGGGCAGCGGCAGCGTCGCGTCGCCGTACGGCGCGCCGTTGTCGAGCACCACGTCGGCGACGTCGGCCAGCTTCCGGCCCGACGGATGCCGGGACGTCATCCGGCCGGAGTGCTGCGCCGAGGTGATCGCCACGAGTCCGTGACCGCGCTCCTTGACCAGGGTGGCGAACTCCACGATCGCGCCGTTCACACCGGAGTTCGAGGCCACCACGAAGACGTCCTGCGGCCGGACCGGCGCCAGCTCGTACAGGCGGTGCGCGACCGTGGGGTCCCGCTCCAGGGTCGGCCCGAGCAGGTCGACCGGGGCACCGCCGAGCAGCACCAGGTCCCGCAGCGCGATCTTGTTGGTGGGCACCAGCCCGCCGGCCCGGCCGGCGATCTCCATCGACAACGCCTCGGAGTGCCCGGTGCCGAACGCGTGCACCACCCCGTCGGCGCGGATCGCGTCGGCGAGCAGGTCCGCGGCCCGGCCGACCGCCTCCCGCTGGCTCGCGGCCACCCGGTTCATCGTCTCGGTCACCGTCGCCAGGTAGCTCTCGGCGCTCAGCGTCATCTCTCCTCCATCTCCTGCGTACCTCCGACCGAGGGCGACCCGCACCGGCCGCCCGTCGATCCGCTCGTACCGCCTGCCGGTCGACCCGGCCTGGCGACCCGCACCGGCCGCCGGTCGGCTCAGGCCCCGGCCCGGACCTGGGCCAGGATCGCCTCGGCCAGCGCCGCCGGCGCCTCGTCCGGGATCCAGTGGCTCACCCCGGGCAGCTCGACGAAGCGGTAGTCCCCGGTCACGTGGGCGGCGCAGGCCTCCGCGGCGGTCCGGCCGATCGCGACGTCCCGGTCGCTCCAGACGTACGTGGTGGGCACGGTCACCGGGCCGACGGCCTTCATGTCGGCTCCCGACATCGCCCGGTACCAGTTGAGCGCGCCGGTCAGCGCGCCCGGCTCCCGCATCGGGCCGGCGTACCGGGCCACCCGGGCGGCGTCGCCCACGCCGGAGAGCAGCCGCCGGAGAGCGGCGGCGTTCAGCGCCAGCAGCACCGTCTCCGCCTTGCCGCCCGACTGGCGGAACAGCGCGATGTACGACGAGCGGGCCTTCTGCCGCACGTCGTGCGCCAGGGCGTAGCCGAAGGCGGCCGGGTGCGACACGGAGACCGCGGTGAGCGTGCGGACCCGCGCCGGGTGGTGCGCGGCGAGGCCCCAGGCGACCACGGCGCCCCAGTCGTGGCCGACCACGTGCGCGGCGTCGACGCCGAGCGCGTCGAGCACCGCCGCCGCGTCGGCCACCAGCTCGGGCAGCCGGTAGGCCGCCACCTCGGTGGGCCGGGCATCCGGGGCGTAGCCACGCTGGTCGAGCGCGTAGGTGCGCAGGCCGGCGGCGTGCAGCGCGGGCACCACGTCGTCCCACTCCCCGCCGTGCTGCGGGAAGCCGTGCAGCAGCAGCACGGGCGGGCCGTCCCCCGGACCGCCGGCGCGGACGTCGAACGTGAATCCCCGGGCGTCGATCCGCATGATCCGCAGCCTACCCAGGTCGGCCGGCGTCGCCGCGCCCCTGCCCGCGGTGCTAGCGTCTCCGGAACAACTTCACATCCGACAGGGGAGCGCACAGCGCTGAGAGTGCGGGCACGCCCGCAGACCCTCGAACCTGATCTGGGTAATGCCAGCGCAGGGAGTTCGGTCGACCTCCAGCCGCGCCGCCGTCCGGTCCCACCGGGCGCGGCGTGCGTCTTCTCCTGGTTCCTCCACAGGACTGGGAGCATGCACATGAACCACACCGACACGAACCGGTGGCGCACGATCGACATCGTCGTCGCCTCGGTCATCGCGGTCGCCTTCGGCGTCATCTTCTGGGCCTGGGGCCTGGTCTGGAGCGCCACCGAGGCGGCGTTCGCCTTCTTCCCGCCGGCGCAGACGCTGATCTACGGCGTCTGGCTGGTGCCGGCCGTGCTGGGTGGCCTGGTCATCCGCAAGCCGGGTGCCGCCCTCTACTGCGAGACGATCGCCGCGATCCTCTCCGCGCTGCTGGGTAGTCAGTGGGCGAGCATCGTGATCCTCCAGGGGCTCATGCAGGGCATCGGCGCCGAGTTGGCCTTCGCGGCGTTCCGCTACCGCTCGTTCCGGCTGCCGACCGCGCTGCTGGCCGGGGCGCTCACCGGTGTCAGCGCCGCGATCTTCGACTTCGTCTACTGGAACAAGGCGTACGACCTGGTCGACTACCGCATCCCGTACGCGCTGCTCACCATCGTCAGCGCGACCGTGGTGGCCGGCGCCGGCGCCTGGGCGCTGACCCGCGCGCTGGCCGACACCGGGGTCCTGGACCGCTTCCCCGCCGGCCGCGAACGCGCCGCCATCTAACCGCCCCACCCAGCCACACACTGACCAGGTTGATCATGAGGTTTGCGGCGAGAACGATCACCAGGAGCGCCGCAAACCTCATGATCAACAGGTGGGGTCGGTACGGCGCAGAGAGGGAAGGGGGTGCGGTGCGGTGGCGGCGGTGACGCTGCGCGGGTTCGGGTGGCGGCACGCCGGGCGGAAACGCTGGGCGGTCCGCGGCGTGGACCTGCGCGTCGAGAGCGGCGAACGGGTGCTGCTGCTCGGCCCCTCCGGGGCCGGCAAGAGCACCCTGCTGGCCGCGCTCGCCGGGCTGCTGCCGGAGGACTCCGGCGAGCAGGAGGGCACCGTCGAGATCGACGGGCTGGACCCGCGCAAGGGCCGGGAACGCGTCGGCGTCGTCTTCCAGGACCCGGAGACCCAGCTCGTGATGGCCCGCAGCGGCGACGACGTCGCGTTCGGGCTGGAGAACCGGGGCGTGCCGACCGGGGAGATCTGGCCCCGCGTCGACGAGGCGCTGCGCCGGGTCGGCTTCCCGTACCACCGGGACCGGCCCACCGCGGCGCTCTCCGGTGGCGAACAGCAACGGCTCGCCCTGGCCGGGGTGCTCGCCCTGCGACCCGGGTTGCTGCTGCTCGACGAGCCGACCGCCAACCTCGACCCGGCCGGCGGCGCGCTGGTCCGCTCCGCCGTCGCCGGGGCGCTCGACGCCGACACCACGCTGATCCTGGTCGAGCACCGGGTGGCCGAGGCCCTGCCACTGGTCGAGCGGGTGGTGGTGCTCGAAGCGGGCGGCGGCGTACGCGCGGACGGCACTCCGGAGGCGGTCTTCGGCGCCCACGGCGACGCGCTCGCCGCGGACGGGGTGTGGGTGCCCGGCCGTATCGTGCCGCCCCGCCGCGCCACGGCGGCCCCGGGCGACCTGCTGCTCGCCGCCGAGCGGCTCGGCCTGCCGGCCCGGCTGGCCCCGACCGACCTGACCGTACGCGCCGGCGAGGCCCTCGCCGTGCTCGGCCCGAACGGCGCCGGCAAGTCCACGCTGGCGCTGCTGCTCGGCGGGCTGCTGCGTCCGGGCGGTGGCGCGGTGACCGCGAGCGTCGAGCTGGCCGGCCGGGACGCGGGCACTCCCCCGCACCGCTGGCGCGCCCCGGCGCTGGCCGGCCGGATCGGCTCGGTCTTCCAGGACCCGGAGCACCAGTTCGTCACGAGCTCCGTCTTCGACGAGCTGGCCCTCGGCCCGCGCCGCGCCGGCCGCCCCGAGCCAGCGGTCCGGTCCACGGTGGCCGACCTGCTGGAGCGGCTGCGGCTGACCGCGCTCGCCGGCGCCAACCCGTACACCCTCTCCGGCGGCGAGGCGCGGCGGCTCAGCGTGGCGACGGCCCTGGCCACCGCTCCCCGGCTGCTGGTCTGCGACGAGCCCACGTTCGGTCAGGACCGGCGGACCTGGCTGGAGCTGGTAGACCTGTTCGCCGAGCTGCGCGACGCCGGGCACGGGCTGGTCACGGTGACCCACGACCCGGAGTTCGTCGCCGCGCTGGCCGACCGCCAGCTCACCCTGGAGCGACCGTGATCAGCATCGAGCCGGTCGCCGCACCGCGCGCGCCGCTGGCCCGGCGCAACCCGGTGGCCAAGCTGGCCGCGGCGATGGTCTTCTCGTTCATCCTGGTCGCCACGCTGGATCCGGTGGCGCCGGCGATCGCCCTCGTGGTCGAGTTGGCACTGCTGCCCCTGTTCGGCGTGCGCTACCGGGTGCTGGCCCGGCGGGCGTGGCCGTTGCTCGTCAGCGCGGTCGGCATCGTGGTCACCCTGGTGCTCTTCGCCGCGGAGCGATCCGGCCGGGTGCTGGTCGAGGCCGGCCCGGCCGTGGTCACCTCGGGGGTGCTGCTCACCGCGCTCGGCCTCGTGCTGCGGATGTTCGCGGTGGCGCTGCCCGGGGTGATCGTGTTCGCCACCACCGACCCGACCGACCTCGCCGACGCGCTGATCCAGAACGCGAAGGCACCGGCCCGGTTCGCCATCGGTGCGCTGGCGGCGTTCCGGCTGGTGCCGCTGCTGGGCCAGGAGTGGCAGATGATCACCATGGCCCGCCGGGCCCGCGGGGTGGAGGCGGGACGCAACCCGCTGGCGAAGCTGCGGCTCTTCGTCTCGACCTCGTTCACACTGCTGGTCGGGGCGATCCGGCGGGGAACGCGGCTGGCGGTGGCGATGGACGCCCGGGGCTTCGACGGCGGCACCCCGCGTACGGTGGCCCGCCGGCAGCGGTTCACCACCGCGGACGCGCTCCTGGTGGCCGGCGCCGCGGCCCTGGCCGGCGCCGCCCTCGCCACCAGCATCGTCCTCGGCACCTTCCGCCCGCTGCTCGGCTGAACGGCCCGTGCCCCGGGCCCGCGCCGGCCTGCGCGCGGGGCCCGCGCGCGTTTCGGCACGCGCCGGAGAGCCACGTCCGTCCAATATGTCCGGCGCCCGTGGCGCCCGCGTCCGCCCGCGGTGTGCCCTGAGCAGGGGCGCAGCCGACGCGGAAAGCATGGCCGGAGTCGCATGTTCGCATGGCCGCCGCGCACGGGACACATGCCGTTCCCTTGACCCGACGAGATTGGCGCGCGGACAACTCCTCTGATCCGACTGGAGCAGCACATGGGCCACGGCCACGCGCACCATCACGATCACGACCTCGTTGCCGGCGGTGACCTGCCCCCGGCGCTCGACCAATCCGTCCCGGACGCGGAGCTGGCGCCCGCGGACCTCAGCCGGCGCGGCTTCCTGCGCAACGCCGGCCTGCTCGGCGCCGGTGCCGCCACCACGGTGCTGGCCTCCGGCACTCCCGCCATCGCGGGCGACCACGACCACGGCCCGGGCGGCGACCACGGCCGCACCGGCGAGTTCCAGTGGCTGGCCGGCGACCACCACATCCACACCCAGTACAGCTCGGACGCCCAGTACCGGGTCATCGACCAGGCCCGCCACGCCCAGGCGTACGGCCTGGACTGGATGGTCGTCACCGACCACGGCAGCGTCGCGCACGCCAAGATCGGCGTGGACAAGGTGAACCCGGACATCGTCGCCGCACGCGCCCAGCTCAAGGACCTGCTGATCTACCAGGGCCTGGAGTGGAACATCCCGGCCGCCGAGCACGCCACCGTCTTCGTCCACCCGGGACGCAACGAGGTCGCCGTTCTCAAGGAGTTCGAGAACGCCTTCGACGGCAGCGTCAAGAACGCCGGCGACAACACCCCGGCCAACGAGGCGCTCGCCATCGCCGGCATCAAGTTCCTCGGTGAGGCGGTCCGCAAGCGCCGCGTCGAGGGTGCGCTCTTCCTGGCGAACCACCCGGCCCGCCGGGGCATCGACTCCCCGCACGAGATCCGCGCCTGGCGCGACGCCGACCCGAGCGTGGCGATCGGCATGGAGGGCGCTCCCGGCCACCAGGCCGCCGGCCTGCCGGGCGGCGGCCGCAACCGCGGCTACTACGACAACAACCCGTCCGCCGCGTCGTTCCCCGGCTACCCGCTGGAGAGCTACCGCACCTGGGGCGGGTTCGACTGGATGACCGCCACCGTCGGCGGGCTCTGGGACAGCCTCCTCGCCGAGGGCCGGGCCTGGTGGATCAGCGCCAACTCCGACTCGCACGTCAACTACCTGGACACCTCGCAGCGCGGGCCGGACGGCAACTTCGACCTCAACGGCAAGCACAACGACCCGGTGTACGGCCCCCTGCTCAGCACGGCCGGCGACTACTGGCCCGGCCAGTACAGCCGTACCCACGTCGGGGCGAGCTCCTTCAGCTACCGATCGGTGATGGACGGTCTCCGCGCCGGCCGGGTCTGGGTGGACCACGGCGGTCTGATCAAGGCCCTCGACGTCCGCGCCCGGGTCGCCGGCGACCGGCGCCGGGAATCGGGTACGCCGCTCGGTGGCGTGCTGCGCGTCAAGCGCGGTACGGGCGTCGAGGTGACGATCGACATCGACCTGGCGGACATCCCGAACTGGTCGCAGTTCGTGCCCGTGCTCGCCCGGGTCGACGTGATCGCCGGCCGGGTGACCGGCCCGGTGGCCGACAAGGACGCCTTCACCGCCCCCAACACCAAGGTGGTGAAGTCCTTCGAGGTCGCGAAGGGCACCGGCAAGGTCTCCTTCACGTACTCCTTCGGTCGCGTGGACCAGCCGTTCTACCTGCGTGTCCGGGGCACGGACGGCAAGCGCAGCCAGCCCGGCCTGATGGGCGCGGCGGTCGACCCGTTCGGCCCGGCGCTGGACGTCACCGGCGCCGCGGACCCGTGGGAGGACCTGTGGTTCTACGCCAACCCCATCTGGGTCCTGCCGCAGTGATCCTGGGCCTCAGCCTGGGTCACCGGACCGTCCGGGAGGCCGAGCACTGGCTGGCCACGCACGTCACGCCGCTCGGCCTGCCGGACCTGGTCGCCTGCACACACCTGGTCGCCACGCCGTACCCGCACGTGGCGCTCAGCGTGGCCGTGCCGGCGGCGGCGGACCGGCTGGCCGAGTTGCCCGCCACCCCGCCGGAACTGCACGAGGCGGCCGAGCGGGCGGCGGCGGAACACGCCGCCGGCCGGTCCGGCCGGGCCGTGCGCTACCCCGGCGTGGACCGGATGGTGGGCACACTCACCGTCGGTGAGGTGCTCGCGGGGAGCGCGATCGAGCGGGTCGTGGTGCTCGGCTCGGCGGCGGCCGGACCGGACCTGCCACTGGACACCCGCGACTTAGTCCGGCCCGAGTGGCGCGACGGTGAACTGGTGCTGGTGGCCATGCCGCACTACACCGGGGGCCTTGCCCCGTTCGAGGTGCCCGACCCGACGCCCTGCTGCGCCGACCACTGAGGCGGGGAGTGCGGTCCGTCGCCGTCGGCGGCGGACCGCACCCGTGCCGGGCGCTGAAGACGACGCCGTGGGCGCCGCGACGACCGCCCGGTCCGCCGGTCAGCTGCGCCGGAAGGCGTACCGGCGGGGCTGACCGGCCCGCTGGCTGCCACGCCCGGCGGTGGACCGGTCGTGGCCCACCGGCGGGCCGGCCTTGGGTGGCGCCGGACGGACCGCCGGCTCGGCGACCTCGATCGGCGGCGACGGCACCGCGGGCACGACCACCTGCGTGAGATCGGCCGGCGTCAGCTCGTCGACGCTCGGCGTGGTTTCCGGGGTACGGGACTTCTTCGGGTTGCGCCTCGCGGGCATCCGGGCCTCCTTCTCGGCGTCCCGGCCGGCCGGGACGCGGCGACCGGGAGGGTCGCGCGCCCGGGTGACCGGCGCGGTCGCGGCTTCGTGGGGACCGGGCTGGCCAGAGCCCGGTCACGTCGGATGGGATTCGTCCCGGGGATCGACCACGACCGGCACCGCCGCGCCAACGGCGGCTGGGAATGCGGACGCCCGGGAGCGCACGGACCGCGCACACGGGCGGCGGGCCGGCTCGGAAGGGGCGTCACTTACGCATGCCCACACACTAAGCCCGACCCGGGCGCGCGCGCAGCCGAATTACTGGCACGATCGGTTCATGCTGATCGCGTTCTCGATCACCCCGCTCGGCGTCGGCGACTCGGTGGGTGACCTCGTCGCCGAGGCGGTCCGGGTGGTCCGCGAGTCGGGCCTGCCGAATCAGACCGACGCCATGTTCACCACGGTCGAGGGCGAGTGGGACGAGGTGATGGCCGTGGTGAAGCGCGCGGTCGACGCGGTCGCCGCCCAGGCCCCGCGGGTGAGCGTGGTGCTCAAGGCGGACGTCCGGCCCGGTGTGACCGACGCGCTCACCGGCAAGGTCGCCCGGGTGGAGGCCCGACTCGCCGAGGGGTGACCGCCCCGTGACGGGCTGTCGATGGCCGGCGCGCGCCGCCGGACACCGCGATAGGTTCGAGACCGCGGACAGCGACAGCGAGAGGTGGCGGCACGCATGGCGGAGCAGTCGACGGCGCAGATCGGTGTGACCGGGCTGGCGGTGATGGGCCGCAACCTGGCCCGCAACCTGGCACGCAACGGGTTCACGGTGGCGGTGCACAACCGATCGCCGGAGCGCATGCGCAGCCTGGTCGCCGAGCACGGCGACGAGGGCCGGTTCGTGCCGGCCGAGTCCATGGCGGACTTCGTCGCCGCGCTGGAGCGCCCCCGCGCGGTGATCGTGATGGTCAAGGCCGGCGCGCCGACCGACGCCGTCATCGACGAGCTCGTCCCGCTGCTGGAGCCGGGCGACATCGTGGTGGACTGCGGCAACGCGCACTTCGCCGACACCCGGCGCCGCGAGGAGGCGCTGCGCGAGCACGGGCTGCACTTCGTCGGCACCGGCGTCTCCGGCGGCGAGGAGGGCGCGCTGCGTGGGCCGAGCATCATGCCGGGCGGGTCCGACGAGTCGTACCGGAAGCTGGGGCCGATCTTCGAGAGGATCGCCGCCCAGGTGGAGGGCGTGCCGTGCTGCCGGCACATCGGCCCGGACGGCGCCGGCCACTTCGTGAAGATGGTGCACAACGGCATCGAGTACGCGGACATGCAGCTCATCGCCGAGGCGTACGACCTGCTCCGGGCCGGGCTGGGCGCGGAGCCGGCGGAGATCGCGGAGATCTTCCGGGGGTGGAACGACGGCGAACTGGAGTCGTTCCTCATCGAGATCACCGCGGACGTGCTGGCCCACACCGACGCGGCCACCGGCCGCGCGTTCGTCGACGTCGTGCTCGACCGGGCGGAGCAGAAGGGCACCGGCCGGTGGACCGTCCAGAGCGCCCTCGACCTGGGCATCCCGATCACCGGCATCGCCGAGGCTACCTTCGCCCGCTCGCTCTCCGGGCACGCCGACCAGCGCGACGCGGCCCGCCGGGCCTTCCCGGACGCCGGGTCGAAATGGCAGGTGGAGGACCGCGACGCGTTCGTCGAGGATGTCCGCCGCGCGCTGCTGGCGTCGAAGATCGTCGCGTACGCGCAGGGCTTCGACCACATCCGCGCCGGCAGCGCCGAGTACGACTGGACCATCGACCTGGGCGGCACCGCGACCATCTGGCGGGGCGGCTGCATCATCCGAGCCCGCTTTCTGGACCGCATCCGGCAGGCGTACGACGAGCAGCCCGACCTGCCCACGCTGCTGGTGGCGCCGTGGTTCGCCGAGACGGTCGGCGCGGGTGTGCCGGGCTGGCGGCGGGTCGTGGCCGACGCGGCCCGGGCCGGCGTGCCGACGCCCGCGTTCGCCTCGTCGCTGTCCTACTTCGACGCGCTGCGGGCGGAGCGGCTGCCGGCCGCGCTGATCCAGGGGCTGCGGGACAACTTCGGCGCGCACACCTACCACCGGGTCGACCGGGACGGAAGCTTCCACACGCTCTGGGCCGGGGACCGCTCCGAAGTGGAGGCCTGACCGCGGCCTGACCACGGCTGTGGCGGTGTGACCCCGACGTGGCGGCGTGACCGCGGCGTGGCCGCGGCCGCCCGTCAGGCGATGGTGGCGTGCATCTCCCAGACCAGGATCTCGGCCGGTTCGGTGGCGGTGACCCGCTGACCGCCGGTGGCGGTGAGCCGCGCCGCGTCCCCGGTGCCGAGCAGACCGGTGCCCTCCAGCGTGACCGCGCCGGCGGGCACGTAGAGGTGCAGGAACGGGGCGTCCGGAAGGGTGACCGCGTCGCCCGGACCGAGGCGGGCGGCGTGCAGGGTCGCGTAGCGGTTGCGGATCCGGATGGCCGAGCCGCCGTCGTACCGCTCCATGCCGGACGCGACCGGCACCAGGTCGCCGCGGAGCAGCTGGTCGTCGATCTCCAGCTGCTCGTAGCCCGGGTCGACGCCCTCGGTGTCGGGCAGCACCCACATCTGCACGAAATGCACCGGGTCGGTGTGCGGGTCCCGGCCGTCGAGCCGCCAGGAGTCGTTCTTCTCCGAGTGCAGGATGCCCGTGCCGGCACTCATCCGCTGCGCCAGACCGGGGTAGATCACCCCGGAGTGCCCGGTCGAGTCCTGGTGCACCAGCGACCCGCGCAGCACCCAGGTGACGATCTCCATGTCCTGGTGCGGGTGGGTCTCGAAGCCGGCGCCCGGCCGGACCACGTCGTCGTTGTTGACCAGCAGCAGGCCGTGGTGGGTGTTCGCCGGGTCGTAGTGCCGGGAGAAGGAGAACGAGTGCTTCGAGTCCAGCCAGGAGATCCGGGTGCTGAAGCGGTCGTCGGCCCGGCGGACGTCGACCGCCGGCGGGGGCGCGCTCACCAGGCCCTCTGCCGGCTGTCGGCCTCGACCGGCGCCCAGGTCAGGGCCGGTTCGCCGGTGGCCAGCTCGCCGATCTCACCGGCGCGCGACTGCGGCGCGTGACCGAGTTCGGCGCAGTGCTGCTCGGCGATCTCGGCGCAGATCTCGGCCACCTGTTCGCAGATCGGGTCACCCAGGTCGGCGGCGTTCAACGCCATGATCATCTTGAACCGGAGATCCCGCATTCCCACCCCCGAGCCGGGCACGCACGCACGACACGCCCACCCGCGATCCTATTCGCGCGGCACCCACCCGCCCCGCCAAACGCCACACCCCGCCCGTCGGTCATGCGCTTGGCGCCGGTACGCGCCCTTCGCGAGGCGCCACAACCGCATGATCGGCGCGATGGGGGGCGGAACGTGCGTCGGCGCCGCCCTCGGCGTGAGGGCGGCGCCGACGTGAGCGGTCACCAGAACCGGCGGCGCTTGGCCTTCTGCGGGCGCAGCAGGTCGGCGCCCCTGCTGAGCAGTCGGGACACCCCGGAGGGACCGCGACGGTCCTCCAGCTTGTGGCTCAGCCGGCGCGCGCCGGCCGCGGCCAGCGGCACGGCGACCGCCATCAGCGCCCACTGGGCGATGCGCTTCTGGATCATGTGGGTTCACCTCCGTCAGTGGCTCCTGAGGAGAGTGATACCCAGCGTGACGCCGGGGTACGCCTGCCCGGGCCGGCGGGCCGGACGGCTCAGGCCGGCGGCGGGACCGGGTTGGGCAGCGCTCCGCCGAACCGCCGGTCCCGCTGCGCGTACAGCTCGCAGGCGTACCACAGGTGTCGGCGGTCGAAGTCCGGCCAGAGCGTGTCGAGGAAGACCAGCTCGGCGTACGCGGTCTGCCAGAGCAGGAAGTTGGAGGTCCGCTGCTCGCCCGAGGGTCGCAGGAAGAGATCCACCTCGGGGACCTCGGGGTGGTAGAGGTACTTCGCCACGGTCTTCTCGGTGACCTTGCCGGGGTCGAGTCGCCCGGCCGCCACGTCCCGGGCGATCGCCGCCGCCGCGTCGGCGATCTCCGCCTGCCCGCCGTAGTTGACACAGAACTGGAGGGTCAGCGTCGAGTTGTCGCGCGACATCTCCTCGGCGGTCTGCAGCTCCGAGATGACGCTCTTCCAGAGCCGGCCGGCCCGACCGGACCAGACCACCCGCACGCCCAGGTCGACCAGCTGGTTGCGGCGCCGGCGGATCACGTCGCGGTTGAAGCCCATCAGGAAGCGGACCTCGTCCGGCGAGCGCCGCCAGTTCTCGGTGGAGAAGGCGTACGCCGACAGGTACGGGATGCCCAGCTCGATGGCGCCCTCGATGGTGTCGAAGAGGGAGAACTCCCCCGCCTCGTGCCCCTTGGTGCGGGGCAGGCCGCGGTCCTTCGCCCACCGGCCGTTGCCGTCCATCACCACCGCGACGTGCCGCGGCACCGCCTCGGGGGGCAGCGCCGGCGGTCGGGCACCCGACGGGTGCGGTGTCGGTGGCATCGGCTCGCGCCGGAGGGCCCTCGTCGATCGGATCACTCGATTCTCTCCCTGTTCGCACCGTCCGCGCCGGAGGTCGGAGCACCCCGGTCGACCAGCGGCAGCGAGCGTAGCGCGCGTTCCAGGTGCCACTGCAGGTGCGCCGCCACCAGTCCACTGCACTCCCGGCGCACACCGGGCTCGCTGGCGTCGGCGACCCGCCAGTCACCGCTGTTGAGGGCGGACATCAGGTCGATGGTGGCGGGTGCCGGGTGAGCCGCGCCGGGGGGCCGGCAGTCCGGGCAGACCGCGCCCCCGGCCGGGATGGAGAAGGCCCGGTGCCGACCGGGTGTGCCGCAGACCGCGCAGGCGGTCAGCGCCGGCGCCCACCCGGCCAGCGTCATTCCCCGCAGCAGGTACGCGTCGAGCACGAGGGTGGTGGCGTGGCCGCCCTCGGCGAGCGCGCGCAGCGCGCCCAGGGTGAGCTGGAACAGCCGCAGCGACGGCTCCCGCTCGACCGGGGTGAGCCGCTCCGCGGTCTCGGCGATCGCGCTGGCCGCCGTGTAGCGCGGGTAGTCGCCGAGGAACCGCTTGCCGTAGAGGTCGATGCCCTCGACCTGGCTCACGGTGTGCAGCGAGCTGCCCTGGTTGCCCTTGGGGTCGCCGGCGAGTTGGAGGTCCACGTGCCCGAACGGCTCCAGCCGGGCGCCGAACTTGCTGGTGGTGCGCCGGATGCCTCGCGCGACCGCGCGCAGACGGCCGTGCCGGCGGGTGAGCAGGGTGATGATCCGATCGGACTCACCGAGCTTCTGCACACGCAGCACCACCGCGTCGTCGCGGTAGAGCTGTCGGCGGTACCCGGCCATCGGGCCATTCTCCCTCGGGGTGCGAAATCAGGGTCGGCTCGGGGTGGCGGGCCGGACGAACCCCGATGCGCCGGGTGCCGGACCGGCCGTAGCGTGCTCGCCATGGCCCTGTACCGCACCAGCACCGACGGCGTCCGCCCGAACGTCCTCGATCCCGACGTGGCCCGGCGCCGCGCCGCGCGTCGCCGGGTCGCCCCGATCGCACTCGGCGCGGCCACCGTGCTGATCGTCCTCACCGGGTGTGACAACCTCTCGTACCGGCGACTGGACTACGACAACACCGAGGCAGCACGGATCACCACGATCCGGGTGCTGCCCGGAGCCGGTGACGTCGTCGTCCGCGCCAGCGGGACCGCGTCGGAGGTCCGGATCAAGCGGGTGGTGCGCTACCAGGGTGGCGTCCAGCCGGACGCGAAGTACCAGATCAACGGCAGCGAGCTGGTGCTGGACGCCGACTGCGGGTCACGGTGCAGCGTCTCGTACGAGGTGACCGCCCCCGAGGGGGTGGGCGTGACGGGCGAGACCGGCTCCGGCGACGTCGAGCTGAGCCGCGTCGGCACGGTGCAGTTGCGGCTCGGGTCGGGCAACGTGCAGCTCACCGGCGCCAGCGGCGCGGTCCGCGTGGAGACCGGGTCCGGCGACATCGAGGTGTCCGAGGTCGCCGGGCCGCTGAACCTCCGCGCCTCCTCCGGCAACATCACCGCGCGCCGACTGACCGGCCAGGTGGACGCCGAGGCCAACTCGGGCGACGTCGAGGTCGAGCTGGACCAGCCGGTCTCCGCGCGGGCGCACGCGTCCAGCGGCAACGTCAACCTGGTCGTCCCCGCCGGCCGGTACCGGGTCCGGTCGAGCACCGGCTCCGGTGACGCCAATCTCGGCGTCGCCGACGATCCGACCGCGTCCCTGGTGCTCGACGTCTCCGCGGGCAGCGGCGACGTGTCGATCAGCCAGCGCTGATCCGGGCCGACCCGCGGGCGCCGTCCCGCTGCCGCGGCACCGACGGGCGGCCGCCGGCCCACCCGTACCCTCGCGCGTCCGGGGTGAGCGGATCGTCCGGGCGCACGTGCCCCACGGCGACGCCGGCGGGCACCGGTCGGGCGGCCGCGCCGGCCGGCGGTGGACTGGCGGGCGGCACGCCGTCCGGCACGGGCGCCGGGCGGCGGGCGCCGCGCCGGCCCCCGGGGACGAGTTCGGGCGGCCGGCGGGCGGCCACGTCCTCCACCCACCCCACCGCCAGGGTCACCACGCCCACCAGCGCGAAGACCAGCAGCACGCGGATCGCCAGCCCGAGCGGATCCTGGTGCGACCAGCCCACGACGTCGACCAAAGGAGTGAGCGCGACCACGAACGGCATGTGCCAGAGGTAGACGGTGAGCGCGCGGCGGTTCAGCACGGTCACCGCGCGGTCGAACAGGGCGCTGCGCGCGATCCAGGCCGCGCCGGCCGGGCCCCTGCCCAGCACGACCAGGACGAACGCCGCCGACCAGAGCGCGTTGCCGAGGTGGATGTCGTTGAGGTCGTACCCGCGGGGGCCGGGGTGGCTGGCGATCCAGGCGCCGCCGGCACCGGCGAGCACGAGCGCGGCGGGCACCAACACCCGGTTGGCGAGCCGGCGCAGCATCCCGGCGTGGTGGGCGAAGCCGAGCAGCCACGCCCCGAAGTACAGACCGAACTCCCGGGCCACCCCGGGCGGCGACGCCCAGATTCCCGACTCGATCGCCGCCAGCAGGGCGTACGGGGCGAGCAGCGTGGGCAGCGGGGCGCGACGGAACAGCCAGAACGCGACCGGCGAGGCGAGCACGAACCACAGGTAGTCGCGCAGGTACCAGATCACGCTGAGCGCCAGCGCGCCCCAGTGGTTGGCGGGCGGGTCGGAGACGGGGAGGAGCCAGAGCAGCACCCGGGGCGTCAACGGCAGCCCGGTGAGCAGCATCGCCGGCACGAAGACGGCCGCCAGCACCCACAGGGACGGCAGCAGGCGACGCAGCCGGCGGACCACCGCCGCCGGGCCGGACCGCTCCAGCGAGGCGGCCATCAGCGAGCCGGCCAACGCGAACATGATGGACATGGCCGGGAAGACGAGGGTCAGCGCGGCCCAACCGGTGACGTGGTAGACGACGACTCGAACGATGGCCAGGAACCTGAGCAGGTCTAGGTATCGGTTTCGCATCAGCCTGCATCTGTGTGGGGGGCACGGGCGCGAATGTCTTCTACCCTCCGCCGCCCCGCGACGAAACGGCCGGCGCCCCAACGAGAAGTGAACCTTCTCATACGTTCGTCCGAGGCCGACCATGCCGATCAGCCGACCGGGTGTCCCGGAACCGGCACCGGCGCATGCCGATCAGCCGGCGGATATCGCCGGCTGAACCGCTACGAAACGGTCAGAAACCGAGCTTGCGCAGCTGCTTCGGGTCGCGCTGCCAGTCCTTGGCCACTCGGACGTGCAGGTCGAGGTAGACCCGGGTGCCGAGCAGCTCCTCGATCTGCTGACGGGCGGCGGTGCCGACCGCCTTGAGCCGGCTACCCCGGTGACCGATCACGATCGCCTTCTGGCTGGGCCGCTCGACGTACACGTCGGCGAAGATTCGCATGAGCTGCCCCTCGGGGATCATCTCCTCCACCACCACGGCGATGGAGTGCGGCAACTCGTCCCGGACCCCCTCCAGGGCCGCCTCCCGGATCAGCTCGGCGACCAGCACCTGCTCCGGGTCGTCGGTGAGCATGTCGTCCGGGTAGAGCTGCGGGGACTCCGGCAGGTACCCGGTCATCACGTCGACGAGCGTGTCCACCTGGTGCCCGGAGACGGCGCTCACCGGAACCACGTCGGCGAACTCGCCCAGCTCGCTGACCGCGAGCAGCTGCTCGGCGAGCCGCCTCCGGTCGACCAGGTCGGTCTTGGTGACCACGGCGAGCACGGTGGCCTTCAGGCTGGCCAGCTCGCCGGTGATGAACCGGTCGCCCCGGCCGACCGGCTCGTTGGCCGGGATGCAGAGGCCGATCACGTCGACCTCGCTCCACGTCTCCCGGACCAGGTCGTTCAGCCGCTCACCGAGCAGCGTACGGGGCCGGTGCAGGCCCGGCGTGTCGACGAGCACGAGCTGCGACTCGGGCCGGTGCAGCACGGCCCGGATGACGTGCCGGGTGGTCTGCGGCTTGTTCGAGGTGATGGCGATCTTCTGACCGACGATCGCGTTGGTGAGTGTCGACTTGCCGGCGTTGGGCCGCCCCACGAAGCAGGCGAAGCCCGCCCGGTACGGACGCTGATCCGGATCCGGCACGGGCCCGCTCACTCGACCACCGTGCCGAGGACGGTGCCGTCCGGCGCGGCCACGTGGATCGGCGCGTCGGCCGCGAGGTCGCGGACCGCGGCGTGCCCGGCGCCGTCCAGCGTCGAGGCCTCGGTCACCACCACGGCGGCTTCCAGCCGGGTCGCGCCGGCGGCCACCGCCGAGGCGACCGCCAGTTGGAGCGCGGTGAGCGTCAGCGACGGCAACGTGACGCTCGCCGCCGCGTACGTCCGGCCGTCCTGGTCACGGACGGCCGCGCCCTCCACGGCACCCACCCGGCCCCGGGCGCCCCGGGCCAGGACGACCAGCTTGCCGTCCTCCGCGCTCAGCTCGACCGGCGCGGACGGGGTGGGCCGGGCCGCGGGCACGGCGGGCGACTCAGGCATCGGCGGGTTGCCTCTCCTCGACTCTGGTCTGGCTGTTGCGGGACCCGGCGTGCTCGCCGCGCCCCGCGCTGTCCTGCTCGTCGGTCGGCTCGACCCGGCTCACGAGCACCGTGTCGATCCGGTTGCGCCGGCCGGTGGTGCCCTCGGCGATCAGCCGGAGGCCGGCCATCTCGACCCGCGCGCCCGGGATCGGCACCCGGCCCAACGTCTGGGCCAGCAGGCCACCGACCGTCTCCACCTCGTCGGTGGGGAGTTCGGTGTCGAACAGCTCGCCCAGGTCCTCGACCGGGAGCCGGGCGGTGACGCGCACCGAACCGTCCGCCAGCCGTTCGACCGGCGGGCGCTCGACATCGTACTCGTCGGTGATCTCGCCGACGATCTCCTCCAGGATGTCCTCGATCGTGACCAGGCCGCCGGTCCCGCCGTACTCGTCGACGACGATGACCAGGTGGTTGCGGGCCGCCTGCATCTCGGAGAGCAGGTCGTCGACCGGCTTGGACTCCGGCACGAAGGTCGCCGGCCGCATCAGCTCGGCCACCGGCAGCAGCTCGGCCGCCCCGTCGTCGCCACGCACCCGCCGGATCAGGTCCTTCAGGTAGAGCACGCCCAGCACGTCGTCGACGCTCGCGCCGATCACCGGGATCCGGGAGAAGCCGGAGCGCAGGAAGAGCGCCAACGCCTGGGACAGCGTCTTGTTCTCCTCTATCCACACCATCTCGGTGCGCGGCACCATCACCTCGCGGGCGATGGTGTCGCCGAGAGCGAAGACCGAGTGGATCATCTGCCGCTCGCCGTGCTCCACGACACCACGCTGCTCGGCCAGGTCGACCAGCTCACGCAGCTCCACCTGGGTGGCGAACGGGCCCTCCCGGAAACCGCGCCCCGGCGTGACCGCGTTGCCGATCAGGATCAGCAGCGAGGCGAGCGGGTTGAGCGCCCGCCCCAACCAGCGGACGAGCGGGGCCACCGCCCGGCCCACCGGGTAGGCGTGCTGCCGGCCCAGGGTACGCGGAGCGACCCCGACCACCACGAAGCTGACCACGGTCATCGCGCCGGCGGTGACCAGCGCCGCGCGCCAGCCGGCGCCGAAGGTGTCCACCGCGACGAGAGCCACCAGGGTGGTGGCGGTCAGCTCGGCGAGCAACCGCAGCAACAGGAGCAGGTTGAGGTGGCGGACCACGTCGCCGGCGAGGGCCTGGAGCGCACGGGCGCCGCGGGCGCCGTCGCGGGCCAGTTCGGCGGCCCGGGCCGGCGAGACCGCGGCGAGCGCCGCCTCGGTCATCGCGATCAGCCCGGCGAGCACCACCAGCCCGGCGGCGAAGACGAGCAGCTGCAGATCGGGTAGGCCGGCGGTGGCGGCGGCGGACGCCTGGACGGACATCACTGGGACCGGCTCGACCGCCAGTTGGACAGCAGTCGGGCCTGGAGGGCGAACATCTCACGCTCCTCCTCCGGCTCGGCGTGGTCGTAGCCGAGCAGGTGCAGCACCCCGTGCACGGTGAGCAGGTGCAGCTCGTCGGCGGCGGAGTGGCCGGCGGTCGCCGCCTGCTTGGCCGCCACCTCGGGGCAGAGCACGATGTCACCGAGCAGGGCGGGCTCCCCGCCGGCCGGGGCGGTCTCGCCCGGCCCGTGATCCACGCTGCCCTCGTCCATGGGGAAGGCGAGCACGTCGGTCGGCCCGTCACCACCCATCCAGCGGTGGTTGAGCTCGGTCATGTAGTCGATGTCGACCAGCAGCACGGAGAGCTCGGCGAGTGGGTTGACCCCCATCTCGTCGAGAGCGTGCCGGGCGACGGCGAGCACGGCGTCGGTGTCGACCTCGACACCGGACTCGTTGGCGATCTCGATGGACAACTGGATTCCCCTGATCTAGCGGCGCCGGCCGGAACGGCCGCCCTGGGCGGCCCGCCCCGGTACGGCGTGCACGCTCTGCGCCTGCTGGTTCTCCCGCTCGGCATCCCAGCGGGCGTACGCGTCGACGATCTCCCCGACCAGCCGGTGGCGGACCACGTCGGAGCTGGACAGCTGGGCGAAGTGCACGTCCTGCACACCGGCCAGGATCTCCCGGACCACGCGCAGACCGCTCGTCGTCCCGCCGGGCAGGTCGACCTGGGTGATGTCACCCGTGACCACGATCTTGGAATTGAACCCGAGCCGGGTGAGGAACATCTTCATCTGCTCGGGCGTCGTGTTCTGCGCCTCGTCCAGGATGATGAAGGCGTCGTTCAGCGTCCGGCCCCGCATGTACGCCAGCGGCGCGACCTCGATCGTCCCCGCCGCCATCAGCTTCGGGATCGAGTCCGGGTCGAGCATGTCGTGCAGCGCGTCGTAGAGCGGACGCAGGTACGGGTCGATCTTCTCGTTGAGCGTGCCGGGCAGGAAGCCCAGCCGCTCCCCCGCCTCGACCGCCGGCCGGGTGAGGATGATGCGGTTGACCTGCTTGGCCTGGAGAGCCTGCACGGCCTTCGCCATCGCCAGGTAGGTCTTGCCGGTGCCGGCCGGGCCGATGCCGAAGACGATCGTGTGCGCATCGATCGCGTCGACGTAGCGCTTCTGGCCGAGCGTCTTGGGGCGGATGGTGCGGCCGCGCCGGGAGAGGATGTTGAGCGTCAGGACCTCGGCGGGCCGCTCGGCGCTGCCCTGCTCGAGCATGCCGACGGTACGCCGGACGGCGTCAGTGGTCAGGGTCTCGCCTTTCTCGATGAGTTCGAGCAGCTCACTGAAGAGCCGCTCGGCGAGGGCGTTGTCCGCGGGCGCGCCGGTGATGGTGATCTCGTTGCCACGGACGTGCACGTCACTGTTGACCGAGCGTTCGACGAGCCGCAGGATCTCGTCACCCGCGCCGAGCAGGTTCACCATGATCTTCGGATCGGGGACGGTGATCCGGGTCTGCACCTGGGGCGGGCCGGGAGGTGGGGTGCCGGTCATAGGTCGGGCCGAGGGGCCCTGTGCCACCTGCTCTCGATCTCGGCGCCGGCCCTGGTGGCGCGGCGTACGGACGTTCCACCCATCGTATCGGTTCAACACCGCCGGCACCGTGCGCATTTCCCCGCCCCGGACCCGGCCGACGACCGGCCCCGATACGGGATGAACCGGCCGAATCCACCCGCCGGGGCCGGGGTCGTCCGGGGTGCGGGCCGGAGTCGTCCCCCGACCCGCGCACGCCGAGGTCAGTCGCGCGGGTCAGCCGCCCGCGCGGAAGTCGTACCGGTCGAAGGTCTCCTGGTGGCGGGTGAACCGGTAGGTGGCCCAGTGCATCCGGACCACGGTGCCGTCGGAGTCCCGGGTCAACCGCAGCAGCTCGCCCACCTCCCGGCCGGAGACCACGCGGAACACGTCCGGCCGGTCGGGCACCGGCGCGAACACCGCCGGCGGCTTGCCGGCCGGGTCGTCCGCGCCGCGAGCCCGCAGCGCCCCGTCGTGCCAGGAGAAGGCGTACTCGTACCCCTCTCCCCACCAGCGGCCCAGCAGGCCGCGCAGCGACTCCGGGGCGGGCGGGCCCGGCCGCCACGGCTCGATCTCCGCCGGATCGTGCTCGACCGCGGCGGCGAGCAGCCGGTGCGGCAGGTCGAGGGCCTCGGACGCGGTGCCGGAGGAGACGAGCACCGCGCACCCCATCGCGGCCGGTGTGCCCTCCCCGCCGCGCCGGCCGTACACCCCGGCCAGGAAGCCCGGCATGGCGCCGTCGTGCCCCACGTGCATCACCCGGCCGCCCTGCGGGACCAGGATCAGGCCGAGCCCGAAGCCGCCGCCCCAGAGCGTCTCGTCGGTCACCGTCACCGGCCAGCGCATCTCGTCGAGGGTGGCCGGCGCGAGCACCGCGCCGGTCGCGTCGAGGGCCGCCGGGTCCGCCAGGAAGGCCGCCCAGCGGGCCATGTCCCCGGCGGTGCTCCAGAGCTGGGCGGCCGGGCCGACCGCGCCGAAGTCGGTCGGCGGCTCCGGGTGCGCCTCGTCGGAGTACGCGTCGACCAGGAACCCGGTGGCGGCCCGCGGGCCGGGGGTGACCGTGGTGGTGGTCAGCCCCAACGGGATGAGCACCCGATCGGTGAGCACCTCAGCCCAGGTGCCGCCGCGCAGCTCCGCGACGAGCCGGCCGAGCAGCGCCATGCCCAGGTTGGAGTAGTGGTAGCGACGGCCCGGCGGCAGCACCCGCTCCGCCCGGGCCAGGTCGGCCAGGAGCTGCTCGGCGTCCGGCGCGCGCAGCGTGTCCCACACGTCGCCGTACGGCTCGCGTTGCAGGCCGGCGGTGTGCGAGAGCAGCCGGCGCACGGTCAACTCGCCGTGCGCCGGCAGGTCCAGGTGCCGGCCGACCGGGTCGTCGAGGTCGAGCAGGCCGTCGTCGCGGCACTGCAGGGTCAGCACCGCGGTGAAGGTCTTGGTGACCGAGCCGATCCGGAACCGCGTCTGCGGGTCGAGCGCGGTGTCGTTGCCGGTCCAGCCGACCGCGCAGGTCCACAGCGGCCGGTCGGCCCGGTGCAGCGCCGCCGAGACGGCCGGAACCCGGGCCTGCGCCTGGACGCGGCGCACCATCCGGCCGAGCCGGTCCGTCACCTGGGTCACGCGAGGTCCCGGGCCAGCATCGGGCCGAGCGGCGCGCCGCCGAGCAGGTGGGCGTGCGCGTGGAACACCTCCTGGCCGCCGTACGCACCGGTGTTGAACATCAGCCGGAAGCCGTCGCCGAGCAGCCCCTCGTCCTCGGCCACCGCGGCGGCCGTGGCCAGCACCTCGCCGGCCAGGACCGGGTCGCCCTGGGCGAGCGTGGCGACGTCCGCGTAGTGCTCCTTGGGGATGACCAGCACGTGCACCGGCGCCTTCGGGCCGATGTCCCGGAAGGCGAGGGTGGTCGGGGTCTCCCGGACGACGGTGGCCGGGATCTCCCCGGCGACGATTCGACAGAACAGGCAGTCGGTTCCCATCGGGGCATGCTAAGCCGCAGCCGGGGGCCGGTGGGCGAGACCGGGCGGCTCCGGCATGATGGCGCGCGTGATTTCACGGGCGGTACTGGTGACGGGGGGCTCGCGCGGCATCGGGCGGGCGGTGGTCAAGGCCTTCGCGGCCGGCGGGGACCGGGTGGCCATCCACCACCGGGACTCGGCGGCGCTGGCCGAGGAGCTGCGGGCGCAGCTGCCCGGCGACGGGCACGTGGTGGTCCGGGCCGACCTCGCCGACCCGGACGCGGTCCAGGCGATGGTGGACGAGGCCGCCGAGCGGCTGGGCGGGCTCGACGTGCTGGTGAACAACGCGGGCGTGTTCGGGCCGGCCGACCCGCCGCACCCGGTCTTCGGGAGCTCCTACGCGCAGTGGCGGCAGCGCTGGCGGGAGGTGCTGGACACCAACCTGTTCGGCGCGGCCAACGCCACGTGGTGCGCCGCCCAGCACATGCGTGACCGGGGCGGGCGGATCGTCAACGTCTCCTCGCGCGGCGCGTTCCGGGGCGAGCCGGCCAACCCGGCGTACGGGGCGAGCAAGGCGGGCCTGAACGCGCTCGGGCAGTCGCTGGCGGTGGCGCTGGCCCCGTACGGCATCGCGGTGGCCACCGTGGCGCCCGGGTTCGTCGAGACCGACATGACCAACGAGCACCTGAAGGCCGAACGCGGCGCGGCCGTGCGGGCGCAGAGCCCGTTCAACCGGGTCGCCCGCCCCGAGGAGATCGCGGCGGCGGTGCACTGGCTCGCCTCACCGGAGGCGGAATGGGCCTCCGGCACCATCGTCGACCTCAACGGCGCCTCCTACCTCCGCAGCTGACCCCCGCCCGACCCCCGCTCCTGTCGATCATGCACTTGTGGTGCCCAAGAACTCGCGTTACGCCCCTTTTGTGCGGCACCACAACTGCATGATCGACCCGGGCGGGGACGGGGCGGGCGGGGGCGGCGGGTTACCAGCGGTGTAGGCGGGTGGCCAGGACCGTCAGGGCGGCGACGCCGGCGGTGGAGGTGCGGAGGACGGACGGGCCCAGGCGGACCGGTCGGGCGCCGGCCTCGGCGAAGGCGTCCAGCTCCGCCGGGGCGATGCCGCCCTCCGGTCCGACGACCAGCACGATCTCGCCGCCCTCGGGCAGGTCCTCCGTGGTCAGCCGGGCCTCGGCCTCCTCGTGCAGCACGAACGCGGCGGCGGCCCCGGCGATCCGGCGGGCCACCCGTGCGGTCGACTCGTCCGGGGCGCCGGCCACCACCGGCAGCCAGGGGCGGCGGGCCTGCTTCGCCGCCTCCCGGGCGGTCCCGACCCACTTCTCCCGGGCCCGTACGCCCCGGTCGCCCCGCCACTGCGCCACCGAGCGGGACGCCGCCCACGGCACGATCTCGTCCACCCCGACCTCGGTCATCGCCTGCACCGCCAGCTCGCCCCGGTCGCCCTTGGCGATGCCCTGCACCACCACCAGGCGCGGGACGGGCGCGTCCGCGTACCCCCGGGAGGTGACGTCGAGTTCCAGGCTGCCCCGGCCGACGGCGGTGACCACGGCGGTGGCGGTGCCGCCCCGGCCGTCGGCGAGCAGCAACTCCTCGCCCACCCGCAACCGCTGCACGGTCGCCGCGTGGTGCCCCTCGGGCCCGCCGAGGGTCAGCGAGTCGGTGGCGGGCAGCGACTCGACCAGGAAGAGCGGGGCGGACACGATCAACAGGCTAGCCGCCCCGGCACCGGCCGGGGCGGCGAGGCCGGATCAGGAGCCAGCCGGGACGACGAGGCCGCATCAGGCGTGAGGCCCGATCAGGCGCACGGCCGGATCAGGCGTGGCCGTTGAAGGCGTCGCGCATCCGGGAGAAGAAGCCGCCCTGCTTGGTCAGCTCGGCGACCTCCTCGCCCCGGGTCTTGGCGAACTCGCGCAGCATCCGCTCCTGGTCGGCGTCGAGCTTGGTGGGGGTGCGCACGTCGAGGTGCACGTAGAGGTCGCCCCGGCCGGTGCCGCGCAGATGCGGCACACCGCGGGCGCGCAGCCGCAGGGTGCTGCCCGGCTGGGTGCCGGACTTGACGTCGACCGTCTCCTCGCTGTCCAGCGTCTTGATGGTCAGCCGGGTGCCGAGCGCCGCCGCCGTCATCGGCACGGTGACCCGGCAGTGCAGGTCGTCACCCTTGCGCGAGTAGACGTCGTGGGGCCGCTCGTGGATCTCCACGTAGAGGTCGCCGGCGGTACCGCCACCCGGGCCGACCTCGCCCTGCTGGGCCAGCCGGATCCGCATGCCGTCCTCGACGCCGGCCGGGATCTTCACGGTCAGCGAGCGGCGGGTGCGCACCCGGCCGTCACCGGCGCAGGTGGGGCAGGGGTGCGGGATGGTGGTGCCGTAGCCCTGGCAGACGGTGCAGGGCCGGGCGGAGACCACCTGGCCGAGGAAGGTGCGCTGCACCGACTGCACCTCGCCGCGGCCGCCACACGCCTCACAGGTGGCCAGGTGGGTGCCGGCCGCGGTGCCGGCGCCGGCGCAGGTGGTGCAGAGCACGGCCGTGTCGACGGTGATCGGCGCCTCGACGCCGAACGCTGTCTCGTGCAGGTCCAGCTCGAGGCGCAGGATCGCGTCGGCGCCCGGCCGGGTACGCGGCCGGGGCCCGCGCGCGCCGCCCGCCGCGCCGCCGAAGAACGCGTCCATGATGTCCTGGAAACCGACGAACGGGCCGGCGCCGCCGGGGCCACCCGGGCCGCCGGCGCCACCGCCGCCCGGCGCGAGCGGGTCGCCACCCAGGTCGACGATCTGCCGTTTCCGGTCGTCCGAGAGGACCTCGTACGCGGCGTTGATGTCCTTGAACTTCTCCTGAGCCTCCGGATCCGGATTGACGTCCGGGTGGAACTGGCGCGCAAGCTTGCGGTAGGCGCGCTTGATCTCGTCGTCGGAGGCTTCCCGGCTCACGCCGAGGATGCCGTAGTAGTCCCTGGCCACTGCGTTCCGTGTCCTCATGTTTCGTGTCGCGTTGCGCCGGTCGTCGGCCTTGGCTGCGGTCAGTTCTGGGCCAGCAGGTCGCCCACGTAGCGTGCCACGGCCCGCACCGTGGCGATGGTGCCGGGGTAGTCCATCCGGGTCGGCCCCAGCACACCCAGGCCGCCGACGATGGTGGCCCCCGGGCCGTAGCCGGTGCTCACCACCGAGGCGGCGCGCAGGTTGTCGACCTCGTTCTCGTCGCCGATCAACACCCGGGTGGTGCTCGGCTCGGTCTCGCCGATGAGCTTGAGCAGCACGACCTCCTCCTCGAGCGCCTCGAGGATCGGGCGCAGCGAGCCCTGGAAGTCGAGCAGGCCGCCCCGGGTCAGGTTGGCCGTGCCGGCCAGCGCGATCCGCTCCTCGTGCCGCTCGACCAGCGTCTCCAGGAGGACCGTGGAGAGGGTCGCCATGGCCGGGCGCAGGTCGGGGGCGGCCTCGTCGACCAGCGCCTGCACCAGCGGCGGCGTGTCGGAGAGCCGGCTGCCGGCCAGCTTCTCGTTGACCACCCGGCGCAGGTCGGTGACGTCGTCGGCGAGGATCGGCGCCGGCATCTCGACCAGCCGCTGCTCGACCCGCCCGGTGTCGGCGATCATCACCAGCATCAGCCGGGTGGTCGAGATCGGCACCAGCTCCAGGTGCCGGACCGTCGAGCGGGCCAGGCTCGGGTACTGCACGACGGCGACCTGCCGGGTCAGCTGGGCCAGCAGGCGGACGGTGCGGTGCACCACGTCGTCCAGGTCGACCGCGCCGACCAGGAAGCGCTCGATCGCCCGGCGCTCGGCCGGGCTGAGCGGCTTGACCCGGGACAGCCGGTCGACGAAGAGCCGGTAGCCGCGATCGGTGGGCACCCGGCCGGCACTGGTGTGCGGCTGCCGGATGTAGCCCTCCTCCTCGAGCACGGCCATGTCGTTGCGGACGGTCGCCGGCGAGACCCCGAGCTGGTGCCGCTCGACCAGCGCACGGCTGCCGACCGGCTCCTGAGTGGCGACGTAGTCCTCGACGATCGCGCGGAGCACGGCGAGCTTGCGGTCGTCCAGACCCATCCTCCCCACCTCCTACGCGCATCGTCCGCCGCCCCTCGGGACGGCGGGCGACAATCCTGGCACTCGTCCGTAGCGAGTGCCAGTCTACGTCGGCGGGCCCGCCGACGCGATGATCAACGACGGACGGCGGGTGCGGCCCCGACCACGCCACTCCGCCGGTACCCGGACGATCCGGGCCGAACGGGCCGCCGACCCGGGCGGTGTCGCTCTGGTGCGGCGTTGCCGGTGGCCCCTACCGTGACGTTCATGACTGAACCACCTCGCCCTCCCGGCACGGGTGAACCCGGCGGCAACCCGCCGGAGCCGCACCCGCCGTCGGCAGTTCCCGGCCCGTCCGCCGCGGACGAGCCGCCCACCGCACCACTGTCCGGGGCCTCGGGCCCGGGCGGCTATCCCCCGCCCGGTGGCTATCCGCCACCCGGTGGTGACCGACCGCCGTCGGGCGGCTACCCGCCCCCAGGTGGCGGCACCCCACCGGGCGGCTACCCCCCGCCCGGCGTCGGCTATCCGACCGGCGGCGCCTACGGCGCCCCCGGCGGCGGGTTCGCCAACAACGAGGACAAGACCTGGGCGCTCGTCGCGCACTTCGGTGGCGCGGCTGGGATGTTCCTCAGCGCCGGCGTGCTCGGCTGGATCGCCCCGCTGGTGGCGATGCTGGCCCGGGGCAACCAGTCCCCGACCGTCCGGGCGCACGCCGTCGCGGCGCTCAACTTCCAGTTGATCTGGTCGATCGTCGGCCTGGCCGGCTGGGTGCTCGCCTGCATCCTGATCGGCTTCGTCGGGGTCGCGGCGGCGGTCATCCTCGGCACGGTCTTCGGCATCCTCGCCGGGATCAAGGCCAACGAGGGCCAGCTCTACCGCTACCCGATGTCCGCGAGCCTCGTCAAGTGATCCCGGCCGGCCGCTCCCCCGGCCGGTCGGGCACCCTCACGGCAGCAGGTCACGGACGACGGCGTCAGCGAGCAGCCGGCCGCGCAGGGTGAGCACGGCGCGGCCGGCCTCGTACTCGCCGGGGGCCAACAGCCCGTCGGACAGCGCCCGCGCGGCGCCGGCCCGCCCGGCCTCGTCCAGCACGTCCAGCGACAGCCCGGAGGCGAGCCGCAGCCGCAGCATGACGTCCTCCATGTGCGCCTCGTCCCGGGTGAGCACCTCGCGGGCCAGGCCGGGCGACGCCCCGGCCGCGAGCCGCTGGGCGTACGCGGTGGGGTGCTTCACGTTCCACCAGCGCACCCCGCCGACGTGGCTGTGCGCCCCCGGCCCGAGACCCCACCAGTCGGCGCCGGTCCAGTAGAGCAGGTTGTGCCGGCACCGGGCGGCCGGCGTACGGGCCCAGTTGGAGACCTCGTACCAGGAGAAGCCGGCCGCGCCGAGCGCGGTCTCCGCGGCCAGGTAGCGGTCCGCCGCCACATCGTCGCTGGGGTACGGCAGCTCGCCGCGGCGCATCCGGGCGGCCATCCGGGTGCCGTCCTCCACGATCAGGGCGTACGCGCTGACATGGTCGACGCCCGCGGCCACCACCTGGTCCAGCGAGGCGGCGAAGTCTTCGGCGCTCTCCCCCGGCGTGCCGTAGATCAGGTCGAGGTTCACGTGGTCGAACCCCGCGTCGCGCGCCTCCAGCGCGGCGGCCGTCGCCCGCCCGGCGCTGTGGGTGCGGTCCAGGATCGCCAGCACGCCCGGCGAGGCGGACTGCATGCCCAGCGAGATCCGGGTGTAGCCGGCCGCCCGCAGCGCCTTGAGCGACGCGGGCGTGACCGACTCCGGGTTGGCCTCGGTGGTCACCTCGGCGTCGGGCGCCAGGCCCCAGGTCCGGTCGATCTCGTCGAGGATCCGGGCCAGGTCGTCGGCGGGGAGCAGGGTGGGAGTGCCGCCGCCCACGAAGACGGTGTCGACCCGCTTGGGCGGGGTGTCGCCGAGCACCCGGGCGGCGAGCCGCAGCTCGGCCAGCACGGTGTCGGCGAACTCCTCCCGGCTCGCCCCGCCACCCAGCTCCGCGGCGGTGTAGGTGTTGAAGTCGCAGTAGCCGCAGCGGCTGGCGCAGAACGGCACGTGGAGGTACACGCCGAAGCCCCGCGCGCCGACCGCCGAGGTCGCCGCGGGGGGCAGCGATCCGTCGACGGGGACCGTCTCGCCATCTGGAAGCACGCCGGGCATGGCCACTAGTGTGCCCGGCATGACCTCTCCCGACGCGCTGGTGCGGGTCGCCACGGCCCGTGGGGTGACCACCCTCACCCTGGACAGCCCGCACAACCGCAACGCGCTCTCCACCCCGCTGATGACGCGGCTGCTCGACGGCCTGGCCGCCGCGGTCGCCGACGACGCCGTCCGGGTGATCGTGCTCGACCACACCGGTCCGGTCTTCTGCTCCGGCGCGGACCTCAAGGAGACGGCCGCCGCGTACGCGAGCGGGACGGTGCCGGCCGGCATGCTCGGCGACGTGCTGGCCGCGGTCTGGGAGTGCCCCAAGCCGGTGCTCGCCCGGGTCGCCGGGCCGGCCCGGGCCGGCGGCCTGGGCCTGATCGCCGCGGCGGACCTGGCGGTCTGCGCCGAGGAGGCCACGTTCGCGTTCACCGAGGTGCGGATCGGGGTGATCCCGGCGGTGATCTCGGCGACCGTGCTGCCCCGGTTGCACCCGCGCGCCGCGGCCGAGCTCTACCTCACCGGGGACACCTTCGACGGCCGGCGGGCCGCCGAGATCGGGCTGGTCACCGCGGCGGTCCCGGCCGACGCGCTGGACGACGCCGTGGCCCGGTACTGCGCCTCGCTCGTGCGGGGCGCGCCGGGCGCGCTCGCCGGGGCCAAGCAGCTGCTGCGCCGCCCCGCCGCCACCGACCTGCGAGCCGAGATCGCCGACCTGGCCGCGCTGTCCACCGGCTACTTCCTCTCCGAGGAAGGGCGCGAAGGCGTCCTCGCGTTCCGCGAGAAACGATTGGCTCGATGGGTGGCCGCTCTGGACGGTGGTTCCGCCGATCATTCCGGCTAGCGCGGGAACGCTGGTCATGCGGACCAGCACGGCTACGTTCGCTCCGGTCCGGCCGGCGCCACGCCGGTCGGGGCGCCGCCGGCGCGACTGACCTGCGCGTTCATGCGCCCGGCCGGACGGCGGCCGGGGCGCTCACCGAGCGGCGGCGTCCCGGCGTCCGGTGCCGCCACCAGGCGGTCGCGCCGCCGTCGACCGGGTAGTTGGCGCCGGTGATGTACGCCGCCCGGTCGGAGGCGAGGAAGACCACCAGCTCGACGACCTCCTCGGGACGGGCGAAGCGCTTCACGAGCTTCTTGCTGGTGATCGCGTCCCGGGCCGCCTGGTCGACGCCGAGGTCGCGCTCGCTCGCGGGGGTCAGGATGGGCCCGGGGCTGATCGCCACCGCCCGGATCCCGTGGGGCGCTCCCTCGAGGGCGAGCTGTCGCATCATGCCGATGAGCCGGACGGGAAGCGGTGCGGGCAGGTGAGACCGTGCCCGGAGCGGGAAACGTCCGGTCGGTACGGGCGCGACCCGGCCGGTCCAAACCGGTCGGACGACTCGGAAAGGCCGGCCGGGGACGTACTCTTGTCGGACTCGTCGAGCAGGGGGTGTGGGTGCGAACTCGGGCGGTCGTGGCGGGTGGCGTGGTTCTCGTCCTCTTCGCCGTGGTGGGTGTCCTGCTCGTCGTGCGGCGGCTCGGCAGCGAGCTGCGGCTGCCGACGGTCACCCGGAACTGCACGGTGCAGGCCGACGGCCGGGTGACGCTGGACCCCGAGCAGATGGCCAACGCGGCGACCATCGCGGCGATCGGCGCCCAGCTGGAGATGCCGGAGCGGGCCGTGGTGGTGGCGCTGGCCACCGCCTACCAGGAATCCGGCCTGCGCAACCTGGCCGGCGGCGACCGGGACTCGGTCGGCCTGTTCCAGCAGCGACCCAGCCAGGGCTGGGGCACGCCCGAGCGGATCCGCGACCCGCGGTACGCGGCCACCCGGTTCTACACGGCGTTGAAGAAGGTGCGCGGCTGGGAGCGGATGCGGGTCACCGACGCCGCCCAGCGCGTGCAGCGCTCCGCGTTCCCCGAGGCGTACCAGAAGTGGGCTGACGAGTCGACGGTGCTCACCCGGGCGCTGCTCGGAGACGTGACCGGGGCGGTGGCCTGCACGGTGGGGCGCACCCCGGCGATGCGCGGCGGAGCGGCGGCCGCCGCCCTGACCCGCAACCTGACGCTGGACTGGGGGCTGGCCAGCACCGCCGCGCCGGCGGACCTGACCGGGCTCACGCTGGCCACGAGCGACCAGCGCAACGGCTGGCGGTACGCGCACTGGCTGGTGTCGCACGCCCAGGACCACGGGGTGAAGCGGGTGCGCTTCGGCGACCTGGAGTGGACCGCCCAGGACGGCAGCTGGGCCGAGGTCTCCGCCGACCCGCAGGCGACCAACCGAGTGGTCGCCGAGGTCTTCGCCGAGGACTGATCGACCAGGATTTCCTTACCCCCAGTCACCGCACAATCCGTCAAATTTCCCAAAACCGGATCTTTGGCGCGTCTGCCTTCACCCAGCGCGATCGTCCCGCTGCCGAAGGTCCCGGCCTGGGTCCGACCCCCGATTGCGCCCTCCCCGACTCCCTGCTCCGCGAGTTACCATCGGCGGCCTGTGCCAGAAATGGGTTCCTCATGGGGAGGGGTACGACGTGGGTTTCGACTACGGCGGCCGGACCGGTTACGAACCGATCAGCGACACTGACCGCAAGGAGTTCCACGAGCAGGGCTTCCTGCTGCTGCGCAATGTCCTGACGGAGGACCACCGGGCGGCGCTGGAGGCCGCGGTCGACCGCGTCTACGCGGAGGAGAAGGCGAAGGGCAACACCACCAAGGACGGCACCCTGCACCTGCTGGGCTTCCTTGAGCGGGACGAGCTCTTCGGCGAGCTGCTCACCCACCCGATCGCCTTCCCGTATATGTGGGGTCTGGCCGGCTGGAACATCTACACGCACCACAACCACCTGGACGTGACCCCGCCGGCGCTCGAGCCGGAGAAGCCGTACTGGGGCTGGCACCAGGACGGGTACCGGCAGAACTCCGACCCGGAGACGATGGACCCGAACCTGCCGCGGCCGATGTTCTCGCTGAAGGTCGCCTACGTGCTCTCCGACCTCTCGGAGAAGGGCCGTGGCGCCACCAAGGTCATCCCCGGCAGCCACCTGTGGAACTCGCTCCCCCGGCCGAGGGACCTGAGCGTGCACAACCCGGACCCGGAGGGCACGGTGGAGATCACCGCCAACCCCGGCGACGCGTTCATCTTCGACCGCCGCCAGTGGCACTCCCGGTCGACGAACCTGTCGAGCATCACCCGCAAGATGCTCTTCGTGGGCTACACCTACCGGTGGATCCGCCCGCTCGACGAGCTGCACCCCGACAAGGACGGCGAGTGGTACCGCAACCGCACGCCGGTGCAGCGCCAGCTTCTCGGTGAGGGCACGCACACCGCGAACTACTGGGGCATCAACTGGGACGGCTACATCGACGACGAGATCCCGCTGCGCAAGGAGCTCAAGCAGCGCGATCTGCTGGACCGCAGCATCCCCTGGCTCCGCTGAACGGGTAGGAAGGGCTCCCGCTGTCGCCTCGCGCGACGCGGGAGCCCTTTCTCGTCCCCGCACCCTGGCCGGTTCGACGACCGGTGCCCGACCCGGCGAACCGTGCGCCCTGGCCCCGCGACGGCACGCCCGGCCCGGGGGCGGGGTGGCTGCGCCGCCCGCCGAACGGTTCGCTAGCGGCCGGCGAGCCGGCGGCGTGCCTTCTCCCGGATCGACTCGGGCAGGTCGGGGGCCTCCAGCAGGCGGGGCAGCAGGTCCGGCTCCAGGCTCGTCGCCCGGAACACCTCCCCGATGGTCACCCCGTGCGCGGGCCGCTCGACGATCTCGACCGGGTCGCCCGGGCCGACCTCGCCCTCCCGCAGCACCCGCAGGTACGCTCCGGGCAGCGCCCGGGCGGTGAACCGCTTGATCAGGTCGGGCATGCCCCAGAAACCGGCGAAGGTCGTGCACGGCGTACGCGGCTTGGTCACCTGGAGCAGGGCGGACCCGACCAGCCACTGCTCGCCGATCACCGCGCCGGTCACGTCCACCGCGTACGTCGTGAGGTTCTCGCCAAAGCCGCCGGGCGGCACGGGGCGGCCCAGCTCGCCGGACCACCAGCCGGCGTCCTCCTCGGCGTAGGCGTAGACCGCCTGGTCCGGGGTGCCGTGGTGGGCCCGTTCACCGATGAAGTCACCGGCCACGCCGTCGAAGCGGATGAGCACCGGCCCGTCCACCGGCCGCTTGTCGATGCCCGTCCGGCCGCTCGCGTCGCCGGCCCACTCCGCCTCGGTGACCACGCCGAGGTTCACCGCTGCCACTCTGCCCGTCATGGCCGCCAGCCTAGTTCGCGGGTCATCCCGCCGTCGATCGGGAAAGTACTTGCCTGCATGGAAAGTGAGGTGTTTACTTTCCATGCAGGCAAGTACTCTCCCACTCCTCAAGGAGGAAGCCATGTCGGAGCCGGCTCTCACCCCTGCCGCGGCCGCCGACGCGCTGGCCGAGATCCACGCCCGGCGCGACCAGGCGATCAGCGCGACTCTCGTCCCGGCGTGGTACTGGCCCGCGCTGGGCGTGCTGATCGTCGCCTTCACCGCCGCCGTCGAGACGGAGCGGCCGTGGCTCGTCGCGGCCGGTTCGGTCGGGTACGCCATCGGCCTCAGCGCCCTGGTCGCCTGGGTCGCGCTGCGGCACCGGGCGCAGGTGCGCACCTCGCTGCTCGGGATCCGGGGAGCGGCCGTCATCCTGGTCTACGTGCTCGGCCTGGTCGCCCTCGGTCTGGTCACCGGGTTCGCCGCCGAGTCGGCGGGGCTGGGTTGGCCGGCGACCCTCGGCACGGCCGCGACCGCCGGGGCGATGACCGCCACCGGGCAACCCCTGATGCGCTACCTCCGCCGCGTGATGATCTCCCGGCCGATCGGCGGCGGCCGGTGAGCGCGCCCCGTTTCGACGAGCTGATCCACGCGCCCACCCGGCTCTCTCTCGTGAGCCTGCTCGCCGCCACCGACTGGGCCGAGTTCCGCTACCTGCGCGAGCAGCTCGGCCTCTCGGACTCGGCGCTGTCCAAGCAGCTCGCCACCCTGGAACAGGCCGGCTATGTCGAGGTGCGCAAGAGTTTCGTGGGCAAGCGGCCACGGACCTCGGTCAAGCTGAGCCGGCGCGGGCGCGCCGCGTTCGACGGGCACGTCGCGGCGTTGCAGCAGATCGTGGCGCAGGCCGGTGCCAGCGTGCTGCCGGGGCCCTGACTCAGCCCTTGACCGCGCCGGCGACCAGCCCGGACACCATTCGCCTCTGCACCAGCAGGAAGAAGATGATCACCGGCAACGTGAACAGCGTGGACGCCGCCATCACCGGTCCCCAGGCGGTGTCGTCCCGGCCGAAGAAGAACGTCATCGCCACCGGCAGGGTGTAGCGCTCCTGATCGTTGATGAAGGTGAGCGCGAAGATCAGCTCGTTCCAGGCGGTGATGAAGGAGAAGATGCTGGTCGCGACCAGGCCGGGCGCGACCAGCGGGAAGAGGATCCGCCGGAAGGTCTGGGTCCGGCTCGCCCCGTCGATGGCCGCCGCCTCCTCCAACTCCTTCGGCACCGCGGCGACGAAGCCGCGCAGCATCCAGACCGCGAACGGCAGTGAGAAGCCCAGGTACGTGAGGATCAGGCTGGGCAGGGTGTTGTAGAGCCCGAGCCGCTGGATCATCAGGAACAGCGGGATGACCAGGGCCTCCAGCGGGATCATCTGCACCACCAGCAGCATGATCAGGAAAGTGGTCCGCAGCCGGAACCGGAACCGCGCCACCGCGGTGGCGGCCAGCAGCGCGACGAGGCCGCTGAGCAGCACCGTCGAGACCGCGACCAGCGCGCTGTTGAGGAAGAAGTCGGCGAAGGTCACGCCCGGAATCAGGTTGCCGGTCAGGATGTCCCGGTAGTGCTCCAGCGTGGGGTGGGTGGGCACCGGCTGCGGCGTGGCCGAGAAGATCTCCCGGCTGGGCTTGAGCGACGTGGCGATCATCCAGTAGACCGGGAAGGCCGCGAAGAGCGCCACCAGCAGCCCGGCGCCGTTGAGCGCGACCTTCTTCACGACTCGTCCTCCTGCTTGAGCACCATCCGCACGTAGAAGCCGGTCACCACGAGCAGGATCAGCGTGAGGATCACCGCGATGGCCGCGCCGAGGCCGTACTTCGGCGGCGGTGAGAACGCCTCCGCGTACGAGTAGATGGACAGCATGAACGTCGGCCGGTCCTGGGTGCCCCCGGCAAGCACGAACTGCTGGGTGAAGACCTTGAAGTCCCAGATCGTGGAGAGCACGATCAGGATCCCGAAGACCGGGCGCAGCAGCGGGAAGGTGATCCGCCAGAACACCCGCCACGGCCCGGCGCCGTCCACGCGGGCCGCCTCGTGCAGCTCGCTCGGCACGCTCTTCAACCCCGCCAGCACGCTCACCGCGATGAACGGGAACGAGTGCCAGACCACGACCAGGGTCAGGATCGAGAAGAAGAGCAGCGGCGAGTTGAACCAGCCGTAGCCGGTCCAGTCGCTGCGCCCGAACAGGCCCTGCGACAGCCCGTCGGGAAGCGCGTTGAAGAGCCAGGTGACCAGGCCGCTGGTGTCGTCGAAGATCCACTTCCAGACGATCGTCCCGGTGAGCGCCGGCGTCGCCCAGGCGAGCATCACGCAGCTGGCCACGAACGTGGCCATCTTCCGGCCGAGCCGGTTCAGCAGCAGGCCGACCAGAGTGCCAAGGATCATGGTGAGCACCACGTTGGCCACCGCGAAGAGCACGGTGTTGCGCAGCACGGTGAGGAAGAACGGGTCACCCAGGATCTGGGTGTAGTTCTTCAGCCCCACCCACGGCCACTCCCGGTCGCCGCGCAGCTGCCGGACGTTGTTGAGCCGGTAGAACGACATCGCCACCACCTGGCCGAGCGGCCAGAGCAGCAGCACGCCGATGATCACCAGGCAGGGCAGGAGCAGCAGGTACGGGAGGCGGTCCACCCGACGACGCCGCCGCGCGGGGGTCTCCCGCGCGGCCGACGTCTCCGGAGCCTCGGTCAGCGTGGTCACTTGGCGTTGAGGATGCTTTCCATCTCCGCGGCCGCGTCGGCGGTGGCCTTCTCGACCGTCTTCTGACCCTTCATGACCGAGCTGTTCATCGCCTGGGTCACCGTCTTGGTGCGGCTGACCTCCACCCACTTCGGGGTGAGCGGCGTGAGCTTGGTGTTCTGCATCGTGGTCGCGAACGCCGCCATGATCTTGTCATTCGCGTACGTGCCGCCGCCGACCAGGTCCTGGTAGACCGGGAAGAAGCCGAGGCTGTCGGCGAAGGTCTGGGCGTTCTTCTTGTTCAGCAGCACGGTCAGGTAGTCCCAGGCGAGGTCCTGCCGCTCGCTGTCCTTCCAGACCGCGAGGTCCGAGCCACCGGCGAACGCGGGCGCGGCCTTGCCGTCCGGGCCGGGGATCGGGAACGTGCCCCACACCTTCTCGATCTCCGGGTTGTCCTTCTTGATCGCGCCCTGCTGCCAACTGCCGGCGAACGCCATCGCCGCCTTGCCGGTGGCGAACTGCGTCCGGGCGTCGATCTCGTTCCAGTTGGCGGCGGCCGGCGGAGCCACCTTGTGCACGGTCACCAGGTCGGTCCAGAACTTGACCGCCTTCTGCGCCTCGGGCGTGGTGTAGCCGGACTTCCAGGTGCCGCCCTGCTCCGTGGCGATCTCGCCGCCGGCGCCCCAGAGGAAGGAGTAGAAGGGCAGCTCGGAGTTGCCGGGCAGCGCGATGCCGTAGGTGTTCGGCTTCTTGGCCTGCACCGTCTTGGCGACGTTGACCAACTCGTCCCAGGTGGTCGGTGGCTTCACGCCGGCCTCGGCGAACCAGTCGGTGCGGTAGTACATCGCCCGGACGCCGGCGTACCAGGGCACGCCGTACTGCTTGCCGTCGAGCTGCGCGTTGCGCACCAGGTCCGGCAGGATGTCCTTGCCGTCGGCCCAGCCACCCATCCGGCCGCTCAGGTCCGCGAGCGCCTCCTGCGCCGCCCAGCCCTGGGTCTCCGTGTTGCCCAGCTCGGTGACGTCCGGCCCCTCACCGCCGGCGAGGGCGGCCTGGAACTTCTTCGGCGCCTCGAGCCACGGGATGTACTGCACCACCACGTCGGTGTCGGGGTGCTTCTGCCGGAACTCGGTCTCGACCCCGTCGAGGAACTTGGTCTGGGCCTCGCTGCCCTCGCCCATCATCCAGACCGTCAGCTTGCTGGTGTCGGCCGCCTCGTCGTCGCCCGAGCCGCCGCAACCGGCCAGCACCATCGCGGCCGAAGCCACCACGGCGGTGACCGGGGCCAGCCGCTTCCACCTGTTCACGCCACATCTCCCCTCGCGCCGCCTGGCACTAACCTTCTCCGCCGCACCTTAGTAGGAAAAAATCCTTTACGACAGTGGGCGGTCGACGGGAAGCGACGCGACCGTACCGCAGGTCGGGCCTTCAGGGGCAGGGTGACACCGGGGCGAATCCGGCCGTACCCAGACGAAGGGGCGCCGACCGGTTGGTCGGGCGCCCCTTCGTGAGTCGATGTGCGAATTACCGATGGGTGACGCTACGGCGTCGGCCCACGCCGGCCACCAGGGCCACCGCGATCGCCGCCAGCACGACCTGCACCAGCAGCTCGCCCCAGTCCACCCCGGCGGTCTCGGTCGCGATGCCCACGGCCCGCGCCAGCACCGTGCCGAGCAGCGCGGCACCGACACCGATCAGCATGTGCAGCCACATCGGCATGTCCTGCCGGCCCGGGACGACCAGACGGCCCAGCGCCCCGACGATCAGACCAACGATGAGCGCGGTGATGATGCCCCAAACGGTCAGCTCCATGGTCGCCCTCCTTCAGAAACGTGTCACACGATGTGTGTGCCTCCTGTCGTGGGCGCTAAGTTCCCGATCGGTCGAAACGCCAAACCGACTTTCCGGGGCAGTGACGACCGGACAGCCCGTACAGACACGTTGTTCGCGTGGAGAACGTGGGCGGGCGCCCGACCATGATGGTCGGGCGCCCGTCGAAGAGTCCGCGTCGCACCGGTCGCCGGCCCTCGCGCCGACGTCACCGGGGTCATGTCACGCGGTTACCGGGTGACATGACGGCGTCGGCCCACGCCGGCCACCAGGGCCACCGCGATCGCCGCCAGCACGACCTGCACCAGCAGCTCGCCCCAGTCCACCCCGGCGGTCTCGGTCGCGATGCCCACGGCCCGCGCCAGCACCGTGCCGAGCAGCGCGGCACCGACACCGATCAGCATGTGCAGCCACATCGGCATGTCCTGCCGGCCCGGGACGACCAGACGGCCCAGCGCCCCGACGATCAGACCAACGATGAGCGCGGTGATGATGCCCCAAACGGTCAGCTCCACGGTCGCCCTCCTTCAAGAATGTGTCCCACGATGTGTGGTTCCCTGTCGTGGGCGCTAAGTGCCCGAGTTGCGGAAACGCCAAACCGGTCCGGGCCGCCGGCGGTCGGCGCACGTCGATGCCCGAGGGTCGGCGCGGGCTCCGCACGACACCGTCCACCCAGGTGGGAGGCCGCGCCGGGAGACCCGAACCGCGATGCCGGACCGCGGAAATTTCTTCCGGCGGGCGGGGTCGAAAGCGGCCGGCGCCGCGCCCGCGCGGGAACCCGTGGGTCCCGGCCCGGGCGCGGCGCCGGCCGTCGTACGTCGTCGGGTCGGCCCCCGCGCCGGTCTACTTCTTCCCGGCGGGCTTGCCCTCCGCGGAGTCGGAGGAGAGCGCGGCGATGAAGGCCTCCTGCGGGACCTCCACCCGGCCCACCATCTTCATCCGCTTCTTGCCTTCCTTCTGCTTCTCCAGCAGCTTCCGCTTCCGGCTGATGTCACCGCCGTAGCACTTGGCCAGCACGTCCTTGCGAATCGCCCGGATGGTCTCCCGCGCGATCACCCGGCTGCCGATCGCCGCCTGGATCGGCACCTCGAACTGCTGCCGCGGGATGAGGTTGCGCAGCTTCGCCGCGATGGTGACGCCGTAGTTGTAGGCCTTGTCCTTGTGCACGATGGCGCTGAACGCGTCCACCGCCTCGCCATGCAGCAGGATGTCCACCTTGACCAGATCGGACGACTGCTCGCCGGAGGGCTCGTAGTCCAGTGAGGCGTAGCCCTTGGTCCGGCTTTTGAGCTGGTCGAAGAAGTCGAAGATGATCTCGGCCAGCGGCAGCGTGTAGCGCAGCTCCACCCGGTCCGCCGAGAGGTAGTCCATGCCGAGCAGGTTGCCCCGCCGCCCCTGGCAGAGCTCCATCACCGCGCCGACGTAGTCGTTCGGGGTCAGCACGGTGGCCCGCACGGTCGGCTCGTACACCTCGGCGATCTTGCCGGTCGGGTACTCGCTCGGGTTGGTGACCACAACCTCCTCGCCGTCGTCCTGGATGGCTCGGTAGACCACGTTCGGCGCGGTGGAGATGAGGTCGAGGTTGAACTCGCGCTCCAGCCGCTCCCGAATGATCTCCAGGTGCAGCAGGCCGAGGAAGCCGCAGCGGAACCCGAAGCCGAGCGCGCCGGAGGTCTCCGGCTCGTACGTCAGCGCGGCGTCGTTCAGCTTGAGCTTGTCGAGCGCCTCACGGAGGTTGGGATAGTCGGACCCGTCGATCGGGTAGAGGCCCGAGTAGACCATCGGCTTCGGGTCCTTGTAGCCGCCGAGGGCCTCGGTCGCCGGCCGCGAGTTGATGGTGACCGTGTCACCGACCCGCGACTGGCGGACGTCCTTCACACCCGTGATGAGGTAGCCGACCTCGCCGACACCGAGCGCGTCCGCCTTCACCATCTCCGGCGAGATGACGCCGATCTCCAGCAGCTCGTGCACCGCGCCGGTGGACATCATCTTGATCCGGTCCCGGGCGTTGATGTGCCCGTCGATCACCCGGACGTAGGTCACCACGCCCCGGTAGACGTCGTACACCGAATCGAAGATCATCGCCCGGGCCGGCGCCTCGGCGTCGCCCACCGGGGGCTGGAACTGACGGACGATCTCGTCCAGCAGGTACGGCACGCCCTCGCCGGTCTTGCCGGAGACCTTGATGCAGTCGGCCGGGTCGCCGCCGATCAGGTGGGCCAGCTCCTCGGCGTACTTCTCCGGCTGCGCGGCCGGCAGGTCGATCTTGTTCAGCACCGGGATGATGTGCAGGTCGTTCTCGAGCGCCAGGTAGAGGTTGGCCAGGGTCTGCGCCTCGATGCCCTGCGCGGCGTCGACCAGCAGGATCGCGCCCTCACAGGCTGCCAGCGAGCGGGACACCTCGTAGGTGAAGTCGACGTGGCCGGGGGTGTCGATCATGTTCAGCACGGCCTGCTCGCCGGCCCGCTCGCCCTCGCGGATGGTCCACGGCATCCGGACGGCCTGGCTCTTGATCGTGATGCCGCGCTCGCGCTCGATGTCCATCCGGTCGAGGTACTGGGCACGCATCTGCCGGGGGTCGACCACGCCGGTGAGCTGCAGCATCCGGTCGGCCAGGGTCGACTTCCCGTGGTCGATGTGGGCGATGATGCAGAAGTTCCTGATGCGCGCCGGGTCGGTGGCACCAGGAGCGTTCGCGCCGGAATCGAGCGTCGGTGGCACAGCTGTCCGTTCTGGTCGGCTGACGTGAGCGGGCCGGCGCGACGCCGGCCCCCTCTATGCTCCCACGCCGCCGCGGGCGTGGTCGGATCACTCCTCCGGCGGCTCCACGAAGAGCGCCGCGAGCCGCGGCAGCCGGCGGCGCGCCTCCGCCTCGTCGTCGAAGTCCCAGAAGTCGTTGAGGTCCGGCGCCTGGACCGGGTCGCGGTCGGCCGGCAGGTCGGTCGCGGTCGCCTTCCGGTACGCCTCCCAGGGCACCGTGAGCATCTCCTCCGACTCGAACTCCTCGCCGGTGAGCGCGGCGGCCCGGATCCGGGGCAACTCGGCCAGCGAGTCCGGGTCGGCGACCGCCCGGGCGAAGACCTGCCGGCCCTGGGTCATCAGCCAGCCACGGAAGTACTCGAAGCCGTCGTCGGACGCGCCGCCGTTGATCAGGTAGGCCGCGCCCCAGAGATCGACCCGGTAGGAGGCGGCGAGCACCCGCTGCTGGTGGTGGGCGTAGCCGACGATGTCGGCGGGGTCGCGCTCGGCCAGCAGCGCCACCGCCCGCGCCGCCACCGGGCCGGCCTCACCACCACCGCCGGCCCGGGCCTGGTCGATCAACTGCCAGAAGTCGTCGGTCCTCATGGCCTGGCAGTCTCGCAGACGGCCCGCCGCGGGGGCAGCGGGAAGAGCGTGGCGCGGCGCGGGTGACCGGCCGGCGATCTCGGCCACGCCGTCCCGGTCCCACGCCGCCTCCGCGCTCCGGTCGCCGGGGTGCGACAGCATGGACGACGTGCCCGCCACGCCACCGTCGTACCAGGCGACCGCCCTGCGGCCCGCCTGGGCCGAGCTGCCGGCCGGTCTCCGGTCGGCGATCGCGGCGCGGCTCGGTGCGCCCGTCACGGCGGCCCGGGTCGCCGGGGCCGGCTTCACGCGGGGCTTCGCCGCCGTCCTGACGACCGCCGACGGCTCGTCCGCCTTCGTCAAGGCGGCCGCGCCGGCCGAACAGCCGAGGCTGGTCGACTGGTACGCCCGGGAGGCCGCGATCCTCGCCCGGCTCCCGGCGGGGCTGGCGGTCCCCCGGCTGCGCTGGACCCTCAGCGCGGCCGGCTGGTACGCGATCTGCCTGGACGCCGTCGACGGCCGCACGCCCGACCTGCCCTGGCCACCGGCGGAGCTCGACGCCACCCTCGCCGGGTACGCCGAGGTGGCCGCCGCGCTCGCCGAGCCGCCGGCCGGGCTGCTCGCCCTCGACCCGCCCCGGCTCGCCGACCTGGCCCGGGAGGACATCCTCTGGTGGGGCGAGGTGGCCGCCGGCCGGGAACCCGCGCCGGGGCTGCCCCCGGCGCTGGCGGGGCGCCTCCCCGAGCTGGCGGCGCTGGAGTCCCGGCTTCCGGCGTACGCCGCCGCCGGCCCGCCGGACGCCCTGATCCACGGCGACCTGCGGCTGGACAACGTGCTGATCGGTGCGGACGGCCGCGCCTGGTTCTGCGACTGGGCGTGGCTGTGCCGCGGCCCCGCCTGGTTCGACCTCGCCGGGCTGCTGATCACCGGGTACGCCAGCGGGCTGGACGGCGACCGGCTCTTCGCCGACCATCCCGCGGCCGCCGACGCCCCCGCGGACGCGCTGGACGCGACCCTCGCCGCGCTGGGCGGATACTTCCTCACCACCGCGGCCGCGACCCCGCCGACCGCCTCCCCGCAGATCCGGCGACACCACCGGTGGAGCGGCGAGCAGGCTCTGGCCTGGCTCGCCGCCCGACAGGGCTGGACGTGACGCATCACGCGCGGCGGCGGGTATTCTGGATCGGGCGCTTCGCCGGACCGTTTTGGCTCGTCCGGGGCGGACCTGCTAACCTGGCTTTTCGCGCGACGGTGACGCATGCTCGTTGCGCGGACAAGCTGACCAACCCGAGCTATCAAGACGAGGCTGTCGCGTGGCGAACATCAAGTCCCAGATCAAGCGCAACCGGCAGAACGAGAAGCGCCGGCTGCGTAACAAGTCGGTCAAGTCGTCGCTGAAGACCGCCATCCGCAAGTTCCACGAGGCCGCCGAGACCGGCGACGTCGAGCAGGCCAACGCCCTCATGCGGGACGCCTCCCGCAAGCTCGACAAGGCGGTCAGCAAGGGCGTGATCCACGCCAACCAGGCCGCGAACCGCAAGTCCGCGATCTCCAAGCGCGTGGGCTCGCTCTCCGCCTGACCCAGGCGGCGTCAGACTTCACCGGAAGCCCCCGGCACCGCCGGGGGCTTCCGGCTGTCTGCGTTCCCGGGGCCGGGCCGCGCGGGGCGGGGCTGTGCCGGACGGTCGACGGACGCCTGCCCCCGCCCGTCCTTTGGAGCTGATGTCGTGAGCGACTCAGCCGAGGACCACCCACGGAGGACAGCTCCCACAGGCCGAGCCGGCCGCGGCACGGCCCGGCGAGTCGTTCAGGTCATCAGCTCCAAAGGACGCCGAGTGGCGTATCTCGTCGTCGCTCCTGGACGCGTCCTGAGCCGCCGGCCCCGCCGGGCTCGCGCACGAGCCACGGCGGGCCGATCAGGAGGACGCGGCGGGGTTGCGACGGGCGGCGGGGTCCTCGGGGCGCTCGGTCGGGGCCGCGGGCTCGGCCGAGACGACGATCCCGGGCACGCTGTGCGTGATCCACTCCACCCGGGCCCGGCCGACCACCGGCTCCATCTGCCGACGGAAGCGGTCCCGCTCCTGCTCCGGCACGAGCGCCGCGGAGCGGACGACGACCGCGGCCACCATGTCGTTGAGCTTGACCATGACCGCCACGGCGGCCGGCAGGATCAGGACCGCCCACCAGCTGACCAGTTCGGCGAGGGCCAGCAGTACGGCCAGCGCGACCACGCCCTCGAAGAAGAGGAAGCAGAGCACGCCGCCCGGGTTGACGAACCGCAGCCCGAGGGCCCGGGCGTAGAGCGGGCGGTACTGCTCCTCGTCCGCAGCCAGCGTGGCCCACGCCGTACGGGTCGGTCCGCTCACCGGGCGCCGCCGCCCGCGCGGGCCGCCGCCATCGAGAAGACGGCGCGTTCCAGCGCGTACGCCCGGTCGTCCGAGCCGCCCTTGACCGCCGCGTTGCACTCGGCGGCGGCCCGCATGGCGGTCACCAGCCCCTCGGGCGTCCAGCCCCGGCCCTGCCGCTGCGCCCGCTCGATCTTCCACGCCGGCATGCCGAGGCTGCTCGCCAGCTGGTACGGGCTGCCCCGACCGGCGGACGCCACCCGGGCCACGGTGCGGACGCCGTCGGCGAGGGCATCGGCGATCGGCACCGGGTCGACCCCGACGTGCAGCGCCCAGCGCAGCGCCTCCAGCGCGGCCGGGACGTCGCCGACCATGGTCGCGTCGGCCACGGTGAAGCCGCTCACCTCCACCCGCCCGCGGTAGTAGCGCGACACCGTGTCGGCACCGATCCGCCCATCGGTGTCGGCGATCAGCTGTGAGCAGGCGGCGGCCAACTCGCGCAGGTCGTTGCCGACCGCGGCGATCAGCGCCTCGGCGGCGTCCTCGGTGCACTTGCCGCCGGCCCGACGGATCTCGTCCCGGACGAACGCGACCCGATCGCGGTGCCCCTTGAGCTTCGCCGCCGGCACCACCGTCGCTCCGGCCGCCTTGAGCCCGTCGGCGAACGCCTTGCCCTTGGCCGCGCCGAGGTGCAGCACGATCAGCTGCACCTCCGGGTCGGGGTTCTTCGCGTACGCCAGCAGCGCGGCCACCAGGTCCTTGCGGGCGTCCTGGCCGGAGCGCAGCACGAGCACCCGCCGGCCGCCGAACAGGGACGGGCTGAGCATCTCGGCGATCTCGCCCACGGTGAGCGCGCCGGCCTGGTATTCGCGGACGTCCACGTCGGGGTCGACGCTGCGTGCCTTCGCCACGGCTTCCGTCACCGCTCGCGTGGCGAGCAGCTCCTCGTCGCCGAGAACGAGCAGAATGGGGGCGAGGCTGGCGGGGGTCACGTCGCCCATATTCGCACGCCCTGCCGCGGGATCGTGCCTGCTCATCCGGGGCTCAGACGGCGGAGCCCGCACTCAGTGCAAATCCCGACATTTATGTCAATCCACCATGCAGCCGCTCAAGTCGTGCACTCGCCATGGACCGCGTGCCGCGCTCGGCCGCCTCGGGACCGGTTCACGGCTGCCGGCCGGGCGCGACGCCCCGGGCCACCACCGCCAGACCGGCGTTCCCGTACACCGCTGCCACGTCGCCGTCGGTGTCCGTGCGCAGCACCCGGACGCCGCCCCTCGCCAGCCGGGCGAGCAACGCCGGATGTGGGTGCCCGTAGGTGTTGCCGGCGCCCACCGGCACGAGCGCGACCGCCGGGCGGACCGCGTCCAGGAACGCCGGATCCTGATAGGCCGAGCCGTGGTGGGCCACCTTCAACACCTCGGCCCGCAGCGCGTCCGGCGGCATCCGATCCAGGAGGGCCCGCTGCTCCTCGGTCTCGGCATCGCCGGGGAGCAGGATCCGCACCCCCGCGACGGTGGCACGCAGCACCAGCGAGTTGTTGTTCGGGTCCGACCGGGTGCCGCGCATCGCGTACGGCGGGCCGAGGACGACCAGCGTCGCCGTCCCCGCCTGGTAGGCCCAGCCGGCCGGGGCGGTCAGCAGCCGCGCCCGCCCACCGGCCGCCGCCTCCCGCACCAGGTCCTGCCCGGTCTCCGGTTCCGTCCACGCCGGAATCAGCACGCCGCCCACCCGCCGCCCCCGGAACACTCCGGCGACCCCGCCCACGTGGTCGACGTGGAAGTGACTGACCACCAGCAACGGCACCTCACGGATCCCGAGCCGGCGCAGGCAGTTGTCCACCGCCGCCGGTTCCGGCCCGGCGTCGACCACCACCGCCCGGCCGGGCCCGACCGGAAGCACGATCGTGTCGCCCTGGCCGACCGCGCACGCCACCACCACCCAGCCGGCCGGCGGCCAGCCTCGGGCGACCAGCCGGACCGGCAGGGTGCCGAGCACCACCGCGACGGTCACGACCGCCACCAGCCGACGCACCACGGGCCGCCGGGTGGCCACCAGCAGCGCCACGGTCAACGCTGCCAACAGCAGGGCTCCCGGCACCCCGCCCGGCCAGGGCAGGGTGCCCGCGGGCAACGCGGCACCGTGGCGGGCCACCAGCACCAGCCACCACGCCGGCCAACTCGCCAGCCACGCGGCGAACTCCGCGCCGGCCGGCCAGAGCGGCGACACCGCCGCGGCCAGCACGCCGAGCACCGTGGCCGGGGCGATGGCCGGCACCGCCAGCAGATTCGCGGGCACCGCGACCAGACTGACCGTGCCGGAGAGCCCGGCGACGACGGGGCCGCACGCGAGCTGGGCGGCCGCCGGCACGGCCAGCGCCTCGGCCAGCCCGGCCGGCACGCGCCGCCGGCGCAGCGCGTCGCGCCATCGCGGAGCGAGCAGCAGCAGCCCGCCGGTGGCCAGCACGGAGAGCGCGAAACCCGGGTCGCCGGCCAACTCCGGGTCGACCAGCACCAGCACGGTGACCGCGGCGGCCAACGCGGGCAGCGCGGCGCGCGGACGACCTGCGGCCAGCGCGGCGAGCCCGATCGCGCCCATGGTGGCGGCGCGCACCACGCTCGGCGAGGGACGGACCAGGACGACGAAGCCCACCAGGGCGACTCCGCAGAGCCCGGCCGCGAGCCACGGCCCGGCCCGAGCCCAGCGGGCCACCAGCAGCACCGCGCCCACCACGATCGCCACATTGGAACCAGTGAACGTGAGTTAGGGAGGTGAGTCGACGAGAGAGGAACGGCCCCGGCAGGTGCTGGAACACCTGTTACCCGGGGCCTTGACGGACAACGGAGGTCCGCCCGCGATGAGTGTAGCTGTGAAGCAAGCCCTGCTTGCGACCAAGGATCTCGGCAAGAACGAGCGCGCCGTGGCCATCGCCATCGCCGCTCACACCAACCACGAGGGCAACGCCTGGCCCTCCGTCGCCACCCTCGCTGAGTACGCCGGCTGCTCTGAGCGGACCGTGCAGCGGGCGCTCGCCAAGCTGGTGCAGCTCGGCCGCCTGGTCGTCGCCAAGGTCGCCGGTATCGCCACTCGCGTCTACCGGCTGGTGACCGGCCAGGGGGTGACGAACAACGGCCTGGGGGTGACGAACCAGCCGGCGGAGGTGACGAATCAGCCCGCCGGGGGTGACAGCCAGGGTGACACCCGAAGTGCTGAAGACCAAGGGAAGTTGAAGACGGGCGCAAGCGCCCGCGACTGGCGTCGGTTCCTTCCCAAGAACAAGGGCAACAACCCCAGCGCCAACGGCTACCCGTACCCGGAGCGCAAGGGCGCTGCCCTTCCGATGACCGCCGGTGGCGACCGCTGCACCAAGCCGGGGCACGTCGGCCAGCCCGCCGGCCGATGCATCCCCTGCCGCTCTGAGGCGCTGGCGGGTGCCCGATGAACGGCACCGCCGCCTACGCGCTCGGCCTGATCCTCATCGGCGGACCGGTCTCGATGCTCGCCCCGTTCGCCATCGCTCGCCGGCTGGTCGAGCGGCACGCCGAGCGGCCGGTCGCTCCTCTCCCTGACGTTCCCTCCACCCTCGCCGCAGGAGAAGCAGTGCAGATCATCCAGGCGCGCACGGGTGCCCCGTGCGTCGTGCTCCCCCGCCGTCGTGTCATCGTCCTCGACCCCGCTCTCACCCGCGAGGCTGCCGCCCGGCTGATCCGGGCTGCGCTGCCGCAGGCCAGCACCGACGAGATCGCGCAGTGGGTGGGAGGGATCGCCCGATGAGCACCGCTACCGTCACCAGCGCCTACCCGCGTGCCGTCGCCGACCTACTCCCTGCCGTTCGGGACCTGGCCGACAGACTCGGCGAGATCCCCTCGCGCAACCAGATCATGCGCGAGTTCAGGGTGGGTGCGCCCAAGGCTCAGGCCGTGCGCCTGGCCCTGGTCGCCGAGCCCATCACCCCGCCCGACGAGACCGGGGCCGAGCCTGCCTCGGACCCGTGGCAGTACGCCGAGCCTGCCCCGGTCCCGCCGGCCCTGCCGGTCGACACCACCCCGGTTCCGCTAATCCTTCCGGCCGAGAAGGTCACCGAGCCGTCGCCGCTGGTCGAGCACGACGGACACCCGCAGGTCAGCACCGAGGCCACCCCAGGCAAGAGCAAGGTTCGCCGGCTCGCCGCGTGGCCGGTGGTGCTGATCGCGCTGCCCGCGTTCGTCGCTATCTGGTCCGGGTGGGTCGGGCTCGGCGGACTCACCGGGTTCGGGGTAGTCCACCCCCTGCCCGGAATCGCTGACGGGTTCAGCCTCAACACCGCCATCACGCTGCCGATCGGCGTTGAGGTCTACGCCGCCTACGCCCTGCGAGCCTGGCTGTCGGGCCTGGTTCCGCCCCGGGCTCGCCGGTTCGCCAAGTGGTCCGCCATCGGGTCTCTCATGGTTGGCGCCCTCGGTCAGGTGGCCTATCACCTCCTGGTCGCCGCCGGCATCACGTCGGCTCCGTGGTGGATCACCACCCTGGTTGCCTGCCTGCCGGTCGCCGTGCTCGGTATGGCCGCTGCCCTTGCCCACCTGTCCCATGAGGAGGGCTGACCGGTGACCGAGCTTGAGCGGGCTATCCGCCGACTGCGGCGCAAGCACACGGTGCCCCGGGTGGTCTACCGGTACCTGTCCGGCCGTCCTCTCGACGGCCGGCAGGGCTACCCCTACCGCCACCGGGGTCCGGGCCGGCTGGCCGGCTGGCAGCGTCAGGCATTCCGCCTCGGTGTGCCGGCTGCCGCCGGCCTGGCCGTGGCCTTCCCCAATCCCTCGCTCACTGCGGCCAGCAGCGCCGCCGTGGCTGCCGTCTGGCGCGGCCGGCAACGGCTGGTGCGGCGCCGGTTCCACCGGGAGTACATCGCCCCGACCCTGGCTGCTCTCGCTCCGGCGATGGGTCTACAGACCGGCGTGCGCCTGCATGTTGATCCCTCGTTGGGCAACCTCACGCCCCGGCTGGCCAAGCCGCTGAGCCCTGCCGAGAAGGCAGTACGAGCCTGGTACGGCGAGCACGTAGAGCCGATCATCCGGTGGCTTCCTGAGCGTGCTCAGCGGGCGGCATGGGCGGTGCAGCGCAAGGCAGAGCCGGTCACGTCCCGGCTGGCCGCGTTCCGCCGGCCGGTCGACGGCGAGCAGGGTCCGCGCATCGAGCTGGTCGCCGACACCCCGTACCTGACCAAGGAGCAACGGCACCTCGTCTCCTCCATCATCGGCAGCAAGATCCCGGTCTCTGACCTGGTCGAGTCCTGGCACCAGGTCGGTCCGCGGGTAACGGCGACGTGGACCGTGCGTAAGCGCCCGCCGGCTCGGGTTGGCGTCGACCAAGTCGCCGAGCACCTGCCCCGTCTGGCCGAGTGGGAGTTCTACATCGGGCAGGGCGCCGGCGACCGGCCGGTGACCCTGTCCCTGCGCGACGACTCCCCGCACATCGCGGTCAGCGCCGGCACGGGTGCCGGCAAGAGCGTACTCGCCGAGCTGGTCGCCGTGCAGGTTCTCGCCCGAGGCGGCCGGGTGGTCATCCTCGACCGCAAGGGCTCGCACCGCTGGGCCCTCGGCCTGGCCGGGGTCGACTACTGCACCAAGCCGGCGCAGGTGCATGACGCGCTCGTGCGCCTGGCCACGCTCGCCGACGAGCGCAACACCCTGGCCATGCACGAGGCCGAAGACTGGGACCCCGGTCCCCGCGTCCTGGTCATCGCCGAGGAGCTGAACGCCACCATCGGGCAGCTCGTCAACTTCTGGGTCGAAGCGCGCGGCAAGGGCGACCCGAAGCGGTCGCCGGCTGTCTCGGCTCTGGCAGACCTGCTCTTCATGGGCCGCAGCGCCAAGGTCAACGTACTGGCCATCGCGCAGATGCTCACCGCTCGCGCGATCGGAGGGCCCGAGGCGCGGGAGAACTTCGGCATCCGCTGCCTCGCCCGGTACACGGCGAACAACTGGAAGATGTTGGTTCCCGAGGCGGCCATGCCTCGCGCCTCGCGCACGCTCGGCCGGTGGCAGGTGGTCATCGGTGGGCAGGCGACTGAAACGCAGGTTGCCTACCTGACCGCTGCCGAGGCTCGCACGCTGGCATGTCCCCGGTCCCCGGAGACATCCCATGTCAACGGCCTATCAAGCCCTGCCGGGGACTTCATGACCCTGCGCGAGGCGGTCGAGACTGGCGTGGTGCCGTGGAAGCTCGACGCCGCGAAGAAGCGGCTACAGCGGCGAGTCGGCCAGGTGCCCGAAGCCAGGGGCAAGACTGGGAACGCGGACCTGTACGCGAGAGCAGACCTTGCCCGTTGGGCACAGGGCAGGACCGAGGACCCGATCACTTCCGCGTAGAAGCCGCACAGCCGAGCGGCTCCCCTCATCACGAGCGGAGCCGCCGGCTTGGCTACTGACCAGCTACTGCTTGGTGCGGGTCCGCCTCAGCAGCACCCACGCTCCACCGAGTCGCGTCGGGGGCATCCGGCGCCCCCGGACGACGGTGGCCTGGTACTCACCCCTCAGGGCCTGCCAGATGCCGGAGTAGCGGGCGTACTCACCCGGCTGCTGCGTCAGCCGGACCGACGACCGGACCTCCATCCGTCCCGCCGGCCTGCGCCTGCTGCCGCGCCATCTCTTACCCATGCCGTGCTCCTTTCGTCATCGCACAACGGAGCACCGCCGACACCCACCAGGGGACTAGTCGTCCCGAAGCTAAGGTTGGTAAGGTTGAGATCTACCGCGAATAGACCCAACGACCCGACGGTGCCACCCGGCTCCGCCGGGTTGTTGTGTTCCTAAAGGCTTCTTGCCTCCGGCAGTAGTCAACCACATTCCATTCAGGACCGCAACGATGCACCCCAAGGGGTAGTAGCATGCGGTCAAAATGACCACAACATGTTGTGGTTGAGGTGATCTTGAAGGGGGCTGGGAAGCCGACAGGGCAGAGTGCCAAGTGAGGGCCCGCCCGACCGGCTGCTAGAAGCGCCGCAGTCATGACATGGCTTCACATCACTGTACTGGCTCCCACCGACACAACCGGCCCGCCACGCCCGAGCGCGCGGGCCGCCCGCCGCACACGCTGGACCTAACGCCAGTCAGGCCGAAGTCGGCCATGCTCTCCACGATGGACCGCGCAACTCGCAGTCGGCCAGACACGTCCTTGCGGCCCGATAAGTGTGGAGTGCACCGAGTGCGAGAAGTTCTTGATCAGCGGTGAGTGTCACCCCTCTCGCCTAGCGTGGTCGCTCGACGCGAGATGGTCGGGAGAGAAGCATGAGCAACAGCCGCTACTACGGCTCGGGCACAGAGAAGGCTCTCTACATGCTGAGCCGTGGAACTTGCTACGCGCCGAAGTGCAAGACGCGCGTCCTTCGGATGACCGAGAGCGGAGCGCCAAGGGTCAACGTGCAGATCGCACACATCTGTGCCCTGGCCGAGGGCGAGGCGCGCTACGACTCCAAGATGAGCATCTCGCAACGGAACAGCTTCAAGAACCTCATCCTGCTATGCGCACCACATCACACCGAAGTCGACGACCTCAAGCTATGGGAAGAGCTATACCCAGCGTCCTTGCTGCACGAGTGGAAGAAGAAGCGGGAAGGGGACCTAGCCGCCACACTCGTGAAGCTGCCACCGCTCGACGATGAGCTACTTCAAGAGCGAATGGAACTCGCCGTCAACAAGACGAAAGAAGAGATAATCGATGCGATCGATCAGCTAAGGGACGTGAGCAACGAGACTCTGCAGTTGATCAAGTCCATGGTGAGTGCATCCTTCCACGAGCCCTACATGAGCGAAGAAGCCATCGCACGACTGGAGTTCTGTGCACGCGTCTTTTCCGATCTTGAAGACCAGACTTGGATGCTGCACGAGTCGGCGCAGGGCCTTCGCACGCTGGAGGACTTCGGTTCGATGTTGTATGAGTCAGCAAGCGGACTCCGGAACGCCCGGGAGTACGCGCCCATGCTTTATGAGGCCTCGCGAGGCCTCATAAACCTTCCGGATTACGTGGCACCGCTGCGAGAGGCGGCCGGGAGGTTCGAGCTGGTCAGCCTCAACGCGGAGAAGCTGTCGAACGCTGCGGATCGAATCGCCGGTGCCGGCCTCGACAACCTGGACAGCAAGATCTACGAGCTTGACAACGTCGCGGATCGCCTGCATCGGGCCATCGCTTCCGCGCAAGGGATGGGCGAGACCGCACGATCGATCGAACAGGCATCCGACAACTTCGCCCGGACCGCGGGTAGCGGTAATGGAGGGGGCGACTGGAGTTGGCGTGCCTTCAGGTGGGGCATGTTCTGGTGCGGCTTCGCGGTAGTAGCCGCGCTAGGTGCCTGGTCCTACATTCTCATCAAGCAGGGCGCCTGATCACGGTGCGGTCGAGGGCTGGCCACTAGACCAGTCTCCCCCTCGGCAGGAGCAACGCCCACCAGCCGTCGCCTCGCGGCACCTCCGCTCGGTAGAGAAGCAAGCCACCCAAGAGGAGGCAGGGATGAGCGCCGCCAAGAGAAGTCGTCGTGAGGAGCGTGCCGCAGCAGAGGAGGCGGCCCGCGAGGCGTGGATCCAGCGCCAACTCGCCAAGGCACCTCCACCGACATGGGAGCAGTGGGCGGCCGCCAACGCCTGCCTTGGCATCAAGGTCATTCCTCGCGAGAGTGGCGGCCCATCAGGCCAGCTACCGTCGAGGGCGGTGAGGGCCCGTTCTGTCGTCCAGCCGACAGTGCCAACACCATCAGCAGCGAATCCGACAAGATCCCCCGATAGGCCGATTAACGGGGAGGGATGCGTCATGCCGAAGGTGAGCCTGAGCGAGACGGCGATCAACTTGCTGGAGGCCGCCAACCAGGGCGATCTCGACCTGGGCGACAACGCCGGTCTGCACCGCCAGGCGCTCACATATGCGGTCCTCGCTGTGGCTGAGGAGCTGCGTCAGCTCAGGGGGGCTGTAAGCGGCGTTCAAGAGGTGCTGAGGGACCAGAACGGGATCGGCGCGGGTGACCACATGAGGTGGATCAACGACTGGCTCAAGGACATCGCTGAGAAGTCCTGATCTAGGTTCAACCGGTGTCTGACCCGTTGCGTAGTCTCGAATGATTGGCAGCGGTGAGTGCGATGAGGGGCGAGGCAGCGTGGGGCAGCGGTTGTTGCTCGCGAGCGAATGGACGCTCGGCGAGCAGGTAGGAGGAGGCGGCTTCGGGAGGGTACTGGAGGCAAGCTCCGACCAGGTCCCGAACGCCGTAGCGAAGCTCGTTCCGAAGGGGCCAGGAGCTGAGCGGGAGTTGTTGTTCGTAGACCTTGCCGGGGCCCGGAACGTTGTGCCGATCATCGATCGGGGCGAGACGGAGGACAACTGGGTCCTCGTCATGCCGAGGGCCGAGAAGTCGCTGCGGGAACACATTGAAAGCGCACAGGGCCGGCTCTCGCTGGCCGAGGCTCTGACCATCCTCACGGACATCGCAACCGCCCTGAGCGACTTGCACGGCCGAGTAGTTCACCGCGACCTCAAGCCCGAGAACGTCCTCCTGCTCGACGGACACTGGTGTCTGGCCGACTTCGGCATCTCCCGATACGCCGAGTCCTCGACGGCCCCGGACACTCGGAAGTACTCGATGACACCCCCGTACGCCGCGCCTGAACAGTGGCGCGGCATAAGGGCCACGTCTGCAACAGATGTCTACGCCCTTGGCGTGATCGCCTACGAGCTGCTCTCGGGGAACTGGCCCTTCGAGGGCCCAGAAGCCCACGACTTCCGTGAGCAGCACCTGCACCAGAACCCCGAACTGCTCAGCGGCGTTCCTCTGCCGATCGCTGCCATGATCGACGAGTGTCTCTACAAGGGGATGGATGCGAGGCCGACTCCCTCCAACCTGCTTGCCCGCTTGACGCGAGCCGTCGAGGCCACGCCGTCGGCTGGGTTGGCGCAGTTGCAGCAGGCGAACCTTGCTGAGGTGAACCGGATCCGGGAGGAGGAACGGGCAGCATCCGAAGCCCGCTCGGAGGAGGAGCGGAGAGAAGAGCTGGCGCAGTCAGCAAGCCGAGCCTTGACCAGGATGATGGACTACCTGAAGGACGCCATCCTGGCGAACGCTCCTGCAGCAACCTTCGCTCAGAGGCAGCCCGCGGCCGGACCCCAAGCACGGAGGTCCCGCGATGGTTGGACCATCAGCCTCAACGGGGCGAAGCTGGTCTTCGATGGCCCGCTTCAGGAACAACGGCACCCCTGGGGGCAGTCGAGAACTCCCATCGACGTTGTTGCTTCGGCTGGCCTGAGCCTCGTGGCACCTTCGAACTATCAGGGCTACGAAGGGAGAAGTCACTCCCTCTGGTACTGCGATGCGCAGACGGCGGGTGAGTACCACTGGTACGAGACGGCCTTCATGGATCAGCCGATGATGCGAGCAGGCGACCGTCCGCGCGATCCGTACGCGCTCAGCCCTGGATCCGACGCGGCGGAAGCCATCGGTCCCGGGCTCATGCGAGTGCAGGTGGCGTGGCCGTTCACTCCTCTATCGATCGATGCGATGGATGAGTTCGTCGACAGGTGGGCAGGCTGGCTTGCGCTGGCCTCCCAGGGCAAGCTGCAGCGGCCCATGATGATGCCCGAGAAGCAGCCGCAGGGGAGCTGGCGAGTTCGGTGAGGGTGACCCTGTTGGGGATCAACTTCGGGGCGAGCAGGCCGTGGGGTGCGGTCTCCCTCAAGGAGTACCGTGGTGGGCCGGTGGGCCGGCGACGGCCAGCACGGCGGCGGTGAGGTCGCCGCCCCGTGGCGCGCCGAGCCGGCCCTCCGCGCTGAGCCGCTGCCCGGGCAGCAGGCTCCGCCAGCTCGGGTCGGTGGCGAGCACCAGCACCCGGACCGGGGCGCTGATCCACCGGCCGTCCGGGCCGGACAGGCCGACCAGTTCCAGCGGCACGAGCAGGGTGGCCGGTCGGCCGGGGGCGCCCCGCACCGGACGGGGATCGTCCCGTACGACCAGCTCGGCGGTGACGCTCGCCCGCTGCTCGGCGAGGGCGCGCAGCGGAGCCGCGTCGCGTACGGCCAGCCGCGCGGCGGTGGTCGTGCCGCCGCAGACGACGCCGAGCCCCACCGCGACGGCGATCCAGCCGTCCCGCCGGACGACGGCCCGTGGCCGCCCGAGCAGACCGAGCAGGTGCAGCGCGCCGGCGACGGCGAGCACGGCCGCCGCCCCCGCGATCAGCAACGTGGTCGCGGCGTCGAGGTGCAGCCCGGCCAGGGCGGTGAGCCACGCCGCCACCGCCAGCCCGGCCAGCCGCAGATCCGGCCCGTACGCCGCCGGAGGCGTGCCGGCGTCGACCTGCTCCGGCCCGTCGGGTCGCAGGTTCACACCGTCACCAGGTCCTTGAGCTGTTCGTAGCGGGCGTCGCCGATCCCCTCGACCTGCCGGAGGTCGCCGACCGACCGGAAGCCGCCCTGCTGCTCGCGATGGGCGAGAATGCGCTGGGCGAGCACCGGGCCGACCCCGGGCAGCGCGTCGAGCTGGGCGAGGGTGGCGGTGTTGAGATTGACCCGCCCGCCGGGCGCGGCACCCGCGCCCGGGACGGCGCCCGCGCCGGGGGCAGCGGCCGGCGGGGCCGCGGCGTCGGGCGGTGGGATGACCCCGACCACGATCAGCTCACTGTCGACGACCTTGCGGGCCGGATTGAGCAGGGCCACGTCCACCCCGGGCAGCGCCCCACCGGCCGCCTCCACCGCGTCGGCCAGCCGGGCGCCGGCCGGCAGCCGCACCAGCCCGGGACGGCGCACCTTGCCGGCGACCGCCACCACCAGCTCGCCCGCCGGGCTCGCGCCGGTCTCGCCGGCGCCGTCCGCCATCGGCACGGCGGCGTTCGCAACCGGTCGGACCGGTTCCGCCCGTGGGCGGGAGCGCCAGGCCCAGAAGCCGGCGCCGAGCACCGCCACCGCCGCGACGGCGGCCAGCGCCCGTACGCCGCGGCGCCCGGGATCGAACGCCCCGGGACCCGGCAGCCGGCGGGCCACGCCGGTCTCGCCCTCCGACGGGGTGTCCAACGTGGACGGCTTGGCGACACCGGTCGACGGCACCGCCGGCGGGGCGCCGGGCGGGGAAGGGTCGGACAGCGACGAGCCGACTGCCGGTGCCGGCCGCGATGACGGCGGGGCCGCCAACCGCCACAGGCGCTGCCGTACCACGGTCTCGTCATCGTGTGACACGGCGTGACGCTAGGGCGACGGGCGGGCCCGGTGGGTCGCCCGGCTCGTCACCTGTGGACGGCGGAGCCGGCTGTGCAGAACGCCCTAATCATGCTGTCATCTGCTAGGGCGGCGGTGCACCACGACGCAGGCCAGCCCCGGACCGGCGTGCGCGGCGACCACGGCGCCGGCCTCCGACACGTACGTCTCGCGCACCCGGTCGTCGAGCCGCTCGACCAGCGCGGCGAGCAGCGCCGCGGCTCGCTCCGGCGCGGCGAGGTGATGGACGCCGAGGTCGACCTCGGCGTCACCGGCGGCCTCGACGGCGAGGTCGATCAGGCGCGCCACACCCCGGCTGGCGGTACGGACCTTGTCCCTCAGCACGATCGCGCCGTCGGGCATGTGCATGATCGGCTTGACCGACAGCGCGGTCCCGAGCAGCGCCTCGGCCGCGTTGATCCGGCCGCCGCGGCGGAGGAACTCCAACGTGTCGACGTAGAAGTAGATGGTGGTCCGGGCCACGGCGTCGACCGCGGCCCGGCGTACCTCGTCGAGGTCGGCGCCGCGGGCGGCGGCCTCGGCGGCCGCGATCACCGGGAAGCCCAGGCCCAGCCCGGTGGAGCGGCTGTCCACCACCTCGACCTGGCCGCCCAGCTCGTCGGCGGCCAGTCGGGCCGCCTCGACGGTGCCGGACAGCTCCGCCGACAGGTGCACCGACACCACCCCCGTCGCACCGGCGTCGAGCAACTCGCGGTACGTCCGCGCGAACTGCTCCGGGGAGGGCCGTGAGGTGGTCGCGGAGACCCGCCGACCGCGCAGCGCCCGCACCGCGTCGGCCGGGACGACCTCCTCCCCCTCCAGCCCCTCCGCGCCGTTCAGCACGACGGTCAGCGGCACCACGGTCAGCCGGTGCGCGCGCACCAGCTCGGGTGGGAGGTAGGCGGTGGAGTCGGTAACGACCGCGACGGGCATGCCCGGCACGCTAGCCGATGCGGGCCGGCCCGACGAGGCCGCGTCAGACGGCGTCGGCGACGGCCGGTGCGACCACCAGGCCGACGTTGTGGGCCCGCAGGTGCCAGCCCCGCACGTCGTCGTGTCGCAACTCGGTCCAGTGGCAGTTCTGCAACGAGCCGACGGTGCGCAGGACGCCGGGATCCCAGCCGAGCAGGTGCCCCACGCCCTGCCGGGCGCCGCCGCCGTGGGTGGCGACCACGACGGTGCCGCCGGGCACCGTTTCGGCGGCGTCGGCGAGGGCCGCGCCCACCCGCTTGCCCAGGTCGTCCAGGGTCTCGATCTCCGCCCCCGGATCCGGGTCGCCGGCGCGCCAGCGCGCGTACTCGGCGGGGAACTGCTCGGCGACCTCGGTCAGGGTGAGCCCCTGCCAGCGCCCGAAGTGGCGCTCACGCAGGCGGGCGTCCCTGCGGACCGGCAGCCCGGTCACCGCGGCGAGCGCGGCGGCGGTCTCGGCGGCCCGGCTGAGGTCACTGGCCACGAGGGCGTCCGGGCGCAGCGCGGCGAGCAGCGGAGCTGACGCGCGGGCCTGCTCCCGGCCCAGGTCGTTCAACGGAACGTCGGTCTGCCCCTGGACCCGGTTGGCGGCGTTCCAGTCGGTGTTGCCGTGCCGCCAGATGATCAGCCGGGTCATTCCGCGGCGGAGCCGGTGCCGGACTCGGCGTCGACCAGGTCACGGTCGACGAACGGGATCGTCGGGCAGTCCTTCCACAGCCGGTCGAGGGCGTAGAACTCCCGCTCCTCCGTGTGCTGGACGTGCACCACGATGTCGACGTAGTCGAGCAGCACCCAACGGCCGCCGCGCTCCCCCTCGCGCCGCACCGGCTTGGCCTTCTCGGGCAGCTCCAGCAGGCGCTCCTCGATGGCGTCGACGATGGCGAGCACCTGACGCTCGTTCGGGGCCGCGGCGAGCAGGAACGCGTCGGTGATGGCGAGCTGGTCGCCCACGTCGATGATGACGATGTCCTGCGCCTTCTTGTCCGCGGCGGCCTGCGCCGCGGCGATCGCCAGCTCGTGTGCGCGTTCGGAAACTGTCACCGTTCTCCTTCGATCAACCGTGCGACCCTCCAAGCGTCTCACACGCGGCGGCGTCCCGACTTGTCAGTTCTGGTCGACTACCCACCGGAACGGTGCCATACCGGGCGACATCACTGCTGGTAGAGCCGACGCTTGGCGATGTACTGGACCACACCGTCGGGCACCAGGTACCAGACCGGCTCGCCCCGGGCGACCCGGTCCCGACAGTCGGTCGAGGAGATGGCCATGGCGGGCACCTGCACCAGGCTCACCGTGTCGGCGGGCAGGTGCCGGTCGGTGAGCACGAACCCTGGCCGGGTGACCCCGATGAAGTGGGCCAGCTCGAAGATCTCGTCCAGGTCCTTCCAGGAGAGGATCTTCGCGAGGGCGTCGGCACCGGTGATGAAGTAGAGCTGGACCTTGGGGCCGTACTCGGCGTGCAGGTCGCGCAACGTGTCGACGGTGTAGGTCGGGCCGCCACGGTCGATGTCCACCCGGCTGACCTGGAAGCGGGGGTTGGAGGCGGTGGCGATCACCGTCATCAGGTAGCGATCCTCGGCCGGGCTGACCGGCTCGTCCACCTTCTGCCACGGTTTACCGGTGGGGACGAAGACGACCTCGTCCAGCCCGAACCGGTCCGCCACCTCGCTGGCCGCCACGAGGTGCCCGTGGTGGATCGGGTCGAAGGTGCCACCCATGATCCCGATCCGCCGGATATCTTCCTCCACCCGGTGATCGTAGGCCGGACCCTCCGCCGGACACCTCCGGCGGTGCCGTGGTCCTCACCACGCTCCGGTGACGCCGGACAACCGCTGCCGCCTGAACTTCTCCCGAAGAGGGGTCGCGTCGGTGATGCTCGCAGCCGTATACTCGCATGCAAGTAATCGCCCGCAACGACCACAGCCGGAGGTCGGCATGCCGAAGCAACGCAAGGTCGGCAACCTGCTGGCCCTGGCCGTGCTCTCCGCCCTGACCCAGCGCCCCATGCACCCGTACGAGATCGCCACCACCCTCCGCGCCTGGGGCAAGGAGCAGGACATGGAGATCAAGTGGGGGTCGTTCTACACGGTGATCCGGAACATGGACCGGCACGGCCTGATCGAGGCCGTGGAGAGCGTGCGCGCGGGCAGGCGCCCGGAGCGCACCGTCTACCGGATCACCGAGGCGGGCCGGGCGGAGCTGGTCGACTGGGCGCGCGAGCTGGTGTCCACGCCGGAGCCGGAGCATCCGCGCTTCCGCGCCGGGCTGTCCGTGCTCGCCGTCCTGCATCCCGACGAGGCGGCGGCGCTGCTGCGGCGGCGTCTGGAGCTGCTCGACGAGGGCATCCGGGCCGCGCGGGGCGTGCTGGCGGAGCACCTGCGGCAGCTGCCGCGGCTGTTCCTGGTCGAGTCGGAGTACGACGTGGCCATCCGCGAGGCCGAGGCGGCCTGGGTCCGCGCCCTGCTGGCCGAGCTCACCGACGGCACCTACCCCGGGCTCGACCAGTGGCGGGCCTTCCACGAGACCGGCGAGCTGCCGCCGGAGCTGTCCGATCCGACCGAGAGGAGCGGCTCCACGCAGTGACGGACGGCCCCGGCGCGGTGCGCCAACACCGCACCGGGGCCCTTACCTCGGTACCGCACCTGGGAAGGTGCTCCGGCCCGAAGCGGCAACCACGAGGATAGCCGGGCTCCCTCCCAGGTCGGTGCCGCGCACGCGCACCCACGACCAGGGAGAGGACGACCATGAGCACAGTGAGGACGGCCATCGTCATCGGTGGCGGCATCGCGGGCCCGGTGACCGGGCTGGCGCTGCGCCGGGCGGGCATCGCCGCCACGGTGTACGAGGCGTACCCGAGCACCGCCGACGGCATCGGCGGCACCCTCGCGCTCGCCCCCAACGGCGTCGCCGCGCTGCGCGCCGTCGGCGCGGACCGCGCCGTGACCGCGATCGCCACCCCCATCCGCCGCACCGCGATGGCCATCGGACGCAAGCGCTTCACCCTGCCGAGCCTGGCCGACGTGCCGCCGCTGCAGGTGGTGCACCGCGCCGACCTGCACCGCGCGCTGCACGACCGGGCCGTCGCCGGCGGCGTGGTGATCGAGCACGGCCGGCGCCTGATCGACGTACGTGAGAGCGCCGACGGTGTCACCGCCCACTTCGCCGACGGCAGCACCGTCACGGCCGACGTCCTGGTCGGCGCCGACGGGATCCGCTCGACGGTCCGTACGCTGATCGACCCGGCCGCGCCGGGCCCGCGATACACCGGGCTGCTCGGCTTCGAGGCGGTGGCCCGGCACGAGGTGGACGTCGAGCCGGGCACCATGACGTTCGCCTTCGGCCGGCGCGGCTACTACCTCTACTGGCCGGAGCCCGGCGGCGGCACCCGGTGGGGGGTCAACCTGCCGCAGGAGCGGCCGATGACCCTCACCGAGGCCCGGGCCGTGCCCGCCGCCGAGTGGCTCCGGACGCTGCGCGAGGCGTACGGCGACGACGACCCCGGCCGTCAGCTCATGGCGACCAGCAGCGCCGACGAGCTGCAGGTGGTGGGCTCGCTCATGATCATGCCGCCGGTGCCGCGCTGGCACCGGGGGCGGATGGTTCTGGTCGGCGACGCGGCGCACGCCCCGTCGAACAGCTCCGGCCAGGGCGCGTCGCTGGCGATCGAGAGCGCCGTCCAGCTCGCCCGCTGCCTGCGCGACCTGCCCGACGTGGGGTCCGCGTTCGCCGCGTACGAGCGGCTGCGGCGGGACCGGGTCGAGAAGGTCGCCGCACGGGCCGCACGGATCAACCGGGCCAAGGCGCCGGGCGCCGTGGCCCGGGCGCTGATGCCGCTGCTCATGCCGCTGTTCCTGAAGACGGTGATGGACCCGGAGAAGACGATGGGCCACGAGCAGCGCTACGTCATCGACTGGGACGCTCCGGTGAACGCCACGCCCGCGATGCGCTGACCTCCACCCCCTCGCCCCGCCGATCTTGCCTTTCGGCCCCTGATTCGCGGCGATTGTCCGTGATGCCGGGGCACAAAGTGCAAGATCGCGGGGATGGGGGCGGGGGCTCGGGGGTCAGGCTGTGGCGGCGGCTACCGCGGTGCGGGCGACGAGCGCTCGGCGCAGGTCGTCGTCGGCGTCGGTGACCACCCGCCGCAGCCCCGGCGTCAGGTCGTCACGGGCCAGCAGCGCCGCGGCCGCCTCCCGCGTCGGCTGGGTCACGGCGTAGCGCGGGAAGGCCAGGCCGGCGACGCGGTCGGCTGTCCAGGGGGTGCGCAGCCGCGCCGCCGCCGGCATGTCGGCGAAGTACCGGCCGACGTAGGCAGCGGTCAGCTCGGCCTGCTCGGGCTGCCAGAAGCCCTCCGCGGTCGCCTCGACCAGCCGGTTGGAGAGGTCGGTGTTGCTGACGATGATCTCCCAGGCCGCCCGCTTGGCCGCCGTCTCGGGCAGCGCCGCCCGGCAACGCGCGGCCCGCTCCTGGCCCGCCGCGCTCGGGTCCGCCGCCGCCTCCGCGGCGATCTCCGGTTCGCCGGCGGCGCCGAGCACCACCAGCCGGCGCAGCACCGCCCAGCGCAGCTCGGCGTCGACGGCCAGCCCGGCGGGCACGCCCCGGCCGGCCAGCCAGCCGGTCAGCAGGTCGGCGTCGCTGGTCGCGGCGATCAGCGCGCGGGCCCCGGCCAGCTGCAACGACCCGCCGGCCGGTGCGCCGTCGAGCAGCCGGCCACAGGCCTCGGCGATCCGCGCCAGCGCCGCCTCCCGGGCCGCGGGGTCGAGGTAGCGGTCCACCAGCGACCGGCTCAACGTCAACACGTCCTCGGCGATGATCACCTCGGTCTCCGCGGGCAACGCGGCAGCGATCAGACCCACCACGCCGGCCACCGGCCGCTCACCGTCGGTCGCCGCGTCGAGCGCCTCGCCCCAGAGCAGCGCCCGGGCCAGCGGGTCGGCCAGACCGGGCAACACGAGCGGTACGGCGTCCGCCGACGCCGGGTCGAGGCGCACCTTCGCGAAGGTCAGGTCGCCGTCGTTGGGCAGCAGCAGCCGGGCGGCCGGCGCTCCGGCCAGCTCGTCGAGCACGGTGCGGCCACCGTCGGCGTCGGGGTCCAGGTCGACCTCCGTCCGGTCGACCGTGCCGTCGGTGGCGTACCGGCCGACGCCGATCCGGTGGGGGCGCAGCACCGGGTGGGACTCCGGCGCGGTCTGCACCAGCGCGACCTCCTGGTAGCGCCCGTCGGAGTCGACGGTCACCTCGGCGCGCACCGTGTTCACCTGCGCCTCGCGCAGCCACCGCCGCGCCCAGCCGGTCAGGTCCCGACCGCTGGCCGCCGACAGGCTGCCGAGCAGGTCGGCCAGCGTGGCGTTGCCGAACCGGTGCGCCGCGAAGTGCGCGTTCAGCCCGGCCAGGAACGCCTCGTCGCCGAGCCAGGCGACCAACTGCCGCAGCACGCTGGCGCCCTTGGCGTACGAGATGCCGTCGAAGTTCAGCAGCGCCTGCGCGGCGTCGGCCACCTCCTCCGGCGCGACCGGGTGCGTGGAGGGGCGCTGGTCGGCGGCGTACCCCCACGCCTTGCGACGCAGCGCGAACGTGGTCCACGCCCGGTCGAACCGCGTCGCCTCGGCGGTCACCCGGGTGCCCAGGTACTCGGCGAAGGACTCGTTCAGCCACAGGTCGTCCCACCAGCGCATGGTGACCAGGTCACCGAACCACATGTGCGCCATCTCGTGCGCGATGGTGGTGGCCCGCAGCTCCCGCTGGGTGTCGGTCACCGCGGAGCGGAACACGTAGTCGTCCCGCAGGGTGACCAGGCCCGGATTCTCCATCGCCCCGGCGTTGAACTCCGGCACGAACGCCTGGTCGTACTTGCCGAACGGGTAGCGCTCGGCGAAGAGCTGGTGGAACCGGTCGAGGCACTGCCGGGTGACCGTGAAGATCTCCTCGGCGTCGGCGTCCAGGTGCTCGGCGAGCGAGCGGCGGCAGTAGATGCCGAGCGGGATCCCGTCGTGCTCGCCCCGCCGGACGTGGTACGGCCCGGCGATCAGCGAGAAGAAGTACGTGGCGAGCGGGACGGTCGGGGCGAACTCCCAGCGCCCCGGGCGCGGGTTGGCCGCGACCTGGCCGTTCGCCGCGACCGTCCACTCCGGAGGCGCGGTGACGCTGAGGGTGACCGGCGCCTTCAGGTCGGGCTGGTCGAACGCGGCGAAGATGCGCTGCACGTCATCGAGGAAGGACATGGCGTAGAGATAGGTCTCGCCGTCGGCCGGGTCGACGAAGCGGTGCATCCCCTCGCCGGTGTTCGAGTAGGCCATCTCCGCCTCGACGGCGAGCGTGTTCCGCTCGCGCAGGCCGGTGAGCGGCAGCCGGTTGTCGTCGAGCGTGTCGGGGTCGAGGTCGGCGTCGTTGAGGCGTACCGCGAGCAGTTTCGCGGGTTTGACCTCGGCGAAGGTCGCGGCGCCGGGGGTGGACCGGAACCGGACGGTGACGTGGGAGCGGAACAGGTCGCCGCCGCCGGTCAGGTCGAGGTCCACCTGATAGGACTCGACGGTAATCGCCGCGCCACGCGCGGTCGCCTCTACACGGGTCAGGCTCGGCATCCGCTTATCCTGCCCGATGGGGATCCGGACGCGTTCCCCCGACATGTAGCAGTGGAGGAATCACCATGGCTCTGCACCCCAAGGGCGACTTCGACCTGTCCCGGGCGGTCTGGCAGCGGGCCGACGGCGACACCTCCGAGAGCGCCGTGGAGGTCGCCTTCGTCGACGACCTCATCGGCATGCGCAACTCGGCCGAGCCCGACGGACCGGTCCTGGTCTTCACCCAGGCCGAGTGGGACGCGTTCGTCGCCGGCGCCCAGGACGGCGAGTTCGACCTCGACTGACGCGGCCCGCCCGGGACCATCGCCGGCCCGGGCCGACCGCCACGGGTCGCCGAGGTCACGGCGCCGGCGGGCCCGGGACACCGCGACCTCGGCGACGGCGAGCCGCTCACGAGTCGCCGTCGCCCCAGCCCAGGCCGCCGGGACCGGCGGCGTGATGAAAACCGGGGTGGTCCGCGACGTCGACGCAGCGCTCGCCGTCGGGGCCGACCGCACCGCAGAACAGCCGCTCGGCCCGGTGCCAGGCGTCCGCGGGCGACAGCGCGGCCGCGCCGAGCGCCACCTCGGGTCGGAGCAGGCACAGCGCCTCGGCGTAGCACACCGCCAGCTCCCGGGCGTCGGTCGCGCCGGCCGCCGTGAAGCCCAGGTGCACCGTGAAGAACCGGGGTGGCCGGTCGGAGCGCCGGGGCGGCGCGATCAGCGGCGCGTCCACACCGCCCGGCGCCGCGCCGAGCTCTCCGATCGTCCCCCGCCGCCAGTGCGGCGAGCTGTTGCCCCGCATCCGCCCTCCCCGTGGTCCGTGGTCGCGCCCTTGCCCGGCCCAGGCCCGGCCGGCCCGCCGGCCGCCGGCCGCGTCGGGCCGCTCCTCGCACTGAACCAGGTTCCCGGGCTCCTGGGAGGGGCCAGCGGACGGTGCGGTCCGCTGGCCCCCTCCCCCATCGCCGTGGTCGCCGAACCGGGGAGCCGGGTCCGGCCGGCGGCGGGATTCACGAGGCCTGGCCTGGGTAGTCCCGCGATGGAGGAGATCGGGCGGCGACGGCCGCCACCCGGCGTCAGGAGGCCCGATGGCGACGATCCCGGTCGACCGCAGCCCGGACAGCACCCTCGCGCTGCTCCGCGACGGCTACCGCTTCATCGGCGAGCGTTGCGACCGGTACGGCGTGGACGTCTTCCAGACCCGCCTGCTGCTGAGACCGACCGTCTGCCTGCGCGGCCGGCCCGCCGCGGTGCTCTTCTACGACCCCGACCGCTTCCAGCGCGCGGGCGCCACGCCGTTGCGGGTGCAGCGGACCCTCACCGGGCGCGGCGGGGTACAGGGGCTGGACGGCCCGGCCCACCTCGACCGCAAGGGCATGCTCCTGTCGCTCATGACGCCGACCGCCATCCGGCAGCTGGGCCAACTCTTCGACGACGAGTGGCGGGCCCGCGTCCCGGTCTGGGAGAGGGCGGGACCGGTCGTGCTCTACGGGGAGCTGGGCCGGATGCTCACCCGGGCGGTGTGCGCCTGGGCCGGGGTGCCGCTGGCCGAGTCGCAGGTCGACCGGCGCGCCGCCGACCTGCACGCGATGATCAAGAGCGGCGCGGTGGTCGGGCCGGTGCACTGGCGAGGACTGCTGGCCCGCCGACGGGCCGAACGCTGGCTCGTGGACCTCATCGACCGGACCCGGGCCGGCGCCCTGCCCGCGCCGGCCGGCAGCGCGTTGCAGGTGATCGCCGAGCACCGGGACATCCAGGGAAGGCCGCTCCCGCGCCGGATCGCCGCGGTCGAACTGCTCAACGTGTTGCGGCCGACCGTCGCGGTCGACCGGTTCATCGTCTTCGCCGCGCTCGCCCTGCACGACCACCCGGCCTGGCGGCAGCGGGTCCGCGGGGACGACGACGCGGCCGAGACCTTCGTGCAGGAGGTCCGGCGGTACTACCCGTTCTTCCCGGTCGCCGCGGCCCGGGTACGACGCTCCTTCGACTGGCAGGGCTACCACTTCCCCCGCGGCCGGCGGGTGCTGCTCGACCTCTACGGCACCAACCACGATCCGCGGCTGTGGCCGGAGCCGGAGCGGTTCCGTCCGGAGCGGTTCACCGGCTGGCGGGCGGACCCCTTCGGGCTGGTCCCGCAGGGCGGCGGGGAGCACACCACCGGACACCGCTGCGCCGGGGAGTGGATCACCATCGACCTGATGAAGCGGGCGGTGGCGAACCTGACCGGCACCATGCGGTACGACGTACCGCCGCAGGACCTGGCGGTCAGCACCCGCCGGATGCCGACCCTGCTCCCGAGCGGCTTCATGATCATCAACGTCCGCCGCACCGCCTGACCCGCGCCAGCTCCCCGCGATCGTGCGGTTTCCGCCCCGGCACCTCCGGCGAAAAGCCGAGAACCAGGGGCCGGAACCGCCCGATCGCGGGGGCTGGCGGACGACGGGTCGGTCAGTAGGTCGCCTGCTGGCGGGACTGCTGCGCCTGATCCTTCACGTCCTGCGCGGCGGACCGGGTGTCGTCCTTGACGGCGTCCACCGCGTCCTGGGCGGTCGCCTTCACCGAGCGGGTGGCATGCTGCGCCGGCTCCCGCAGCTCCTCCTTCAGCTCACCGGCCACCTCGGTCAGCTTCTCCCTGACCGCGCCGCCGTGCTCGCTGGCCTTCTCCTTGACCTGCGTCGCCACCTGCTGCTCGCGGCGGGTGGCCGGGATCAGCGAGGACGCGAGCCAGCCCACGCCGAACGCGATCAGGCCGGCAGCGAGCGGGTTGCCCTCGGACTTCTGCCGGATGACGTGCGGCGCGCGGTGCGCCGCGTCGCTCACCGTCGACGCCGCCGAGTGCGCGGCGTCGCTCACCGTGGAGGCCGCCGACGAGGCCCGGTCGCCCACCGAGTGGGCGGCGTGGCCGGTGCCGTGGCCGAGGTCCGACGCGGTTCCCATGACCTTGTCCCTCACATTCTGCAACGCGGTACGGGCCCGCCGCTTGCGATCGTCGACGATGCGGCTCGGGCTGACCTTGTACGCCAGCGCGTCCACATCGGAGCTGAGGCTGTTACGGGTGGCTTCGATCTCCCGGCGGATCTGGTCGGGATCGGTGCTCATCGGGTCACTCCCTCCGGGTGGGGCTTCAGCGCGTCGGGGATCCGCTGCACGCTGTCGTTGGTCTGCGTGAGGCCGCGTACGCGCCGCGCGTTCTTCTTGGCCATCGAGTAGAGGACCGCGGCGATCGCGGCCCACAGGACGGCCACGACCAGCGCCGCCCAGCCGGCGTCCATCACGTTGGACAGCCCGGCCCAGAGGGCCAGCGAGAGGAAGAGGGCCACCATGTATCCGCCGAAGCCGGCGCCGCCGAAGAGCCCGGCGGCCTTGCCCGCCTTCCGGCCCTCCTGGCGGATCTCGGCCTTGGCCAGGTCCACCTCCTGCCGCAGCAGGGTGGACAGGTCGGTGGTGACCTGACGCATCAGTTCACCGATGGAGCTTCCCCTGACCTCCGCCGCGGTGTGCGGGGCGTCCGCGGCGTGCCCGGAGTCGAGGCCGGGCCCCTGCGTCGGCATGCTCATGCCGCCGCCTCCCTTCGAATCGTCCGGTCGCTCACGGGCGCACGGTCCCGCTGGACCGCACGCCGGGCAGCGGGTCTGTCCGGGTCACCGGGGGCAGCGGCTGGCCGGTGCCGCCCGCGGGGTCGGCGTAGCCGGTGGTGGTCTGCGGGTCGGCGTACGCACCCGGGGTCGGATCGAGGTGGCCGCCCGGCGGCACCTGGTCGGGGGCCTGCCGCGCGGCCGGCGGCGTGGGGGTGGGGAGGACGGCGGTCCGGTCCGGGTCGGCGTACGCCCCGTGGGCGTGCTGGCCCGGGCCGGAGTCGTCGCCGGAAGCGAGGTTGCGGGTCAGCCGGCCGGCGAGCACGCCGAGGACGGCCGCTCCGACCAGGAAGGTGCCCGGGTTGCGCCGTGCGTAGTCGCGCACCTCGGTGATCAGGTCGCCGGGCTCGCGCGCCTCCAGCCAGCCGGCGACGCCGTGCACCCGGTCGGCGGCCTGGCGGGCCAGCTCGCTCACCGGGCCGGCCTGGCCGCCCTGCTCGGCCATGGTGCGCATCTCGTCGGCCAGTGACCGGAGACCGCCGGCGGCCCGGCGCTGCTGCTCGCCGGTCTGGGCGGCGAGCTGCGTACGGGCCTCGCCGTACAGGTTGCGCGCCTGCCGTGCGGCCTCCCGGCCGACCTCCTTGCCCTGCTCCTTGGCGGTCTCGGCTACCGCGCCGCCGGCGTGGGCGGCCTCCGACCCGACCTGGCGGGCCTGGTCGCGGACGCCGCCGCCGTTCGTCGGCTCCTGGCCGTACGGCGTCGGTGTGGGTGACAGATCGTAGGTCATGATGTCCCTTCCGCTCAGAAAGTCGTCGCGGTCGTACGGGGGATTCCGGTGGCGAAACGCACCACCGACGCCGAATCACCTACCCTCCGTCGCCACGTCCATACCTGTTCGCTCATTTCTCTGCGCCGACGCCGGCCTCGACTTCAAAATGGGCTGCGTGACGTCACCGCTGCGGACAGTGAGGTAAACGGGACTCGCGACCAGGGCCCGGACGGTACCGGCGGGCGGGACGGATCCACGGAGGTGGCATCGATGGCACGGGGCGCGCGGGGTGGCCGACCGGCGGGGCCGAAGCCGCTGGTCCAACTGGCCGCCGCGGCGGTGGGCCTGGTCTTCCTCCTGATCGGCGTGCTGGGCTTCGTCCCCGGCGTCACCACCAACTACGACGAGTTGCAGGCCGCCACCCACCACTCGGACGCCCGGCTGCTCGGCGTCTTCCAGGTGTCGATCCTGCACAACGCGGTGCACCTGTTCTTCGGCCTGCTCGGCCTGGCGATGGCCCGCACCATCGCGGGCGCCCGGGTCTTCCTCGGCGCGGGCGGCGCGGCCTATCTCGGCCTCTGGCTGTACGGGTTCGTGATCCACAAGGAGAGCGTGGTCAACTTCCTGCCGCTGAACCACGCCGACGACTGGCTGCACCTGGGCCTCGGCTTCGGCATGCTCTCGCTCGGCCTGCTCCTCTCCAACCAGGTCGGCACCGGCGGGCGGCTGGACACCCCTGTCGACCGCCCCTGACCCCCGGGGACGACGTCCCGGAGCCCGCGGGCGGGCGACCCGCGCCACACCGACCGGCGTTTGCGGCCCGGTTGACCTGGGCAACGGAGAGTCACCGGGTCACGAACGGGAGGGGGCCGCGATGCCGCGCTGGTTGCGAGACAACGCGTTGGCCGTCGCGATGTTCGGCGCGTTCGTCGTCTTCCTAACCTTGCAGAGCGTGTTCGGCTGGCAGACGCACAACGAGGAGCTGGTCGAGTTCGGGGCCGACCCGATCGGGTGGCCGGCGTACCTGGCCAGCGGGCACTTCGCCGAGGCGGTCTTCGAGAACTGGGAGTCCGAGTTCCTCCAGATGGGCGGCTACGTCCTGCTGACCGCGTACCTGGTGCAGCGGGGGTCGGCCGAGTCGAAGCCGGAGGGCCAGACCGACCGGCCGGAGGACGACGAACGCCGAGCGACCCGGGAGTCGCCCTGGCCGGTCCGGGTCGGCGGCCTCCCGCTGGTGATCTACCGGAACAGCCTCTCCCTCGCGCTCCTGCTGATCTTCGCGGGCTCGTTCGTCGGGCACCTGTTCGCCGGGGCCGCCGAATACAACGCCGAGCAGGCGCTGCAGAGCGGAGCGCCGCCGATCAGCACGCTGCAGTTCCTGGGCACAAGCGACTTCTGGTTCCAGTCGATGCAGAACTGGCAGAGCGAGTTCCTCGCGGTCGGCACGCTGGTCGTGCTCAGCATCGTCCTGCGCCAGCACGCCTCACCGGAGTCGAAGCCGGTCACCGTCGCGCACGCCGAAACCGGCGCCTGACCCGTTCGCGGATCCCGGGCCCGGCCGGTTCAGGCCGGGACGGGCAGCCGCTTGGCGAAGCAGACGCGGGACGGGTTGTCCACGTACTCGCCGTAGACCGGGATCCGGTCGTACCCGGACGAGGTGCAGAGCGCGATCGCGGCCGGCAGGTAGGTCCCGGTCTCCAGGCAGACCACCGCGTGCCCGGACTGGAAGGCCAACTCCTCCAGCGCGGCGAGCAGCTGGCGGGCGATCCCCCGCCCCCGGTACGACGGCCGCACGTACATGCGCTTGACCTCGCCGGTGTGCTCGTCGAGTGCCTGGATCCCGCCGCAGGCGACCGCCCGACCGTTCACCACCACCGCGAGGTAGCGGATGCCGTCGTGGGTGAGGGTCGCCTGCCCGTCCAGCCCGCCGTCGGCCTCGCGCAGCTCCCGCTGCTGGGCCGTGACCAGAGCGGCGATCTCCGGGTCGGTGGCCACACGCACCTCGATCAACATCGCATCAAGGTATGCCGGACGGATTTCATCCAGGTTTCCGCAGAACGACCCGATCACGGACGGAACGGAGCTATTGGGCGTCGTCGACGTCCTCGGCCGTCGCGCCCGCCTCGATCTCGATCTCGGTCTCGGTCTCGGTCTCGGTCTCGGTCTCGGTCTCGGTCTCGCCAGCCTCGATCTCGTCCGCCGGTCGCTGCCGCCGTGCCTTGCGGGCGGCCAGCCGCTCGGCCGCGTTGGCCCGGGTCGACTTCTCCTCCAGGCGAATGTCGGTGCCCCGGTTGCCCGGAACGAAGTCGACACCGGCGTAGAGCGTGGGCTGCCAGTCGAACTCACGCTCGCCGATCCGCACGAGGTCACCGGGCTGCGCGCCGGACTTGGCCAGCTTCTCCTCGACGCCGAGCCGGGCCAGCCGGTCGGCCAGGTAGCCGACCGCCTCGTCGTTGTCGAAGTTCGTCTGCCGGACCCAGCGCTCCGGACGTACGCCACGCACGGTGTACGAGCCGTCCGGCTCCGCCTCGATGGTGAACCCGGCGTCGTCCACCGCGGTGGGCCGGATCACGATCCGGGTCGGCTCGGCCGGCGGGGCCGCCGCACGGGCCGCCTCGACCAGCTCCGCCATCGCGTACGTGAGCTCCTTCAGCCCCTCCCGGGTGGCGGCGGAGACCTCGAACACCCGGAAGCCGCGCGCCTCGAGGTCGGGCCGGACGATCTCGGCCAGGTCCCGGCCGTCCGGTACGTCGACCTTGTTGAGCGCCACCAGCCGGGGCCGGTCGGCCAGGCCGCCGTACTCGTTCAGCTCCGCCTCGATGGTGTCGATGTCGGCCAGCGGGTCCCGGTCGAGTTCCAGCGTCGCGGTGTCGATGACGTGCACCAGCACCGCGCAGCGCTCGATGTGCCGGAGGAACTCCAGGCCCAGGCCCTTGCCGCTGGCCGCGCCGGGAATCAGACCGGGCACGTCGGCGACGGTGAAGGTGTGGTTGTCCACCCGGACCACGCCGAGGTTGGGCACCAGGGTGGTGAACGGGTAGTCGGCGATCTTCGGCTTGGCGGCGGAGATCACCGAGATCAGCGACGACTTGCCGGCCGACGGATAGCCGACCAGGCCGACGTCGGCGACGCTCTTCAGCTCCAGCACCACGTCCAGCTTGTCGCCGGGTTCGCCGAGCTCGGCGAAGCCGGGCGCCTTGCGCCGGGCGTTGGCGAGCGACGCGTTGCCGCGACCACCGCGCCCGCCCCGGGCCGCCTCGAAGGTGGTGCCCGCGCCGACCATGTCGGCCAGGACCGTGCCGTCGAGGGTCTGCACCACGGTGCCGTTCGGCACCTTGATGACCAGGTCATGGCCGTTCGCGCCGTCCCGGTTCGAGCCGGCGCCGCCCTTGCCGTTCTCGGCCTTCATGTGCGGACGGAAGTGGAAGTCCAGCAGTGTGGTCACCTGCGGGTCGACGACCAGCGAGACGCTGCCGCCGTGCCCGCCGTTGCCGCCGTCCGGGCCGCCGAAGGGCTTGAACTTCTCCCGGTGGATCGAGACACAGCCGTGCCCGCCGTCGCCGGCCAGCATGTGCAGGACGACCCGGTCAACGAACGTCGTCACGACGTCAATCCTTCCAGCGGGGATCGCCCCGCGCGAGAAAAAACGAAGCGGGCCGGGACCCGGAGGTCCGCGGCCCGCAACGCCTTCGAGCTACTGCTGCGGCACGATGCTGACGGTCTTGCGACCCCGCTTGGTGCCGAACTGGACCGCACCGGCGGACAGCGCGAAGAGCGTGTCGTCGCCGCCACGGCCGACCAGGTCACCGGGGTGGAACTTGGTGCCACGCTGCCGGACGATGATCTCGCCGGCGCTGACGACCTGACCACCGAAGCGCTTCACGCCGAGCCGCTGGGCCGCGGAGTCACGGCCGTTACGCGAGCTGGACGCACCCTTTTTGTGAGCCATTGGAGGACGACCTACTTCCCGCTGGAGATGCCGGTCACCTTGACCTGGGTCAGCGGCTGGCGGTGACCCTGGCGCTTGTGGTAGCCGGTCTTGTTCTTGAACTTGTGGATCCGGATCTTCGGGCCCTTGGTGTGCGCGGCGATCTCGCCGGACACCGCGACCTTGGCAAGCTTCGCCGCGTCGGTCACCAGGTCGTCACCGTCGACGAGGAGCACCGCGGTGAGCTTCACCGCGTCACCGGGGGCACCGGTGAGCTTCTCGACCTCGATCACGTCGCCCTCGGCGACCTTGTACTGCTTGCCGCCGGTCTTGACGATCGCGTACATCGGAGGCGGACTCCCTGTCGTTGAGGCTGCTGGCGGTCGTCCCCGCGGCGGCTCGCCGGGTAGCAGTGGCACCGGTGGCGCGGGCACGCGGGAACTCGGCACACCAAAGTGCGCCACCGGCAAGAGTACGCCATGCCCCGCCCGCTGCCCAAACCGACCCGGACGGTCAGCGCGGGCACAGCTGGTCGAGGCGTTGCTGGAGGCGGTCCAGCTCGGTCTCGTCGATCGCGGCGACGTCGGCGCCCATCGCGTCGACCTCGGTGCTCATGTCGCTGAGCAGCGTCCTCAGCTCCGGGTCGGTGGCCTCGGCCGACTGCTGCCGCAGCGCGCTCCGCCAGCCGACGAGCGCGGCCTCGGCCCGCTGCCGGGCGGCCTCCGCGGTGGCGCTGTCGTTCGCGCCGACCGCCGCGACCATCCTGCCCACTTCCTCGACGTACGTCCGGATTCCTGTCGCGCCGGCCTCCTGCGCGGCGGCGCAGACCGCCGGGGTGTTCCCACCGCCGGCCGTGCCCGCCCCCGCCGTGGTGGCGGTGCCGGCCGCGCTCGGCGTGGTGGTCTCCGGCACATCGGCGCCCGGCGGGTCACCCGCGCAGCCGGCCGCCGACCAGAGCCCGGCCACCAGCACGCCGGTGGCGAGCAGACGACGCATCTTCTCCTCCTGACCGGGTGACCGGTCCCCCATCGCCGGTACGGGGCAGGGCCCCACTCCGGTCACCTTGCCGGAGTGGGGCCCTGCGAAACACCTGCCTGGTCAGCCCGTCACGGACGGGTACGCCGCCGGGCGCCGCCGCGGCGGGACCGACGTCGGCCGACGGCCCCCTCGGCCTCCTCCTCGGCCTCGTCGCCGAGTGCGTCCGGGTCGTCCGCGGCGGCCAGCCGGGCCGACTCGCCCTCCTGGCTGTCGGCGACGGCCGGCGCGGCCGCGGTGTCCGCCTCGTAGCGGGACAGGTCGTAGCCCATCGTGTCGTAGTAGTCGGTGTCGGCGCCGGGTTCCGTCCCGGTCTCGGTGACCTCGGCCACCGTCCGCTCGGCCGGGGCGCTCTTGCGCGCCCGGCGCCGCGACCCGCCGCCGGTCTCGGCGGCCGGGCTGGCGACGGCCGAGGCGACCGCCTTGACCTTCTCCCCCGCCCCACCGGCACGCGGCTTCTCCGGAACCGGCTCGGTGTGGATGATCACGCCGCGGCCCTTGCAGCACTCGCAGGTCTCGCTGAACGCCTCCAGCAGGCCGGCGCCGATCCGCTTGCGGGTCATCTGCACCAGGCCGAGCGAGGTGATCTCGGTGACTTGGTGCTTGGTGCGGTCCCGACCGAGGCACTCGGTCAGCCGGCGCAGCACCAGCTCGCGGTTCGACTCCAGCACCATGTCGATGAAGTCGATCACCACGATGCCACCGATGTCGCGCAGCCGGAGCTGGCGGACGATCTCCTCGGCGGCCTCGAGATTGTTCCGGGTGACCGTCTCCTCCAGGTTGCCCCCGGCACCGGTGTACTTACCGGTGTTGACGTCGACCACGGTCATCGCCTCGGTCCGGTCGATCACGAGCGATCCGCCCGAGGGCAGGAAGACCTTCCGGTCCAGGCCCTTGATGATCTGCTCGTCGATCCGGTACTCGGCGAACACGTCGGTGGTGCCGACGTGCCGGCGCAGCCGGGCGACCAGGTCGGGCGAGACGTGCGACAGGTACGACTCGACCATGTCGTAGGACTGCTCGCCCTCGATGACCAGCTCGCGGAAGTCCTCGTTGAAGAGGTCCCGGACCACCCGGATGACCAGGTCGGGCTCCTCGTAGAGCAGCACCGGGGCACCGCCCTCGGCCGCCTTGGCCTGGATGTCTTCCCACTGCGCCTGGAGCCGCTTGACGTCCCGGGCCAGCTCGTCCTCGCTGGCGCCCTCGGCGGCCGTCCGGACGATCACGCCCGCGCCGTCCGGGACCAGCTTCTTCAGCACGTCTCGCAGCCGCTTGCGCTCGGTGTCCGGCAGCTTGCGGCTGATCCCGGACGCGTTGCCGTTCGGCACGTAGACCAGGTGCCGGCCGGAGAGCGCGATGTGGCTGGTCAGCCGGGCGCCCTTGTGCCCGATCGGGTCCTTGGTGACCTGCACCAGCACCGAGTCGCCGGACTTGAGGGCCTGCTCGATCGAGCGGGCGCGCCCCTCCAGGCCGGTTGTGTCCCAGTTGACCTCGCCGGCGTAGAGCACCGCGTTGCGGCCCCGGCCGACGTCGACGAACGCCGCCTCCATGCTGGGCAGCACGTTCTGCACCTTGCCCAGGTAGACGTTGCCGGCCATGGTGCCGGACGAGTTGCGGGTGACGTAGTGCTCGACCAGCACGCCGTCCTCGAGCACCGCGATCTGGGTGCGGTCGCCGCGCTGCCGGACCGCCATCACCCGGTCGACCGCCTCGCGGCGGGCCAGGAACTCCGACTCGCTGAGGATCGGCGGCCGCGTACGCCGCTGCTCCCGGCCGTCCCGGCGGCGCTGGCGCTTGGCCTCCAGCCGCGTCGAGCCGGAGACGCCCTGTACCTCGTCGACGGTCCGGCGCGGCTCGCGGATCTTCACCACGGTGGGGACACCGTCGTCCGCGCCCGCCTCGACGTCGCCGGCACCCCGGCGGCGGCGCCGGCGGCGACGACGGGTCATCCCGTCCCCGCCCTCGGCCTCCTCGTCCTCGTCGCCCTCGGCCTCGGACTCGGCCTCGGCCTCGGCCTCGGCCTGCGCCGCCTCCTCGGACTCCTCGTCCTCGGCCTCGTCGGCGCCGCCCTTGCCCCGGCCCCGGCCACGACGGCCGCGCCGGCGCCGGCGCCGAGCCGCGAGGGTGTCCTCGTCCTCGTCTTCCGCCTCGGCGGCCTCCTCGACCTCCTCGGTCGGCTCCTCCTCCGCCTCGACCGCCTCGACCGGCTCCACCGGCTCGGCGTCGCGGCGGCCGCGCCGGCGGCGGCGGGACGGCTCGGCCGGCTCCTCGGCCGCCGGCTCCTCCGCGGCCGGGGCGGGAGCGGGCTCGACCACCCGGGCGACCGGCACGGCCTCCGCCTGCGGGGCCATGAACAGCACGGTGGGCGCGGAGAGCGCCGCCCGCCGCCGGCGGGTACGCGGCTGCTCCGGCTCGGCGGCCTCCGCCGGCTCGGTCAACTGCTCGGTGGTCCCGGCCACGGCCGCCCCGGGCGGGACCTCGCCGGACACGTCCTCGGCGCCGCTGGTGCGGGCCGGTTCGCCGGTCGCGGCCTCGGCCGGCGACTCCGCGGCCGGCTCAGCCGCCGCGGCGGTGGTCTTCTTCCGCCGGGTACGGGTCACCTTGACCGGCGGGACGACCTCCGGGGAGGCCTCCTCGGCCTCCGCCGCGACCAACGGCTCCTCGGCGGCCCTCGCGGCGGTCGCCTTACGCCGGCGACGCGGGGTCTTCGGGGCGCCGTCGAGGTCGCCGGAGATCGGGGCGAACACCTCCGCCTGCGGGGACTCCGCGCTGCCGGCGCCCGCGGCGGGCGCCTCGACCGGCGCATCCGTCTGCTCCGGCTGGTTGGCCGGGGCGGCCCGGCGGCGGGTCGCCCGGGCCCGCTTGGTCGGAGTGGGCTCGGCGGCGTCGCCGCCCGTCAGGTCGGCCGTGCCGACCGCGCCCTCCGCGCCACCCCCGTCGACGGGGTTGTGCTGCTGCTCGGCGGTCTCCCCGGCCGGCTGTGAGCCGGTCCGTTCGCCGCCCTCGGGCTCGTTCTCGAGCATGGACGTTCTCCAGTTCTGGCTACCCCGGGCGCGGGTGAGCGCTGCCACGCAGGGTCGCCGCAAAAGTGTTTCCGCCCGGTGCGCGCGGTGCGCGACCGGCCGAAGTCTGCCTACCAGAACGCTGACCGTCGGTCAGCGTTCACCGATGGTTGCCCCGTCGCGGTCCGCATCCAACGGATCCACGATCTCGCCTTGCGCGGTCAGCGTGCCCTGAGCCAGCCGGGTCACCCGTGGCGGAACCGGCGGCTCCAGGTCGGCCACCACGCGGAGGCCGGAAAGGACGTCATCGGGCCGTACGGACGGGGTGACCTGCCGCACGACCACTTCGAGTATCGCACACGGTACGGCCGGTCCCCCGGAAGGCGTCGCCGCCGGTGCCGCCACATCGACGGCGATGACCGCACCGCGGGCGTCGAAGGTACGCCGCCCCTGCTTGGTCATCCGCTCGACCAGCACCTCGCCGGCGGCGGTGAAGGCGTCCACCGCGCTCCGGAGCGCCGTCGGGTCGACCTCTGGCAGCTCGATCCGCCAGGAGGACGCCTCGATCCGGTCGGCCAGGCTGCCGCCGGTCGCCACCACCGCCTCCAGCACGTCCAGTCCGGGCGAGAGCGCGGCGTCCAGCGCGGCGCACAGCGCGGGCGGGTCGACCGGCGCCTGAAGTCCGATCTCCAGGTACTCCGCCTCGCTCGCCACCCCGGTCGGCGCGGCGCTGGCGTACGAGATCTTGGGGTGCGGGGTGAAGCCCTGCGAGTACGCGATCGGTACGCCGGCCCGCCGTACGGCCCGCTCGAAGGCCCGGGCGAAGTCCCGGTGCGAGGTGAACCGCAGCGGTCCGCGCTTGGCGTACCGGATCCGGACACGCTGGACGACGGGCGCCTGCCCGCCCTCCGGCTGTGGTCTCTTACTGATCGTCGTGCTCCTCGGATGTCAGAACCGGTAGATCATGACGTTTCGTCCCGCCCGGGGGGATCGTCACGACCGGCCGGCGCCTCCGCGCCTCAGGCGCGGGGGACGGGGGGTCACGGCTGGACGGCGCTGGAAACCTTCAGACCCTTGATCGGGGTGAGCGGGAGCAGCTTCTTCCCGGTCGGGCCGATCTGGATCTCCGTGTCCATCGACGGACAGACGCCGCAGTCGAAACACGGGGTCCACCGGCAGTCATCCTGTTCGTACTCGGACATGGCGTCCTGCCAGTCCTGCCAGAGCCAGTCCTTGTCCAGCCCGGAGTCCAGGTGGTCCCAGGGCAGCACCTCGAGCTGGTCCCGCTCGCGGGTCGTGTACCAGTCGAGATCCACCCCGAACGCCGGCAGCACCTCGGCCGCGGCGTCCACCCAGCGCTGGTAGGAGAAGTGCTCGCTCCAGCCGTCGAACCGGCCGCCGTTCTCCCAGGCCCGGCGGATCACCGCGCCCACCCGCCGGTCGCCGCGGCTCAGCAGGCCCTCGATCAGCGAGGGCTCACCGTCGTGGTAGCGGTAGCCGATCGCCCGGCCCAGCGAACGGTCCGCGTTGATCGCCTGCTTGAGCAGCCGGAGCCGGTTGTCGATCACCTCCGGCCGCTCCATCGCGGCCCACTGGAACGGGGTGTGCGGCTTCGGCACGAACCCGCCGATGGACACCGTGCAGCGGATGTCCTTCGACCCGGTGGCGGCCCGCCCGGCCTTGATCACCTCGTGGGCCATCCGGGCGATCTGGAGCACGTCGTCGTCGGTCTCGGTGGGCAGGCCGCACATGAAGTAGAGCTTCACCTGCCGCCAGCCGTTGGTGTACGCGGTGACGACGGTGCGGATGAGATCCTCCTCCGACACCATCTTGTTGATCACCTTGCGGATCCGCTCCGACCCGCCCTCCGGGGCGAAGGTCAGGCCGGTCCGCCGCCCGTTGCGGGACAGCTCCTGCGCCAGGTCGATGTTGAAGGCGTCTACCCGGGTCGACGGCAGCGACAGCGAGACGTTAGTGCCCTCGTACTGCTGGGCCAGGCCCGAGCACATGTCGCCGATCTCGGAGTGGTCGGCGGAGGAGAGCGAGAGCAGGCCCACCTCGTGGAAGCCGGAGAACTCCAGCCCCTCCTGCACCATCTGCCCCACGGTGGTGATGGAGCGTTCCCGCACCGGCCGGGTGATCATGCCCGCCTGGCAGAAGCGGCAACCGCGGGTGCAGCCCCGGAAGATCTCCACCGCGTAGCGCTCGTGGACCGTCTCGGCCAGCGGAACCAGCGGCTTCTTCGGGTACGGCCAGGCGTCCAGGTCCATCGTCGTACGCTTGTGCACCCGGAACGGCACGTCCGGCCGGTTCGGCACGACCCGCTGGATCCGGCCGTCCGGGAGGTAGTCCACGTCGTAGAAGCGCGGCACGTAGACGCTCTCGGTGCGGGCCAGCCGCAGCAGCAGCTCGTCCCGGCCGCCCGGGGAGCCCTCGGCCTTCCACTCCCGGACGATCGTGCTGATCTCCAGGACCGCCTCCTCGCCGTCGCCGAGCACGGCGGCGTCGACGAAGTCGGCGATCGGCTCCGGGTTGAACGCGGCGTGCCCGCCGGCCACGATCACCGGGTCGGCGTCGGTGCGGTCGGCCGCGAGCAGCGGGATGCCGGCCAGGTCGATGGCGGTGAGCAGGTTGGTGTAGCCCAGCTCGGTCGCGAACGAGATGCCGAAGACGTCGAAGTCGCGCACCGGGCGGTGGGCGTCGACGGTGAACTGCGGCACGCCGTGGGCGCGCATCAGGTTCTCCAGGTCCGGCCAGACCGCGTACGTCCGCTCGGCCAGCACGTCGGGCAGCTCGTTGAGCACCTCGTAGAGGATCTGCACGCCCTGGTTGGGCAGGCCGACCTCGTACGCGTCGGGGTACATCAACGCCCAGCGCACGGTGGCCACGTCCCAGTCCTTGACGACCGCGCCCAACTCGCCGCCGACGTACTGGATCGGCTTGGTCACCTGGGGCAGCAGCGGCTCCAGCCGGGGCCACACGGAGTTGGCCGCGACAGGGCGCGGAGTGGTGGACGGGACGCTCATGATGCCCAAGGGTACGCGCTCGCCCGCCGGCTGCCGCGCGCACGCCGGTGCCACGCCGTCGCGCCGGACCGGTCCGCCGGGAAGTCCCGCCGCCCCGGGTCGCGGCCCTGGTCAGCCGCCGCCGACCGGCGTTGGGCGCCTCAGCGTACGCCGGCGGCCGGTGGGCGGATCGCCGGCGGTGGCACATCGGTACTAACCTCGGACCGGCGCGAGAGGAGATTGCCGCGATGCCGGAGCCGCAGCCGGGGGCAGACCGGCCGGCCGACGGGAGCACCCCGGGCACGGGGCCGGACCGCGATCCGGCCGTCGCCGGGGACACGACCTCCTCCCCCGTACCGCCGGAGGGCGCCTCCCGCCCGGACCCGGCGGCCCCGCCGGAGCCCGAAGCCGACGAACCCGCACCGCCCCGGGTCGCGACCGACCCGGCGGCCCCGCCCGGGCCCTCGGCGGGCGGACCGCGGGCGACCACCGCCCCCGCCGACGAGAGCGACACCGCCGTGGCCGAGCCACCGGGCAACGGCCCGGACGGCACCCGCCGGCTGGCGGATCCGGCGTCCGGCGACGCCGACGACAGCGCGACGCCCGCCGACGCCGACGACAGCGCGACGCTCGTCGACGCCGACGACGAGCCGCCGGCCGGCGACGATCCGACGCCGGGCGCCGACGGGCCGTCCGGCACCCGCTGGCTGCCGGCCGGCGAGGCCGATCCCCCGCCGGCCCGCTGGAGCGGCTCCGCCTCGGTGCCGCCGCCGCTGCCCCGGCGGCGTGCCTGGGGCGAGTCGGCCGAGCCGACGCCGGTGCCACCCGCGCCGCAGGAGCTTCCCGAGCACCGGGCGCCGGTCGATCCGTGGGCCGGGGCGGACACCGGCGGTTGGGACCTGCCCTCGGCCGAGCTGCCGGCGCTCCCGCCGACGCTGCCCTACCCGGCGCCGCCGCCGACCCGCCCCTATGCCGGTCCGCCCGCGCCGCCTCCGCTCTCGCCGGCGCACCCGGCGCCACCACCGCCGGTCGCGTATCCGGCGCCACCGCACCCGGCGCCACCGCACCCGGCGCCGCCACCGATGTCGCCGCCGGCGTCCCGCCCGCCGGTCACGGCCCGCCCGGCACCGCCCGCGCCACCACCGGCGCCGCCGAAGCAGCGCCGGTCGAAGAAGAAGCGGTCGTCCACGCCGCCGCCGGCCGCGCCACCGGCCGGCTGGCGGGCCCCCCGGGGGTACGTCCCGGTCCCGGTCCGCAAGCGGCGCCGCTGGCCGTGGCTGCTGCTGCTCACACTCGCCTGCTGCTGCGGCTGCCCCGCCTACTACGGCAAACCGATCTGGACGCAGTACCCGGCCAACGCCAGCCTTCCGGCGCAGGTGGACGACCTGTCGCTGCGCGACGACAGCCGCAGCGAGCAGGCCGTCCGGCAGCTGGAGACGGATGTCCGCAAGGCGCACTGGCTGGCCGAGGACACGTTCGCCGGCGTCTACGCCACTCCGGACGGCAAGCGGGTCACCGTCTTCGGCGGGACCGGCTTCCGGCTGACCCCCGAGGCGGACGCGGACGCCGAGATCGCGCGGCTCTCCCAGCAGTACCGGCTCGACTCCGTGGAGGACGTCGACACCGGCGTACGGGGGCGCTACGCGCGCTGCGCGGTGGGCCGCACCGACGGCGGCGGCGTGGTGGTCTGCACCTCGGTCGACCACGGCAGCATCGCCACCGGCGTGTTCACCCGGCTCGACGTGGCGGACAGCGCCGCTCTGCTTCACGACCTGCGCGAGCAGATCGTCACCGCGGACCAGAACTGAGGCGACACACCTTTCGAATTCACCTTTTGGTCCCGGCGCAAGCCACCGCAAGGGCGACAATAGGGGCATGTCGCGGCGGTGGCTCTTCGCCGACCAGCTGGGGCCGCACTTCCTCGACGACCGCCGCCAACCGGTGCTGCTGATCGAGTCGAAGGCGGTCTTCCGGCGCCGCGCCTTCCACCGGCAGAAGGCGCACCTGCTCCTGTCCGCCCTGCGGCACCGCGCCGCGGAACTCGGCGACCAGGCGATCCACCTCCGCAGCGAGACCTACCGCGAGGCGCTACGAAAGGTCCGCGAGCCGCTCGAGGTGTGCCACCCGACCTCGCGGGCGGCACTGCGGTTCGTCCGTGGGCTCGACCAGGTGACCGTGCTGCCGCCGCGCGGCTTCGTCACCGCGATCGACGACTTCTCCGAGTGGGCCGACGACCGGCGGGGGGCGCTGCGGATGGAGGCCTTCTACCGCTTCGCCCGCCAGCACCACCGGGTGCTCGTCGAGGGGGACGAGCCGGTCGGCGGCCGGTGGAGCCTGGACCCGGAGAACCGGGAGCCGCCGCCGAAGGGGGTCGAGCGCCTCGAGGTGCCCCCGCCCCCGATGCCGAAGGAGGACGACATCGACGCCGAGGTCCGGGCGGACCTCGACCGGTGGGAACGGGACGGCATCCGGTTCGTCGGCCGGGACGGTCCCCGCCGCTTTCCGGCCACCACCGGGGAGGCCCGGGCCCGGCTGCGGCACTTCCTCCGGCACCGGCTGGCGCAGTTCGGGCCGTACGAGGACGCGATGCTCTCCGCCGATCCGTGGATGGCGCACAGCCTGCTCTCCTCCTCGTTCAACCTGGGCCTGCTCGACCCGATGGAGGCTGTCCGGGGCGCCGAGCAGGCCTACCGCCGGCAGGGCGCGCCGCTGCCCAGCGTGGAGGGGTTCATCCGGCAGATCATCGGCTGGCGCGACTACATCTGGAACCTGTACTGGTACTTCGAACCCGGCTACCAGGGCGCCAACCAGCTCGCCGCGCGCCGGTCGGTACCGGACTGGTTCCGTGACCTGGACGCCGACGCCGTCGAGGCGCACTGCCTCGCCGACGTCCTGACCGACCTGCGCGACCACGGCTGGGTGCACCACATCCCCCGGCTCATGGTGCTCGGCAACTACGCGCTGCAACGCGGCTGGCGGCCCGCCGAGATGGTGGACTTCTTCCACCGCAGCTTCGTCGACGGCTACGCCTGGGTGATGACGGTGAACGTCGTCGGCATGAGCCAGTACGCCGACCTCGGCCGGATGACCACCAAGCCGTACGTCGCCGGCGGGTCGTACATCAACCGGATGAGCGACTACTGCGGTGGCTGCCGGTACGACCCGAAGCAGCGCCTCGGCGAGAAGGGCTGCCCGTACACCGCCGGCTACTGGGCCTTCCTGGCCCGGAACCAGGACCGGATCCCGAAGAACGCCCGGATGGCCCGGCAACTGGCCCAGCTCAACCGGCTACCGGACATGGACGCGGTCGTCGACCAGGAGAAACGGCGCGGCAACGCGCCGCCGTGAGGCCGGTCAGACCGGGCCGTCGCGGACCGGGTCCGGGTGCGCGCGCGGCGGGGCGTACCGGGCGACGTACTCCTGGCCGGTGAGCTTCTGGATCTCGGCCATCAACTCGTCGGTCATCGCGCGCAGCGAGGTGCGGTCGTCCGGTCGGCCGGTGAAGTCCAGCGGCTTGCCGAACCGGACGATGACCTTGCCGGAGCCCGGGCGGGGCACCCGCGCGCCGATCGGCTGCACCTTCTCGGTGCCGATCATGCCGACAGGGATGATCGGCACGCCGGCGGAGATGGCCAACCGGACCGCGCCGGTGCGACCCCGGTAGAGCCGCCCGTCGGGCGACCGGGTCCCCTCCGGGTAGACCACCACCAGGTCGCCACCCTTGAGCGCCGGGATGGCCGCGTCGAACGCGGTGAGCGCGGCCCGACCGCCGGCCCGCTCGACCGGGATGGCGCCGAGCCCGGTGAGGACGAATTTGGAGAACGCGCCCTTCAGCCCGGTGCCCTTGAAGTACTCGGACTTGGCCCAGAACGCCAGGTGCCGCGGCACCACCGTGCCGACGAACAGCTCGTCGGCCACCGAGAGGTGGTTGCCGGCGAGGATCGCGCCACCGGTCTCCGGCACGTGCTCCAGCCCCTCCACGGTCGGGCGGAACGCCAACCGCAGCGTGGGCGCCACGGTGAGCTTGCCGATGGTGTAGAGCAGCGGCACTGGTCCTCCGGCGGTTCGTGTGCGAAGCAGGCGGTGTCACGGTAGCGGACGCGGCCACCTTCCCTGACGGGTGTGCCCGCCACCCTCCTCCCACGGGTGTGCCCGTATCCGGCCCCATCCATGCGGCTTGACCCCGCTGGCCCGCTCGCGCAGACTTCGCCGGTGCGTTCGCTGCGGTGGGACGAGTTCCAGGCCATGCGTCGATTTCCCGCCCTGGACGGCCTGCGGGCGCTAGCCGCGATCATGGTCTTCGCCTTCCACTACGGCGGGCCGCACTGGACGTGGCTGTCCGGCTGGATCGGCGTACACCTGTTCTTCGTGCTCTCCGGCTTCCTGATCACGACGCTGCTGCTGCGCGAGGAGGACCGGCACGGCAAGGTCTCGCTGCGCGCCTTCTACCTGCGTCGGTTCTTCCGGATCATGCCGGTCTACCTGCTGGTGCTCTTCCTGACCTGGGCGCTCGCGCGACTCGACGGCGGCGCCGGCACGATCGAACGCCTGCTGAGGTACTACCTGCTCCTCCTCAACGAATTCCTGCCGTCGAGCGCGCCGTACCTGCACTCCTGGACGATCGGGATCGAACAGAAGTTCTATTTGTTCTGGCCCGCCGTCGCGTTCGTGGTGGTGACCGCCGCGTTCCGCCGACGGCTGGCGGTGACGGTCGGCCTGCTCGCGCTCTTCATCGCGCTGACTCCGCCGGACGTGGGCTGGCTGAGCTGGCCGGTCCACTACGTCGCCATCCTGCTCGGCTGCCTGACGGCGGTGGTCATGCACCACCCCCGGGGCTTCGCCCTGGTCCGGCCGCTGACCCACCCGGTGACCGCCACCGTGGCCATCGTCGCCTTCGTCGCGGTGCACGTGTCCGTGCAGCTCTGGCCGGCCCGGCTCGGTCAGGAACTGCTGATCGGCGGCTACGCCGCCGCCGCGGCGCTGCTGCTGCCGGCCCTGCTCTCCCGCAGCGCGCTGGCACGCGGACTGGGCCTGCGCCCACTGGCCTTCGTGGGTGAGCGGTCGTACTCGATGTATCTGATCCAGACCATCGCCGCGCGGACGGCGGCCGGGCTGGTCCCGGCGATCGGGCACCGCGGCACCGGCCTGTTCCTGGGCGCCCTGGTGGTGGGACTGCTCGGCGCGGACGTGCTGTACCGGTGGATCGAGCTACCCATGATCAACGTAGGGCGCCGGCTGGCCGCACGGGTACCGCGCCCCGGCCCGACGGACGCCACCGACGGCGCCGACGCCACCGGCGGCACCGGCACGTCCGGCGCGATCGCCGGACCTTCCCGGCCGCGCGAGGTGCTGGTGGACGGCGGCCCGGCGGCCCGCTGACCGCGACGCCGCCGGAACGCCGTCCACCACACCTGCGCTGTCGGCCGGGCGCAGCGGTCAGCGGGTCGGGGCCGGGAGAGTCGTGCTCCAGAGGGAGACGCCGTCCCGGTCCCGCAGGTGGACCGTGAACGCGCCGGTCGCCCCGTCGACGCCCACCTCGCCGAAGTGCTGGAAACCCTCCGCCGGGGACGTGTTCGCCCGCGGCGGGGCGTGCACGAAGACGGCCCGCGGACCGAACGTGCCGTCCAGCGCGTTCGGGCCGAAGGCTCCGGCGTGCGCCGGCCCGGAGACGAACTCCCAGAACGGGGTGAAGTCGGCGACCGCGGCCCGGGCCGGGTCGTAGTGGTGCGCGGCGGTGTAGTGCACGTCGGCGGTGAGGAAGACGATCCCGGTCACCCCGGCTCGGTGCGCCGCCCCGAGCACCTGGGCGAATTCCAGCTCACGGCCGGCCGGTACGCCCGGGTCGCCCTGGGCCACGCCCTCCTGGGCGCCGGGGCCGTCCGGCACGACCAGCCCCAGCGGCAGGTCGGCGGCGATCACCTTCCAGGTGGCCCGGGACCGGGTCAGTTCCCGGATCAGCCACTCCCGCTGTGCCCGGCCGAGCAGACCGCGGCGGGGGTCGGCGTAGGTGTTGCCGTCGTTCGCGTCCTTCCAGGTCCGCATGTCCAGCACGAAGACGTCCAGCCGCCGCCCGTACGACAGCCGCCGGTACAGCCGTCCGTCGAGCGGTCCCGGTACCCACTCGCCGAACGCCTGCCGCGCCCGGGCGGCGAGCACGTCGACGCGGCGCTCGGTGTACCGCTCGTCGGTCAGCACCTCGCCCGGGTACCAGTTGTTGGTCACCTCGTGGTCGTCCCACTGGTTGACCTGCGGCACCTCGGCGACGAACCGGTGCAGGTGCTCGTCGAGCAGGTTGTACGCGTACTGGCCCCGGTACTCGGTCAGCGTCTCGGCGACCTTGCTCTTCTCCGGGGTGACCAGGTTGCGCCAGATCCGGCCGTCCGGCACGGGTCACGCTCTCGCCGATCGGGCCGTCGGCGTAGATCGTGTCGCCGCTGCACAGGTAGAAGTCGGGACGGGTGGCGCGCATGGCCCGGAAGATCGACATGCCGCCGAAGTCCGGGGCGATCCCCCAGCCCTGCCCGGCGATGTCGCCGGTCCAGACGAACCGGACGTCCCGCCGGTCGTGCGGGTCGGGCGCGGTGGTCAGCACGCCGCGCAACGGCTCGCTGGCCAGCCCGTGCCGGTCCAGGCTCTCCACCCGGACCCGGTAGTGCAGACGCTCGCCGGCGGGCAGGCCGCGCAGCCGCACCCGCGCGCCCCGGAAGTCGGATCGGCGGCTCACCTCCACCAGCATCCGCCCGGGGCGGTCGGCGCGCGTCCACACAGCGCCGAGTCCGCCGTCGCCTCGCCGCTCTGCACGCCGTGGGTCAGCACCGGCCGCCCGGCCGGCCGCCACCCCGGTGCGGCCGGCGCGGCACCCGCGCCGAGAAGGCCACCACCGGCGACACCCGCGCCGGCCACCAGGCCGGCACGCAGCAACGTACGTCGATCAAGCTCCGTCATCGTTCCTCCCGGATCGGGGACTGACTGACCCCGTCGGTCTACCGGGCGGACATGACCGGTGGCGGCGCTCCGAGTGGCGACGGCCGGAACGTCCGCTGACCGGTCATGACCGGCGTCACAGGCCGTGGCTGTCACGCCGCACCCCGATCGCGCCGTCATAGCGGTGTCACACCGATCAGGGAGGATTTCAGATGCAGCGGATGAACGCGGCCGAGGTGGCGCCGGAGGCCTACCAGGCGGTGCTGGGGCTGGAGAAGTACGTCCGGGCGAACGTCGACCACACCGTGCTCGAGCTGGTGAAGCTGCGGGCGTCGATGCTGAACGGCTGCGCGTACTGCGTCGACATGCACAGCACGGACGCGCTGCGGGCCGGCGAGTCGAGCCGGCGGCTCTTCGCCGTCGCGGCCTGGCGGGAGTCGCCGTTCTTCGACGAGCGGGAACGGACGGCGCTGGCGCTCACCGACGCGGTCACCCACCTCGGCGAGCACGGCGTACCGGACGAGGTCTGGGACGCCGCCGCGAAGCAGTGGTCGGAGAAGGAGCTGGCCGACCTGGTTATGGCGATCGCGACGATCAACGTGTGGAACCGGATCGCGGTGACCACGCGGACGCAGCCGCCGACGGAGGCGTGAGCCTCCTCGGATGGTGACCCCCGGCCGGTGCGCGACGCGCACCGGCCGCGGTCGTCAGCCAAGGAGCCGGCTGAGGTGTCAGCCCAGCTCGGGGAACCAGAGCGCGATCTCGCGCTTCGCGCTGTCCGCCGAGTCGGAGGCGTGCACCAGGTTCTCCCGGTTGGACAGGGAGAAGTCGCCGCGGATGGTGCCGGCGGCGGCCCGGCGTCCGTCGGTGGCGCCGACCAGCCCGCGGACCACCTCGATGACCTGGTCGCCGGAGAGCACCAGGGCCACCAGCGGCCCACCGGTCATGAAGGTCTTCAGCGGCGGGTAGAACGGCTTGTCCACGTGCTCGGCGTAGTGCTCGTCGGCCAGGGCGGCGTCCATCGTCCGGATCACCATGGCGTCGATCCGCAGCCCCTTGCGCTCGAAGCGGGAGATGACCTCGCCGACCAGCCCGCGGCGGACCGCGTCCGGCTTGATCAGTACGAGGCTGCGCTCATCGGGGGTGCTGCTGGACACGCTGGGTTCCTCCTGTGCGCGGAAGGCGGTCGGGCTGGGTACGGTCAGCCTAGCGATCCGGTCCCGGCGCCGGCGCGGCGGCTGGCCTTTCCCCCGGCAGCCCCTCCGGCCTAGCCTGGCCCTTGACCCCCGGGAGGTCCACTGTGGCGAATGGCGGGAGCCGACCCATCGCGCCGGTACGCAAGCTGATCGCCGCGGTGCTCGGCACCGTGGCCACCTTCGTGATCCTCTTCGGCCTCGGCATGACCAGCTGGGCCATCGTGGCGCTCGGGGTCGCCCTGCTGGTGCTCGCGATCGCGCTGGCCACGGTGCGGGCCGGCGGGCGCACCTGGGTGATCGGCGAGGGCCACGTGCACAGCGCGTCGGAGCCGCCCACCCAGTACGCGTTCGGCCGGTGCGAGCTGCAACTGGTCATCGACGCACCGGGGCTGCCGCCGCGGAGCAAGAAGATCATCGAGCCGCGGGTGCCGGTCTCGAAGTGGCCGTCGCTCGGGCAGACCCTGCCGATCCGGGTCGCCCTCGACGACCAGCGGCACGTCCGGGTGCTCTGGGACGAGGTGCCCACGCACGCCGAGACCGCCGCCGCGGCGACCGCCGACCTGCCACCCGAGTACGCCGGGCCCGAGCCGCTGGACGAGGTGCTGATCGAGCAGGACGCGCCGCCGTGGGCGGGCCGCTCCGCCGAGGACGACTTCCGGGACGACCTCCGCGACCCCCTCGCCCCCGACCCGCTCGCCTCCGACCCGCTGCGCGACGACCCGGGCGTCCCGCCCGAGGAGCGCGAGCCCGTGGTGGTGCACCAGCGTCCGGGCGGCCCGGTGGTGCTGGAGGGGACGCTGGTCGAGCCGTCGGTGGTCAACCCACTGCCACGCCGAGCCACCCCGGCCCCCCGTACCCCGGCGGAGGAGCGGTTCGACGCCCGCGACGCGGCCGCCGGCGCCGCACCGCCGGCACCGCCCCGCACGGTGGATCCGCTCGACCCCCTCGACCTGCCGCTGGACGACCCCGCGCCGCCCCGCGAGCCGGCACGCGACGAAGAGGTCACCCCGGCGGAGCTGGACGAGGCCATCTTCGGGTACGAGCCGGAGGCCGCCGAGGTCGATCCGATCGAGGACGACGCCCCGATCAGCGGGGTCGGGCTGACGCTGCTGGTCACCGACCTGTCCCGTTCGCTCGACTTCTACCGGGACGTGCTCGGGTTCGCCGAGCTCGACCGCGGGTCCGGCAACGCGGTGCTCGCGTCCGGGGCGACCCGCCTGGTGCTGCGCGAGGTGACCGAGGCCGCGCCGGTCAGCCGCCGGCTGGTGCACGTCAACCTCGAGGTCGGCGACATCCAGGCGGCGTACGCGCGGCTGCGCGGCTCCGGCGTCCGCTTCACGTACGCGCCACGCGTGGTCAACCGGGGCACGAAGCTGGAGGTGTGGGCGGCCGCCTTCCGCGACCCCGACGGCCACGGCATCGCCCTCACCCAGTGGCGGGAACGCGCCGACGCCTGACCCCGACCGGGAAAGAGGGCACCCGTTCCGTGAACGAGTGCCCTCCCGCTGCGGTGCGGTGGGTCAACCGAGGATGACGCGGCGGACGTGCAGGGCGTAGGCCCACGCCAGAGCGAAGATCACGCCGAGCGCCAGCAGCGACCAGTGCAGCAGGCCGCCGAGAATCAGCAACCCCTGCAGGACGGTGCCCGCGTGCCAGGCCCACGGCCGGCGCATCATCCCGGCCAGGACCACCGCCGCCACGGCCAGTGCCACCACCGCGCCGATCGCCGGGCCGCCCAGGTCTGCCCCCACCGCCCGGATCGGCTGGATGGCGAGCAGCAGCACCAGCGCCTCGATGCCCAGCGCGCCGGCGCCGAGACTCCGGACCGCCCGCTCCGGGTCCCGCAGCCCCGACCGGCGCGGCTCCTCCGCCCCGGTAGCCGGCTGCTCCCCCGGCCCGGTGGCCGGCTGCTCCCCCGGCCCGGTGGCCGGCTGCGCGGGCCCGGTGGCCGGCGCCGGCCGCTCCGGCCCGGCAGCCGACCGCTGCTCCGGCCCGCCGGTCGTCGGCTGCTCCGGCCCGGTCATCGCTTCAGCAGCCGGCGGGCGTCGGCCACGGTCACCACCGATCCGGTGATCAGCACGCCCACCCCGCTCAGCTCGCCGGGCACGTCCTCCTCGGCCAGCGCCACCGCCGTCTCGATGGCGTCGGGCATCTCCTCGGCCACCTCGACCCGCTCCGGGCCGAACAGCTCGGCGGCCATCGCGGCCAGCTCCCGCGCCGGCAACGCCCGCGGCGAGCTGTTCCGGGTGACCACCACCTGGTCGACGACGGGCTCCAGCAGCTCCAGCAGGGCCGGCGCGTCCTTGTCGCCGAGCACCCCGACGACCGCGACCAGCTTGCTGAACGCGAACTCCTCCTGGAGCGCGGCGACGGTGGCGGCCATCCCGTGCGGGTTGTGCGCGCCGTCGAGCAGGATGGTCGGCGCGCTGCGTACCCGCTCCAGCCGGCCCGGCGAGCTGGCCGTGGCGAAGCCCTCGCGGACGGCCTCGATGTCGAGCTGGCGCCGGGCGCCGGCGCCGAGGAACGCCTCGACCGCCGCGAGGGCCACGGCCGCGTTCTGCGCCTGGTGGGCGCCGTGCAGCGGGATGAACACCTCCTCGTAGACGCCGCCGAGCCCCTGCAGGGTGAGCACCTGCCCGCCGACGGCGACCGCCCGCCGCAGTACGCCGAACTCCGAGCCCTCGCGGGCGATGGTCGCGCCGACCTCGGCGCAGCGCTCCAGGATCGGGCGGGCCGCCTCCTCCTCCTGCGCCGCCGAGATGACCGTCGCGCCCTTGTGGATGATGCCCGCCTTGTGCAGGGCGATGTCCTCGATCGTGTCGCCGAGCCACTCGGTGTGGTCGAGGCCGATCGGGGTGATCACCGCTACCCCCGCCTGGATCACGTTGGTCGAGTCCTCGGCGCCGCCGAGACCCACCTCCACCACGGCGACGTCGACCGGAGCGTCGGCGAAGGTGGCGAAGGCCAGCGCCGTGGTCATGTCGAAGTACGTCAGCGGCTCCGCCGACCGCTCGTCGACCAGCCGGGCCAGCGGGGCGATCTCCCGGTGGGTGGCCGCGAACCGCTCCTCGCTGACCGGCTCGCCGTCCAGGCTGATCCGCTCCCGGACGGTCTCCAGGTGCGGGCTGGTGTAGCGGCCGGTGTGCAGCCCGAACGCCCGCAGCAGCGAGTCGATCATCCGGGCGGTCGAGGTCTTGCCATTGGTGCCGGTCAGGTGGATCGACGGGTACGCCCGCTGCGGACTGCCGAGCAGGTCGAGCAGGGACTCGATCCGGTCCAGCTCGAAGACCATGCGGGTGAAGCCGCGGCCGGCCAGCTCGGCCTCGACCTCGGCGAAGGACTGGTGATCGGTCACGAGGAAAGCGCCTCCAGCGCCGCGTCGATGCGGACGAGGTCGGCCTCGGCGGTGGCGAGCCGGTCCCGGATCTTGGCGACCACCGGCTCCGGCGCCTTGCCGACGAACGCCGGATTGTCCAACTTGGCCCGGGCCTGCGCGACCTCCTTCTCGGCCGCCGCGCGGTCCTTGGTGAGCCGGGCACGCTCGGCTGCCACGTCGATCGTGCCGCGGGTGTCCAGTGCCACGGACACCTCGCCCGGCATGGCCAGCGTCGCGCTGGCCTGGAACCCGTCCTCGGCCGGGTCGAGCCGGGCCAGGGAGCGGATCAGCGACTCGTGCGCCGCGACCCCGGCCCCGGCGAGGCCGTCCAGCCGGGCCGCGACCCGCTGGGTGGGGCGAAGACCCTGGTCGGAGCGGAACCGCCGGACCTCGGTCACCACCCGCTGCACCGTGCCGACCTCCGCCTCCGCGGCGTCGTCGATCAGGGAACGGTCCGCGACCGGCCAGGCGGCCCGCATCACGGTCTCGCCGCCGGTGAGCGCGGTCCAGAGCTCCTCGGTGACGAACGGGACGATCGGGTGCAGCAGCCGGAGCAGGTGGTCGAGCACGTGGCCGAGCACCCGGCGGGTGACCTCGGCCGCCGGGCCGCCCTCGGCGAGCACCGGCTTGGTCAGCTCGACGTACCAGTCGCAGACGTCGTCCCAGGCGAAGTGGTAGAGCAGGTCGCAGACCTTCGCGAACTCGTACGCCTCGAACTGCCCATCCACCTCGGCGGTGACGTGCGCCAGCCGGGACAGGATCCACCGGTCGACGGTCGACAGCTGCTCGGCGACCGGCAGCGGCCCCTCGGTGTGCGCGCCGTTCATCAGCGCGAACCGGGTGGCGTTCCAGAGCTTGTTGCAGAAATTGCGGGAGCCCTGGCACCAGTCCTCGCTGACCGGCACGTCCTGACCCGGGTTGGCGCCGCGCGCCAGCGTGAAGCGGGTGGCGTCGGCACCGAACCGGTCGATCCAGTCCAGCGGGTCGACCACGTTGCCGAACGACTTGGACATCTTCTTGCCGTGCTCGTCGCGGACCATGCCGTGCAGGGCGACCACGTCGAACGGCTGCACCCCGTCCATCGCGTACAGGCCGAACATCATCATCCGGGCGACCCAGAAGAACAAGATGTCGTACCCGGTGACCAGCACGCTGGTCGGATAGAACTTGGCCAGGTCCGGGGTCTTCTCCGGCCAGCCGAGGGTGGAGAACGGCCACAGCCCGCTGGAGAACCAGGTGTCCAGGACGTCCTCGTCCTGCCGCCAGCCCTCGCCGGTCGGCGGCTGCTCGTCCGGGCCGACGCAGACGATCTCGCCGTCCGGGCCGTACCAGACCGGGATGCGGTGGCCCCACCAGAGCTGCCGGGAGATGCACCAGTCGTGCATGTTGTCGACCCAGGCGAAGTAGCGCTTGGCCAGCTCGGCCGGCTCGATCTTCACCCGGCCGTCCCGCACCGCATCACCGGCGGCCTTCGCCAGCGGCGCGGTGTTCACGAACCACTGGAGCGACAGGCGCGGTTCGACGGTGGTCTTGCACCGCGAGCAGTGGCCGACCGCGTGCACGTACGGCCGCTTCTCCGAGACGATCCGGCCCTGCTCGCGCAGCGCGGCGACGATGGCCGGCCGCGCCTCGAACCGGTCCAGCCCCTCGAACGGCCCCGGCACGGTGATCACGCCACGCTCGTCCATCACGGTCAGCGAGGGCAGGTCGTGCCGCTGGCCGATCTCGAAGTCGTTGGGGTCGTGCGCCGGGGTCACCTTGACCATGCCGGTGCCGAAGCTCGGGTCGACGTGCTCGTCCGCGACGATCGGGATCCGTCGGCCGGTGAGCGGCAGCTCGACCTCGGTGCCCACCAGGTGCTTGTACCGCTCGTCGTCCGGGTGCACCGCGACGGCGGTGTCGCCGAGCATCGTCTCGGCCCGGGTGGTGGCCACCACCACCTCGTCGCTGTACCGGATCGAGATCAGCTCGCCCTCGTCGTCGGTGTGCTCGACCTCGATGTCGGAGAGCGCGGTGAGGCAGCGCGGGCACCAGTTGATGATCCGGTTGGCCCGGTAGATGAGCCCGTCGTCGAAGAGCTTCTTGAACATGGTCTGGACGGCCCGCGACAGGCCCTCGTCCATGGTGAAGCGCTCGCGGTCCCAGTCGACCGCGTCGCCGAGGCGGCGCATCTGGCCGAGGATGGCGCCGCCGGACTCGGCCTTCCACTGCCAGACCCGTTCGACGAACTTCTCGCGGCCCAGGTCGTGCCGGGACAGCCCCTCGCCGGCGAGCTGCCGCTCGACCAGGTTCTGGGTGGCGATGCCGGCGTGGTCCATGCCGGGCAGCCACAGGGCCTCGTAGCCCTGCATCCGCTTACGCCGGTTCAGCGCGTCCATCAGGGTGTGCTCGAACGCGTGGCCCATGTGCAGCGAACCGGTGACGTTCGGCGGCGGGATGACGATGGTGAAGGGCGGCTTGTCGCTCTCCGCCGACGCCCGGAAGTGGCCGGCGGTTACCCACTGCTCGTACCGTCGCTGCTCTACCTCACCCGGCTGGTACTGGCCGGGCAGGGTGGGGGCGTCGGGGCGTCGGGCATCCAGTCTCTCGGTCACCCGAGAAAGTCTACGGAGGGCTTCCGCGGACCTGACGTGCGCCACCGGCCATTCGCGTACGGTGTCGGCTATGTCCGACGCACATCTCACCGAACGCCAGCTCGGCGACGGGCCCGAGCCCGAGCCTGTCGAGCTGACCGAGGAACCCATCCGGCTGAGCAACCGGGAGCACGCTGACGGCCCCGAGCCGCGGGCGGCCCATTCACGGCGGCGACGGATCGGGTGGGCGGTGGCGCTCGCGATCGGGCTCGCGGGGGCCGGCACCCTGGGGGTTGCCGGTTGGCGGGTGGCACAGCAGAAGGACACCCGGCTGGCCAGCCCGGAGCAGGTGGCCGGGCTGACCCGCGACGACAGTGAACGGGCCCGCAGCACCGCGGACTACCTCCGCAGCGGCTTCGCCGCCGACATCGAGCTGGACCGCAGCTTCGGCAACGTCTACCGGGACCCGGCCGACGACAAGCGCTCGGTGCTCATCTTCGGCGGCACCACGCTGCTCTGGCAGCCGGAGCGCGACCTGGACAGCCTCTTCGGCCTGATGTCCGACGAGACCGGCAAGGTCAACGGGCTGCGTGAGGTGGCCGCCGGCGACCTGGGCGGCACGATGAAGTGCGGCACCACGAGCGGTGAGGGCGGCGACTTCGCCATCTGCGGGTGGGCCGACCACGGCAGCGTCGTCATGGCCATGTTCCCGGGCCGCACCGTCGACGCCGCGAGCGCGCTCTTCCGCGACCTCCGCGCGGGCATCCAGACCCGCGGCTGACGACCCACCGCCCGCTCGCCCGTTCCGGGGACCCGGGTGGATCAGCCGACAGTGGCCTTGATCGGCACCATGTGGCCGACGTGGCGGGGTCCGACGTGTCCGCCGCGCGGTTGCCGCCGTCACCGGCACCGCCGCCCTGCCCATGCCAGCGCCCGGACCGCGTCCGGGTCGCCCCGGATACGGGGTGGGAAACGCGTCAGGGCCACCCTCGAAGAGGGTGGCCCTGACGGGAAGATTGTCCGGCGGTGTCCTACTCTCCCACACCCTCCCGAGTGCAGTACCATCGGCGCTGGAGGGCTTAGCTTCCGGGTTCGGAATGTGACCGGGCGTTTCCCCTCCGCCATGACCGCCGTAACTCTATCGACATATCAAACAACACCCAACGGGTCTGTTGTTCGTTTGTCGGGAGTTGCACAGTGGACGCGTAGCAGCTTAGTAGTCAAGTCCTCGGCCTATTAGTACCGGTCAACTGAACCCGTTACCGGGCTTACATTTCCGGCCTATCAACCCAGTCGTCTAGCTGGGGGCCTTACCCCACAATGTGGGTGGGATACCTCATCTTGAAGCGAGCTTCCCGCTTAGATGCTTTCAGCGGTTATCCCTTCCGAACGTAGCTAACCAGCCGTGCCCCTGGCGGGACAACTGGCACACCAGAGGTTCGTCCGTCCCGGTCCTCTCGTACTAGGGACAGCCCTTCTCAAGTATCCTACGCGCACGGCGGATAGGGACCGAACTGTCTCACGACGTTCTAAACCCAGCTCGCGTACCGCTTTAATGGGCGAACAGCCCAACCCTTGGGACCTGCTACAGCCCCAGGATGCGACGAGCCGACATCGAGGTGCCAAACCATCCCGTCGATATGGACTCTTGGGGAAGATCAGCCTGTTATCCCCGGGGTACCTTTTATCCGTTGAGCGACACCGCTTCCACACGCAAGTGCCGGATCACTAGTCCCGACTTTCGTCCCTGCTCGACCTGTCAGTCTCACAGTCAAGCTCCCTTGTGTACTTGCACTCAACACCTGATTGCCAACCAGGCTGAGGGAACCTTTGGGCGCCTCCGTTACCTTTTAGGAGGCAACCGCCCCAGTTAAACTACCCACCAGACACTGTCCCTGAACCGGATAACGGTCCGAAGTTAGATACCCAAATCAACCAGAGTGGTATTTCAAGATTGCCTCCACCCATACTGGCGTATGGACTTCACCGGCTCCCACCTATCCTACACAAGCTAATTCGGATACCAATGTCAAGCTATAGTAAAGGTCCCGGGGTCTTTCCGTCCTGCCGCGCGTAACGAGCATCTTTACTCGTAATGCAATTTCGCCGGGCCTGTGGTTGAGACAGTGGGGAAGTCGTTACGCCATTCGTGCAGGTCGGAACTTACCCGACAAGGAATTTCGCTACCTTAGGATGGTTATAGTTACCACCGCCGTTTACTGGCGCTTAAGTTCTCCGCTTCGCCCCCGAAAGAGCTAACAGGTCCCCTTAACGTTCCAGCACCGGGCAGGCGTCAGTCCATATACATCGAATTACTTCTTCGCATGGACCTGTGTTTTTAGTAAACAGTCGCTTCCCCCTGCTCTCTGCGGCCATACAACGCTCCACCCGCGCGGGGCTTCACGTCTCCGGCCCCCCTTCTCCCTAAGTTACGGGGGCAATTTGCCGAGTTCCTTAACCACAGTTCGCCCGATCGCCTCGGTATTCTCTACCTGACCACCTGTGTCGGTTTGGGGTACGGGCCGCTCGGAACTCGCTAGAGGCTTTTCTCGACAGCATAGGATCACTGACTTCGCCTGAATCGGCTCGGCATCACGTCTCAGCCTTCATGTGCCACGGATTTGCCTATGACACGGCCTACACGCTTACCCCGGCACAACCACCGGCCGGGCTCAGCTACCTTCCTGCGTCACCCCATCGCTTGACTACTACCCGCCAGGTTCCCACGCTCCCCACCATTGACCCGAAGGTCGCCGGCAGTTCGGGTGGTTAGCACAACGAGGTTCATCAGGGTCGCTCCTTCGCGGGTACGGGAATATCAACCCGTTGTCCATCGACTACGCCTCTCGGCCTCGCCTTAGGTCCCGACTCACCCAGGGCGGATTAGCCTGGCCCTGGAACCCTTGGTCATCCGGCGGAAGGGTTTCTCACCCTTCTTTCGCTACTCATGCCTGCATTCTCACTCGTGCCGCGTCCACAACTGGGTCACCCCGCTGCTTCACCCCCGGCACGACGCTCCCCTACCCATCCACACACCTGCACAAGGAATCACGTCCAAGCGAGGTAAAAATGTGAATGCCACAGCTTCGGCGGTGTGCTTGAGCCCC